>JABFYH010000183.1 GCA_013361335.1 Gemmatimonadaceae bacterium | reverse complement strand
CCGAGCGCGCGCAGCAGGCCGCCATCCTCGGCGACCGCGCAGCGGCGCGGGAGCAGCTGCGCCAGGCCGCGGCGCTCGATCCCCGCGACCCCGATCTCGCCTACCAGCTCGCGCGCGCGAACGACGCGGCGGGTGCCGCCACCGACGCGGCCAGCGAGTACTGCCGCTTCCTCGCGCTCTCGCCCGAGGGCGCCGAAGCGGCGGAGGCGCGCGAGCGAGTGGCGCTCCTCGCGCCGCCGCCGCGCACGACTGCTCCGGTCGCGGTCCCGGCACGGCTGTCACCCACGCGGGCGTTGTCGCTCGGCCTCCTGATCCCGGGGGCGGGGCAGTTCTACACGGGACGCCCCGTCGCCGGCGCCCTGGCGTTCGGCGCCGCGGCCGCGGGGGTGGCGTGCGCGATGTCGCAGCGCACCACCTTCACCACCACCCAGGAAACGGCGACCGATCCCTTCGGGAACCCGTACACCTACACGGCTCGGCGACCCGTCAGCTCGCGCCCCTGCCTCCTGCCAGGCCTGGCCGTCGCCGGCTCGGTGGCGCTGGCGGGGGCGATCGAAGCGTACAACCACGTGCGCGAGAGCAACGGGGACCGGCGCGTCGCCGTCGATCTGTATCCGGGTGGGCATGGCCTCGCCCTGCAGGTGACCGTACGTTAGTCGGCGCGAGCCCGTCTTTCCCCGCCGTCCGCCGGAGCGTCCCATGATCGTCAGCGACATCGTGCACGTCGTCGCCGAGGGCGACAGCATCAACACCCTGTACCTGCACGACGGCCGCATCGCGCGGGTGAGCACCCTCAGCGGCAAGGTGATGAGCGTGGTGCGTCTGCCCAGCGACGACGCGCTGGCCGACTCCGAGCGCAAGTGCACGGCGCGCCGGAGCCGAGCGATGATCGCCGCATCGCACTACGACGTCGACTGACGGTTACGCGGCGGGGCGAGCGCCAGTCCGGATGAGAGACCGACTCATTCGGAGGTGCGCGGATGGCGATCCAGGAGCAGCAGACCGATCGAGGCTGGCACTCGGCGTGGCCCGATGCCGTGGCCTTCGTGACCGTGCTCGCGCTGGCGTGGTGGCTGCGCGCGAGCGTGACGGATCTCGTGTGGAGCCTCTGGCTCTCGAGCCTCGTCGTCGGCTATGCGATCATTCTCTGGACGATCCTCCGCCCCGCCCTGCTCTTGGCGTTGATGGCATGGCGCGATCGTGCCACCGTCGAGCAGGCGCTGGCCGCCGATCCGCGGAACGCGCTCCTCGTCGGGGGAGTCGGCCTCGCGCTCGGCCTGTTCCTGGTGGCCTTCTTCACGGTGCACTTCGTGGGGTTCCACTACGTCCACGCCCAGTTCCTGAGCGACTTCTTTCCGATGGACGGAAGCTGGGGCGGGTTCCGCGCGCCGTCGACGCGGGGCTGGGCGCTCTTCGATGAGGCGCTGCGCCGCTACTGGGTCTTTCTCCCGGCGTCGTTCCTCGCCGAGCGCGCCGCGTTCATGGCGCCACCTGCACAGGGGCCGGTGGACGTCTCGGTCACCGCGTCGGCCATCGCCGCACGGAAGGCGGCAAATGCGGCGAAGCCGGTGAGCGCGATGGTGCTGCCGTATCAGAAGGTGGTGCGCATGCACCTTCTGATCTTCTTCTTCGCCTTCGCCCACTACGCGGGGCTCGACAACTTCGCGGTGTACGCCGTGGTGTATGCCGTCTACTTCTTCCCGTGGCGGCTGGTGAGCCGGCGGTCAGCGGCGGTGCAGACCACACCCGCCTGACCCTCGGCCGGCGCCGCGCCGGCTAATCGTCCTTCTGGCCGAACACGCCCATGTTGCTCGAGTGGCCCGGCGCGACCTTCTTCTCGGGGTACATCCAGTGCACCGCCTGGTTCACCGCCGTCGCCGCTTCGCCGAAGCCGCAGGCGATGAGCTTGAGCTTTCCGGGATAGGCGGTCACGTCGCCCGCCGCCCAGATCCCCGCGCGCCCTGTCTCCATCAGCTGGTTCACGACGATCTCGTGCTTCTGGAGGGTGAGCCCCCAGTCGGCGAGCGGGCCGATGTCGCTCACGAAGCCGAGCATCGGCAGCACGACGTCCGCCTCGATCTCGGTGGTCTCCTTCGTCTTGACCTGCTTGAGGATCAGGTGCGTGAACCGCTCGCCCACGGGTTTGCAGAGGACGTCGGCGAGCTCGTGAAAGGTGAACATCGACGCGCGTCCGGCCTTCACGTCCTCCTCGAACTGGGTGACGGTGGCGCCGTGCGCGCGGAACTTGTCGCTCCGGTGCACGAGCGACACGTGCGCCGCCACGCCGCGGAGCTGCGTCGCCCAGTCGAAGGCGGAGTCGCCGCCGCCGACGATGACGACGCGCTGGCCCTTGTAGTCCTGCGGATCGGTCACGACGTCGTAGATGCCGCGGCCGTACCATGGCGTGGCGCACGGCTGCGGCAGCCGCCGCGGTGAGAAGGCGCCGATGCCGGCGGCGATGATGATCGATTTGGTGGGGAAGCGGTCGCGCTCGGTGCGCAGGACGAAGTGGCCATCGGCCTCCTCGAGCCCGGTGATGGCGTGGCCGAGATGGATCGGTTCCCGGAAGCGCGAGGCCTGCTCGCGGAGCGCCTTCACGAGATCCTTGGCGAGGACCTGGGGATAGCCGGCGACGTCGAAGATGTACTTCTCGGGGTAGAGCGCGGTGAGCTGCCCGCCGGGCTCCTGGAGCGCGTCGACGATCTGGGCCGAGGTCTCGCGCATGCCGGCATAGAAGAGGGCAAAGAGCCCCGCCGGGCCGGCGCCGATGATGGTGATGTCCTTTGTCGGATGATCCATGGCGGGGAAATATAGGGCGCTCGGCTCATCGGGCGGCGGCCGCGGCGCCCAGTCCGGCGTATATTCCGGGCAATGAAGATCTACACGAAGACCGGGGATTCCGGCTCCACTGGGCTCTTCGGCGGCGGTCGCGTCCCCAAGGACGACGTTCGCGTCGAGGCCTATGGTGACGTCGACGAGCTGAACGCCGTCCTGGGCATGGCACGCTCGGTCGAGCCGATGCCGCGCGTCGACGAGGTGCTCGTGCCCATCCAGCGCGACCTCTTCGCCATCGGCGCCCTCCTCGCCACTCCGGATCGCGACAAGATGGCCCTCCATCTCCAGAAGGCGCGGATCGACGAGGGGCGGATCGCGGAGCTCGAGCGGGCGATCGATCAGGGCGAGGCGGAGCTCGAGCCGCTCACCGCCTTCATCATCCCCGGCGGCACCCCCAAGGCGGCGGCGCTCCACGTCGCGCGCACCGTGTGCCGGCGCGCCGAGCGGCACGTCGTCCGACTCCAGCACGAGGTGGAGCTTCCCGCGCTCACCGTCATCTACCTGAACCGGCTCTCCGACCTGCTCTTCACCCTGGCCCGCGTCGCCAACCGCCGGGCCGGCGCCGGTGAGGTCACCTGGTAGGATGGCGACGACGGCGGCGCGGGAGACGGCTCGAGTGGTCGACGCGGGTACCTATCGCGTCACCATCGGCGCGGGATTACGTCATGAGCTGGGCAACCTGGTCGCGGCAGCCGCGCGCGCGCACCACTACGCCATCGTCACCGACGACGGCGTCGCCCCGCACTATGCCCCCGCCGCGCAAGCCGATCTGAAGCGCCATGGCCGGACGAGCGTCCACCGGATGCCCGCCGGCGAGACGCACAAGACGCGCGACACCTGGATCCGGCTCACCGACGACCTCCTCGCCGCCGGCTGCGGGCGCGACACCACCGTCGTCGCCCTCGGCGGCGGCGTCGTGGGCGACGTCGCCGGCTTCGTGGCCGCGACGTTCATGCGCGGCGTCCCCGTCGTCCAGTGCCCCACCTCTCTGCTCGCGATGATCGATGCGTCGGTCGGCGGGAAGACCGGAGTCGACACCGCGGCGGGGAAGAATCTCGTCGGCGCCTTCCATCCGCCGTCGGCGGTGCTGGTCGACGTCGACACCCTGCGCACCCTGCCCGACGCCCATCGCCGCGCCGGCCTCGCCGAAGCGATCAAGCACGGTGCGATCGCCGACGCCACGTACTTCACGCGCGTCGAGACGCTGCTCCCCGCGGTGCTCGCGGCGGACGCCCCCGCCACGATCGAGCTCGTGGCGCGCAGCGTCGAGATCAAGGCGGCTGTCGTGCGCGCCGACGAGCGTGAGTCCGGCCTCCGCAAGACTCTCAACTTCGGCCACACCCTCGGCCACGCGCTCGAGCAGGCGAGCGGCTATGCGCTCCTGCACGGCGAAGCGGTCGCCATCGGGATGGTGCTGGAAGCGCGGCTCGCCGAGCGACTCGGCGTCGCGGAGCGGGGCACGGCGGCCGAGATCGAGCGGGTGGTGCGCATCGCAGGGCTGCCGTCGGCGGTGCCGGGAAACCTGTCGCCCGCTGCCATCCTGGACGCGACGCGGCACGACAAGAAAGCACGGGCCGGCGCGGTGGCGTTCGCGCTGCCCGCGGGGATAGGAACGATGGCCGGCGCCGAGCGCGACTGGGCGATCGAGGTCGGCGACGCCCTGGTGCTCGAGGTGCTGTCGTGATCGCCGCGCCCCCCTCTCCGTTGCCGACGCCGGCGCACGGCACGCCGGTCGTGACGTCGGTGCCGATCCCGAAGGCGCCGGAGCTGCCACCGTTCATCGGCAGCGGTCGCCCGCCGAAGCGTCCGCGGCGGCGCCTGGGACGTTATTCGTCGGCGATGCTCACGCTGGTGCTCGTCGTCACCCTCGCCGCGGGCGCGCTCCGCGTGCGCGACGGGCTCCTGCACGAGCCGCAGCGCCCGCTCGCCTTCCTCCCGGTCGTGGTGTACCCGCCCATTCGGCTCGGCGGTGCGCTGGTGCTCGGGGCATCGCGCGATTGGCACGTCGACCGCGATGCGCCGCTCCGCCTCGGCGTTCCGGTGCCGGTGGAGCTCACGGCGTATTGCCTCAAGGGGACGACGCGCCGCGACCACTACGTGCGCGAGGGGATCATCGCGTCGGACCCGAAGGTGTTTCCTCTCGGGCACTATCTCGAGGTGTACGTCGGCAAGACGTACTTCGGGCGCTTTCTGATCGACGACACCGGTGGCGTGATCCGCGGGAACCGGTTGGACATCTGGACGCCGACCTGTCGCGAGGCTCGGCTGTTCGGTCGGGTGAAGGGGACGGCAGTGCTCGTCCCGAAGCCGCGCGCTGCCGCGCCGGACACGGTGACGACGGGCAGGCTTGGTGGTGCTCGGCGGAGCGGCTGAGCGGCTGAGCTGTTCAC
>JABFYH010000105.1 GCA_013361335.1 Gemmatimonadaceae bacterium | reverse complement strand
ACCAGGCATCAACGTGCCGCCCGGCACGACCAGTCGCGCGGACAGATCGCTCGTGCCGAGATGAAAGCGAACGCGCGAGCGCGGCCCGAGGGGCCGAGGGGCGTCGGGAAGGAGCGCGACGTCGGCGCGCAGCACGCGGGAGGCACGCCAGGCCGCGCCCTGCACGAGGATCGCGCCACGTCCGACGTCGTCCACCTCGACGCCAGCGAGCGCGATCGCCGCACGGTCACCTGCGCTGACCTCGTCCACGCTCCGCCCGTGCGCCTGCAGTCCGCGCACGCGCACGGTGCGATCGGCGGGGAGCAGACGAACGGTCGCGTCGCGGGCGAGCGCGCCCGACCACACGGTTCCCGTCACGACCGTGCCCGTGCCCCGCACCGTGAACGCGCGGTCGACGGGGAGTCGGAACAGATCGTCGGTGGCACGCCGCGGGATCGACCCGGCCGCGTCGGTGAGCGCGGCGCGCAATGCATCGAGGCCGGCGCCGGTCGTCGCGGACACGGGTACGATCGCGGCGCCCGCCAGCGGGGTTGGCCTGAGTGTCGCGCGCAGATCGTCCTGCACGAGCGCCAGCCATTCGTCGTCGACCAGATCGCGCTTGGTGAGCGCCACCACGCCCCCCTGCACGCCGAGCAGTGAGAGGATCGCCAGGTGCTCGCGAGTCTGCGGCATCACCCCTTCGTCGGCGGCGACGACGAGCAACGCGAGGTCGATTCCGGTGGCGCCGGCCACCATCGTCCGCACGAACGCTTCGTGACCCGGCACGTCGACCACGCCCACGGTGCCGACGCCGTCGAGCGTGAGGGGGGCGAAGCCGAGATCGATCGTGATGCCGCGCCGCTTCTCCTCGGGCAGGCGATCGGTGTCCACCCCGGTGAGCGCGCGCACCAGCGTGGTCTTGCCGTGATCGATGTGCCCCGCGGTGCCGAGAATCATGCGGCCGCTCCAGTCACCACCGCTGCTCCTCCCAGAGCTCGAGCGCGCGCAACGGCCGGCCGTCCGTGAGATGTTCGGCGAGGAACTCCCGCAGCAGCCGCTGGTGCGCGCGGGCGGAGGCGTCGTCGAGGGGCACGAAGGGGTCTCCGGCGACGAAGTGGCGCAGCGCATCGCGCGCGTCGGCGGGCAGCTTGCGACCGGCGGGGGCGAGCCGGCCGCACCGTGCGCACAGCGCGCCGCCGGCGCGATGGCTGAACATGACCGTGGCCTCGGGCTCGAGCGGTGCGTGGCACTCGGCGCAGACGTCCGTCGTCGGCGCGAACCCGAGCTCGGCGACGATGCGCCAGGCCGCGCCGAGGGTCGCGGTCGTCGCCGCCTCGGGCGGCGCGGCGACGAGCGCATCGAGCGCGCCGGCCACGGCATCGAACAGGCCGGCGTCCGCCTCATCCCGGCCGAAGCGGAGCGTCAGCTCGGCGATCGCCGACGCCCCAGCGAATCGACCGAGGTCCGCGGCGAGCAAGGGCCGCGACACGACGACGTCGAAGCCGCTGAGAGTGTCCAGGTCGCGACCGGGCTTGGCGTAGAGCTGCGCGCTTCCCTGCGCGAACAGATCGACCGCGCTGCCGAACCGGCGCGAGCTCCGCCGGGCGCCCTTGGCGAGCGCGCTGCGCACGCCGCCCTCCCGCGTCACCAGACGCAGGATGCGCGACGATTCGAGGTAGTCGAAGGCGTGGAGGACGATCGCGTCGGTGGCGAGCAGCGCCATGGATGAAAGATAGCCCGTGGCGCCCCCCGCAGCGCACCGCGACGGTCTCTGCTCACCAGCCCAGACGGACCCCCGCGAGCACGCGGCGGCCGGCGGCGCGATACCCGGTCTGCGCGAGCGAGGCGTCGTCGGTGCGGCTGAAATCGTAGTTGAATCCCGCCACGTCGGTGTACCGCGCGTCGAAGAGGTTCTCGACCCGGAGGGTGAGCGTCGCGGTGGTGCGGCTCGAGGTCGGAACGACCCCGAGCTCTCCCGACAGGTCGGCGCGAGTGTACGCCGGCAGCGTGACGTGGCTGCTGGAGAAGTCGGGGGCGAAGTAGTTGTCCTCCCGCGTGCCTACCCGTCGGGCACGAAGGTCGATCGCACCTCTGGCCCCGCGATAGCCTACCCCCGCGTCGACGGTGTGCATGGGACGGCGGAGAAGATGGGCCCCGGCGACGAACAGCGCGGTCGCGCCGCTGCTCTTGCCCGGATCGACGACCTTCGTGTCGAGATACGTGAAGGCGGCGTCGGCGTGCAGGCCACTCGTCAGCGCGAGGCGTCCCTCCAACTCGAGGCCCGCGGTCTTCGTGCGGGCGACGTTGAAGTAGTCCGCGCCCCCGGCCGGGGCGAACTGGTAGTCGATGAGATCGCGGAAGGAGTTGGAGAACCAGGTCGCACTCACCGTCGCGCGGTCGCCCAGGTGTTGCTCGATGCCGACGTCCGCGCTCAGCGCATGCTCGGGGCTCAACGCGGGATTGCCGTTGACGAACCCGCCGCCGTAGCTCTCGAGAAAGGTCGGCTCGCGGTACGCGGTGCCGAGGCTTCCGCGGACCCGTGTCGACGGCGCGAGCTGCATGCTCGCCGCGGCGCGGTAGGTGGCGAAGGACCCGAACTGGTCGCTGTGGTCGTAGCGGCCACCGAGCGTCGCCGTGAACGGCGCCGGCGCGACGAGCAGCTGCGCATACGTGCCGGTGGTTCGCCGCGCGTGACTGTACGGCGGGGTGTCGCCGAAGCTGCTGAGCGTGCCGGTCTCCTGCCAGCTCCGCTCCACCTGTCCGCCGACCGTCAGGCGCGCATCGCTCGGCAGGTCGAGCGCGAGCCGCAGGTCGCCGCTCCGCCGGTGCGACCGGTCGGCGGTGGTGAAGTAGTAATCCCCGACGTCGCCTGGGCTGTCGGGCTGATTGTCGGTCACGCCGTGCGCGTTCGACGATGCGAGCGCCAGCCGCAGCTCGACCGGTGCGGCGAGGCGGTAGCCGGCGTCGAGCCCCACGGCGAGCCGGTCCTCGCGGTGCACGGCATTGCTGTCGACGACCTGGCCGCTGCCGTCGGTGGGATAGTGAAAGGCGACGTCGGTGTAGCGCAGAGAGAGACGCGCATCGCCGGCGCCATGGGTGAGGCCGAGGAGCGCGCTCCCGGTGTTGTTGGTCCAGCCGCTGTTGAACGCCTGAAAGCCGTTGGTGCCGTGGCGACCGCCGCCGAGCGACCAGGTCGCGAGGCCGTTGGCACCACGCACCGCGCCATCGGCATCATAGGAGCCAAAGGTCCCGCCCCGCGCCGAGAGGTCGCCGCTCACGCGAGCGGCGCCGGGACGCGTGAAGAGCTGGACGACGCCGGCCACGGCATCGGAGCCATAGAGCACGCTCGCCGGCCCGCGAACGATCTCGATGCGGTCGAGGTTGTCCACGGTGAGCGACGAGAAGTCGAAGGCGCCCCCCGCCTCGTTCACCGCCACGCCATCGACGAGCACCTTGGTGAACTTGCTCTCGCCGCCGCGCACGAACAGCGACGTCGCGCCGCCGTAGGAGCCCGTCTGCGCGAGCGAGAGTCCCGGCACCTGCCGCAGCGCATCAGCGACGGTGGTGATGCCCTGCTGACGGAGCGCATCCGCGGTGAGCACCGTGACGGTGGACGGCACGCGATCCGCGAGCAGGGGCGACCGTGTCGCCGTGACGACGATCGGGGCCGTGCGCGCCGTGTCGTGCGCCGTCCCCTGCCCGGCGAGAGCGGCCGGGACGATCGTGCTGACGGCGGTCAAGGTGAGACGAAGACGCATGGGTCGATTGCTGGTGAAGGATGAGGTGATGGAGCGCACGATTGCCGGTCAGCGGCGAGGCGGTGCGCGCAATGGCACGAGTGCCGGCGCGCCGACTGCCGGATCGCGGGTGACGACGAGAGGCCACTCGTAGACGCGCTCGAGCACGGCGCCTTGCATGACCTCCGCCGGCGCACCCGCTGCCGCCACGCGGCCGGCGTGCAGCAGCACGATGCGCGCGGCGAATCGGGCGACGAGGTTGAGCTGATGGCTGACGAGGAGCACGGCACGCCCTTCGCCTGCGAGACGGCTGAGCAGCTCGAACATCGCCATCTCGTGGCCGACGTCGAGAAAGGTCGTCGGCTCGTCGAGCACCACGGCTTCGCCGCCCTGCGCGACGGCGCGGGCGAGCCGCACCCGCTGCCACTCGCCGCCCGAGAGCTCGGTGACGGCGCGCGAGGCGAGCGACTCCGTCTCCGTCGCGACGATCGCCGCATCGACGGCGGCGACGTCGGTCGGCGTTCGCCCGCGCCACAAGCCCAGATGCGGATAGCGGCCGAGCGACACGTAGTCGCGCACGCTGAGTGGCAGCGCCGGCTCCTCGCGCTGCGTCACGACGGCGACGCGGGTGGCGAGCGCGCGCCGCGAGCCGACATCGATCGACGTGCCGTCGACGTCGATCGTGCCCCCGGCGAGCGCGACGCGCCCGATCAGCGCGCGCACGAGGGTGCTCTTTCCGCTGCCGTTCGGCCCGACGACCGCCGTGAGCGACCCCCGCGGCACGGCGAAGCTCACGCCGTCGAGCGCCGGCTGCGTGCGATGCGGATACCGCACGACGACGTCGGAGAAGGCGATCATGCGAGCCGCCGCAGCCGGCCCAGAAAGAACGGCACGCCGAGAATCGCCGTCACCGCACCGAGCGGGAGCTCGGCCGGCGGGAGGGCGACGCGCGCGATGAGGTCGGCGAGCACCACGAGCGCGGCGCCGGCCAGCGCCGCAGCGGCGATGATGGTGCGGTGCGTCCGTGCCCCTGCCAGGCGCACGAGATGCGGCACCAGCAGCCCGACGAATCCCACCAGTCCCGCCGCGGCGACGGTGCCAGCCGCGAGCAGCGCGCCGGCGACGTACACCGCGAGGGTGACCCGGGCGACGTCCACGCCCATCCCCGCGGCCGTGTCCTCGCCCAGCGCGAGGACGTCGATCGCGCGGGCGAGAAAGAGCAGCAGACCGACGCCGATCGCCACGTAGCCGGCGAGCACCGTCACCGATCCCCAGCTCGCGTCGGCGGCGGAGCCCATCATCCACCAGAGCGCGCCGCGCACGACGCTGGCATCCGCACCGGCCAGCGCGACCATGATGGCGGCGTTGGCGAAGGCGCCCACCACGACCCCAGCCATCAGCACCACGCGCGCGTCGCCGTGACCGCCGGTGGCGCGCGCCGTGAGGAGCGTCAGCGCCACCGCGGCCAGCGCGCCGGCGACCCCCGCGACCGGAACGACGCCGCCGGGCGCGCCC
>JABFYH010000229.1 GCA_013361335.1 Gemmatimonadaceae bacterium | reverse complement strand
TCCGCTCCACCGCTCACCCGACCCCCAATGTCCCTGCTGCACGCGTTCATTCTCGGCATCGTCGAAGGGGTGACGGAGTTTCTCCCGATCTCCTCGACGGCGCACCTGATTCTCGCGAGCCGGCTTCTCGCCCTGGACTCCGAGTTCGTGAAGAGCTTCGAGATCATCATCCAGTTCGGCGCGATCCTCTCCGTCGTCGTCCTCTACTGGAAGAAGTTCTGGCACTGGGACGTGCTGAAGAAGCTCGTCGTCGCCGTGATCCCAACCGGAGTGATCGGGCTCACCGTGTACAAGGCGGTGAAGAGCTATCTGCTCGGCAATCTCACCGTCGTCCTGCTGTCGCTCCTGATCGGCGGCATCGCGCTGATCGTCTTCGAGCGGTTCCGGGCGAGCACCGAGGGTGAGGTCGATTTCCGCGAGATCACCTATCGCAAGGCGTTCCTGATCGGCCTCTTCCAGGCGATCGCGGTGATCCCCGGCGTGTCGCGGTCGGCCGCCACGATCGTCGGCGGCTCGTTGATCGGCATCTCGAAGCGCACGATCGTCGAGTTCTCCTTCATGCTCGCCGTCCCGACGATGCTCGCGGCCTCGGGGCTCGAGCTGGTCAAGGGGCGGGCGGCGCTCGCGGGGCACTACGGCCTGCTCGCGGTGGGCTTCGTCGTCAGCTTCATCACCGCGATCGTCGCGATCAAGACCTTCCTCGGCTACATCAAGCGGCACGACTTCTCGGTCTTCGGCTGGTACCGCATCGTCCTCGCCGTGGTCTACTATCTTGTCTTCCTTCGCTGACCCGGCGACGCTCGGCGTTCCGCGTCAGGCCGCGACGTACGACGGTGTCGCTGCCGCCGAGCTGGCGGAGCGTCTCGCCGTCCCGGCGGTGCTCGCCTTCGACCAGGTCGGGTCCACGCTGGACGTCGCGCATCGCATCGGGCCCGATGCCGCCTCGGGGACGCTCGTCCTCGCGGACGAACAGACGGCAGGGCGGGGACGGCAGGGGCGGCGATGGGCGTCGGCACCCGGCGCCGGCATCTGGCTCACCCTGATCGAGCGGCCGGCGGACCCGCGCGCGCTCGACGTGCTCTCGCTGCGCTGCGGGCTCTACGCCGCCGAGGCGCTCGACGAGGTGGCGGCGTCGCGCGTTGGCGTGAAATGGCCGAACGATCTCTACGTCGGCGCGCGGAAGCTGGCCGGCATCCTGATCGAGACGCGGTGGCGCGGCACGGCGCCGGATTGGGTTGCGATGGGGATGGGGCTGAACGTGCTGACGCCGGCGGTGGACACAGGCGTCGGTCTCGTCTCCGGCGTGACACGCCTCGCGGTACTGGAGCGCCTCGTTCCGGCGCTTCGCCGCGCCGCGGCGGCGACGGGTCATCTCGGTCGCGACGAGCTGGCGCGATGGGACACGCGCGACATCGCGGCACGGCGGACGATCACCGCCCCGGCGGCCGGTCGTGCGGCCGGCATCTCGGCCGAGGGCGAGCTCCTCGTCGCCGATGAGACGGGCGCGCTCTCCCGGTACCGAACCGGCTCGCTCACCTTCGCGGAGCCACCCACATGCTGCTGACCTTCGACGTCGGCAACTCGGAGACGACCCTCGGCCTGTTCGACGGCGAGGAGCTACGCGCGCACTGGCGGCTGACGACCGACGTGCCGCGCACCTCGGACGAGCTCGGCGTGCTGCTTCGCGGCTTTCTCGATGGCGCCGGCATCGCGCTCGAGCGGGTGCA
Organism: Gemmatimonadaceae bacterium; assembly: GCA_013361335.1. GTDB lineage: Bacteria > Gemmatimonadota > Gemmatimonadetes > Gemmatimonadales > Gemmatimonadaceae > AG11. Next base: position 19,384 of record JABFYH010000229.1, on the reverse strand, counting down.
CGGGGCGGCGATCGGCTCGGTCGTGCCGCGCATCACCCAGCCTCTGGCCGAGGCGTGCCACGACTGGCTGTCGGTGCAGCGCGTGGAGGTGATCGACGCGACGTCGCCATTGCCGATCACCCTCGACGTCGACGAGCCGCGCACGGTGGGCGCCGACCGGATCATCAACACGCTGGTGGCGAGCCGCCTGTACGAGCGCGACGCGATCGTCGTCGACCTGGGCACGGCCACCACCTTCGACTGCATCACCAGGGACTCGGTCTTCCTCGGCGGGGTGATCGCGCCGGGGGTGCGGACGTCGGCGGAGACGCTGTTTCGCCGGACGTCCAAGCTTCCGGCGACGGAGCTCGTGGCGCCGGCGAGGACCGTCGGCCGGAACACGGAGGAGTGCATCCGGTCCGGCGTGATGTTCGGCGCCGCGGAATCGATCGACGGGATCGTGCGCCGGATCGTGGCGGAGTGGCCGGGCAGCGAGCGGCCGATGGTGATCGGGACCGGGGGGCTGGCCGAGCTGTTCGCGCCGCTCTGCACCTGCTTCGACGTCGTGGACCCCTACCTGACGCTCAGGGGGCTGGCGCTGGCCTTCGAGCTGGTGGGGTGACGGGCCAGGGACGACTGGGGCATAAGCATCAGTCCGACAACGATTTACCGCACTCGGCAGCCTTTGGACTCCGGGGCCTTGCCTGGCGGAAGGGGCCCGCATATCATCCCTGTCTGTTAGCACTCCATCCAAGTGAGTGCTAAGGACGAGGTCACTCATCATCACCGCAATACGAGACGGAGGCGCACCACCTATGGCCACCAAGAGCGCGGCCGGCGTGAAGATCACCCCGCTGTCGGACCGGGTCGTCGTGAAGGCGTCCGAGGACACCGAGCAGATGCGCGGCGGGCTGTACATCCCGGACACCGCGAAGGAGAAGCCCCAGCAGGGCGAGATCATCGCTGCCGGCCCGGGCAAGTACGAGGACGGGAAGCTCGTCCCGATGTCCGTGAAGGTCGGCGACAAGGTCCTGTACGGGAAGTACAGCGGCACCGAGATCACGCTCGACAACGAGCAGTACCTGATCCTCCGCGAGTCCGACGTGCTCGCGGTGGTCTCGTAATCACTGCCAACGCATAGAGGCATACCATGGCCAGCAAGGAACTGCATTTCAACACGGACGCGCGCGCGGCGCTGAAGCGCGGCGTCGACCAGCTCGCCGAGGCGGTGAAGGTCACCCTCGGACCGAAGGGCCGGAACGTCGTCATCGACAAGAAGTTCGGCGCGCCGACCGTCACCAAGGATGGCGTCACCGTGGCGAAGGAGATCGAGCTCGCCGACCCGCTCGAGAACATGGGCGCGCAGATGGTGAAGGAAGTCGCGACCAAGACGTCGGACAACGCCGGCGACGGCACGACGACGGCGACGGTGCTCGCGCAGGCGATCTTCCGCGAAGGGCTCAAGAACGTCACCGCGGGCTCCAACCCGATGGCGATCAAGCGCGGCATCGACAAGGCGGTGGGCGCGGTGATCGAGGAGCTGAAGCGGATCAGCGTCCCGACGACCGGCAAGAAGGAGATCGCGCAGGTCGGCACCATCTCGGCCAACAACGATTCCGAGATCGGCAACCTGATCGCCGAGGCGATGGAGAAGGTGGGCAAGGACGGCGTCATCACCGTCGAGGAGGCCCGTGGCCTCGAGACGACGCTGGAGACGGTCGAGGGCATGCAGTTCGACCGCGGCTACGTCTCGCCCTACTTCGTCACCGACCCGGAGAAGATGGAGGCGGTGCTCGAGGATCCGTTCATCCTCATCCACGACAAGAAGGTCTCCTCGATGAAGGACCTGCTCCCGGTCCTCGAGAAGGTCGCGCAGCAGGGCAAGCCGCTGCTCATCATCGCCGAGGACGTCGACGGTGAGGCGCTGGCCACGCTGGTCGTGAACAAGCTGCGCGGCACGCTGCGCGTCGCCGCGGTGAAGGCCCCGGGCTTCGGCGATCGCCGCAAGGCGATGCTGCAGGACATCGCGGTCCTCACGAAGGGCAACGTCATCAGCGAGGAAGTCGGCTTCAAGCTCGAGAACGCGGTGGTCTCGGACCTCGGCCGCGCCAAGCGTGTCGTCGTGGACAAGGACAACACCACGCTCATCGACGGCGCCGGCGACGAGCAGACGATCCAGGGCCGCATCAAGGAGATTCGCGCCGCGATCGACACGTCGACCTCGGACTACGACAAGGAGAAGCTCCAGGAGCGTCTGGCCAAGCTCGCCGGCGGCGTCGCGGTGATCAACGTCGGCGCGGCGACGGAAGCCGAGATGAAGGAGAAGAAGGCGCGCGTCGAGGATGCGCTGCACGCCACGCGCGCGGCCGTCGAGGAAGGGATCGTCCCCGGTGGCGGCGTCGCCCTCATCCGCGCCCAGAAGGTCCTCAAGGGCCTCAAGGTCGGTGAGACGGACGAGCAGATCGGCGTCGATATCATCCGTCGCGCGATCGAGGAGCCGCTCCGCATGATCGTGCAGAACGCGGGCGGCGAGGGGTCGATCGTGCTGGAGAAGGTCCGCTCCAGCAAGGACGACAAGTTCGGCTACAACGCGCTGACCGACACCTACGAGGATCTGGTGCAGGCGGGCGTCATCGACCCGACCAAGGTGACGCGCACGGCGCTCCAGAACTCCGCGTCGATCGCGTCGCTCCTCCTGACGACGGAAGCGATCATCGTCGAGAAGAAGGAGACGACGCCGGCCCCGGCCGGCGGCGCGCCCGGCGGCGGCATGGGCGGGATGTACTAAACGTCCGGGCGCGAGCGCCTGGCGAAAGAGGGCGGGTGCCAACGGCACCCGCCCTCGTTCATTGCGGCGCCCGCTCATGGTGCGGGCTAGAAGAGACTGTACTGCGCCTCCGGAGCACCGCGCCCCGCCTTCGGGAAAAAGGGACCTGTAACGGCATGCTGCATCGCTACGCTCAGCGTGCCGCGAAAGCGCGTGCGCGCCAGCTCCGTCGCCGCCGTGCGGTGGGCCAGGCCATGGTCGTTGCACGCCTGGCTCAGATGCGCCAGGATCACATGCGCGAGGTCGCGATGCACGACGTCGCGCGCCAGCTGCGCGCTCGCCCGGTTGGACAGATGCCCGTTCCGCGACGCGATCCGCCACTGCACCGACGGCGGGTACGGGCCTGCGCGCAGCATCCCCTCGTCGTGATTCGACTCGAGCACCAGCAGGTCGGCGCGCGTGCACAGCGCGCGCACCCCGTCGCTCACGTGGCCGATGTCCGTGCACACCACCGCGCTGGCCCCCGTATCCGCGCACGCGAGGCGCACGCCGATCGGGCTCGCCGCATCGTGTGGCGTGGCGAAGGTGGTGAGCTCGAGGCGCGACAGCGCGGCGCCGGCGCCCCGCACGACCGGCGTGCAGCCGGCCTCCTGCAGCTCGGGCCACGCGTCCACCGTGCCGACGCTCGCGAACAGCGTCCACCCCCATTTCCGCGCGCCCGCCGCGGCGCCCTTGATGTGATCGTGGTGCTCGTGCGTCACGATGCACGCCTCGATCGACTGCGGCGCGATGCCGATCGCACGCAGCCGCGCCGCCAGCTCGCGCGTGCCGAAGCCGGCGTCCACCAGCACTCGGCTGTCGCCGCACTCCACGAGCACGGCGTTCCCCTCGCTCCCGCTGCCGAGCACCCAGAGCTTCATGCGCTCCACCGTGCGCCGTACGACGCCTGCAGCTGACGCCGCATGCCGTCGCTCAGCGTGACGTGCCGCCGAGCCATCATCCGCTCTGCGACCTCGAGGAACTTGTCGACGCGATAGTCGGCGAATCGGCCGGCCTCTCCCCAGGCGAAGGGGGGCACCGCCTTCGGCGGCATTTGGCTGCCGTAGACGTTGGCACCCGCGCCGATCACCGTGCCGGTCGTGAGCGTGAGCCCGATGCCCGTCTTGGCATGATCGCCGAACAACGTGCCGAGGAACTGCAGCCCCGTGTCGCGCACCCCATCCGGGGTCCACAGCTGCACGGTGCCGTAGGTGTTCTTGAGGTTGCTCGTGATCGTCCCCGCGCCGAGGTTCACCCACCGGCCGAGGATCGAATGGCCGACGAAGCCATCGTGGCCCTTGTTCGCGTGCCCGGTGACGATCGTGTTGCTCATCTCGCCGTGCACCTTGCAGATGTCGCCGATGCTCGATGCCGCGATGCGATCGGTGGTGACGTTGCTCCCCGCGCCGACGTACAACGGTCCGACGAGGCGGGTGAAGGCGTGCACGTGCGACCCGGTCCGCAGGAGGATCGGTCCCGCCGTCGTGTCGAAGCAGACGGCCGGCTCGACGATCGCGCCCTCCTCCACGAACACCGGATGCTCGCCCACGCGAATCGATCCGGCGGGGAGCGTCGAGCCCATCGTGGCGCCGAGGATGGGCAGGTCCTGCTCGAGCATCGGGACCAGATGCCCCACGTAGTCCCACACCTCCTCTGCCCACCAGCCGCTCTCCAGGGTCTTGCGCACGCCGTCCGCGGGCACCAGCGCCGCAAGGTCGACGTCGCCACCGGCGAGCCTGCTGGCCGGCAGCGCCGCGCGCAGCCGAACCGCTGCCACCTGGCCCGCGATCAGCAGCGCGTCCTCGACCGGCAGTCGCGTGAGCGCGGGAAGAAAGCGCGCGTTCGCCACCCATGCGCCGGCGGGGATCGAGCCCGATGTCGTCACCGGCGGCGCATCGCCTTCGGCGAAGCCGGCCAGGTGCGCGGCGGTGAGATGCCCTTTTACCGGGGCGCCAAGCGCGTGCTCCCACCGCTCGCGCACGAGCAGCGCGCCCGCCCGCAGCTCGCCGGCCGGACGCGTCAGGGCAAAGGGCTCGAAGCGGCGCGCGCGCGCGTCATCGTAGAGGTAGACGGCGCTCATGCGATGTCGCGAAAGGCGGCGGGAAGGGACTGGATCAGCGTCTTGAGGTCGGACGCCTTGTCGAGCGTCGTCACGAGGGTGAGCCCGTCGCGCGTCACCACGACGAGATCGCGTACCCCGTACAACACGACGCCGTTCCCGCCTGCGTACACCACGTTGCCCTCTGCGTCGAGCGCGTGCACGAGCCCGGATGTCGTGTTTCCGCTCGCGTCCGGCTCGCGCACCCGACGCAGGGCCGCCCAGGTGCCGACGTCGTCCCAACCGAAGTCGCCACCGAGCACGAGCACCCGCGCGCTTCGCTCGAGCACGCCGACGTCGACGGCGATCCCCGACGTCACGGCGGAGAAGAACGCCGCGAGGTCGTCGCCGTGCGCCGCGAGATGCGGCGCGATCTCGGGGGTGAGCGCGGCCACCTCCGCGAGGAAGTCGCCGACCCGCCAGACGAAGATGCCGGAGTTCCACAGGTACCCGTCGGCGACCATCTGCTCGGCACGGCGCCGGTCCGGCTTCTCGACGAATCGCGCCACCCGGTGCGCGCCGTCGCCGAGCGCTTCACCCGGCTGGATGTAGCCGAAGCCGGGGTCCGGGCGATCGGGGACGATGCCGACGGTCACCAGCGCGCGATGCCGCGCCGCCAGCTCGGCGCCGCTCGCGAGGGCGCGGCGGAAGCCGTCCGCATCGGCCACCGCCCAGTCGGCGTGCACGCTGATCATGACCGCGTCGTCGCCGGCGCGCCGGCGAATGACGTGCGCCGCCCAGGCGAGCGCGGCCGCCGTGCCCGCCGGTCGCGGCTCGGCCATGAGGTTCTCTCGCGGGATCCCCGGCGCCAGCGCGGCGATCGGCTCGACCAGCGTCGCGTTCGTGAGGACGAGCGTGCGCTCTGCCGGCACGAGGGGCTCGAGCCGCGCGAGCGCGTCCGCGAGCATCGGCTGATCGGTCGCGAGCGGCAGCAGCTGCTTCGGGCGTTCGGCGGTGCTCAGCGGCCAGAAGCGCGAGCCCACACCACCGGCCAGCACGACGGCCCACCGGCTCATGAGTCGCCGGCGCCCTGTTCTCCCGGATCGAGCCCGGCCAGCTCGGCGGCGCGCGCGTACAGCTTCTTCGGGCTGAACGGCTTGGTGAGGAACTCGCTCGCGCCGAGCTCCATCGCCATGTGATGCTGCTGCTCCTGGCCGGCGGCGGTGAGCACGATCGTTGGCACGCGTCGCAGCCGGTCGTCGCGCTTCATCTCGGCCAGCACGTCCAGCCCGCTGAGATAGGGCATCATGAGGTCGAGCAGCACGAGACCGATGTCGCCCTCGCGCCGCAGCACCTCCAGCGCCTCTCGGCCGTCGTAGGCGAGCGTCACCTCGAACAGGCCTTGTTGCTCGAGCTTCATCTTGATGATGCGCCCGATGTGCGGCTCGTCGTCGGCGACGAGCGCGTGGATCGTCTTCGTGGCGTCGTTCACGCTAGACCAGGGCAGCGATCTGCTCGCGATTGCGTCGGAGCTCGAACAGGAGTTGGCCGATGTTGGCCTGTGGCTTCACGAGCACGAGAAGGATCGCATCGGCGCTGAGCACGGAGGCGATGGCCAGCCCATCCCGATACTCGAGCACCGCCGTGAGCAGCGGACCACGCTTGGCGCCGCTCCCCAGCTCGTCCGCCGGGGCGATGATCGCCGGGATCCGGGCGGCGATGTCCTCCGCGTCCACGCCGGGCACGGCCTGGCTGTCGATGAGCAGCCCGTCGCGGCCGAGGATGACCGCGGCTTCCACCCCGTCCCGCTGCCGGATCGCGCCTACGAGGTCGCGGATGCTCGCCATGGCCACTCACTATGGGAAAGTCAACGAAGCTTAAGGGCGAGGGTAGTGAAGTCAAGCGACGCCATTCGCTTGAGTTTGCCCGCGTGGGCCCGTATCGTACACGCAGCCCACGTCCGTCACGCCTTCATCACGACTCATGCTGCCGACACGCCCGACGCGCGTCGCTTTCGTCGCTCTCGCCATTCTCGCCGTCGCGTGTGGCGACCCGACGAAGCCGAAGGCGACCTTCGCGAACGCCGCGAGCACCTACACGCTCTACGCCTTCACCGGTGCGCCCGTCAACGCGGCCACCGCGATCAGCTTTCTCGGCGGACCCTCCCGGGCGGACGCCAACTTCGGGTTCGACGTCGCCTTCGACCTCGACGCCAGCGGCCGCCCGGTGATCTATCCGGTGCGCACGATCGCGAACGACCTGGCGCTGCTCACGAGCCCGGTGAAGCGTGTCGGGCTCCAGCCGGTCGCCGGCACCTTCGACGCCCTGCGGGTGGCCCCGCAGACGGGCTACGACACCCTCGCCGCGCAGACCGTCAGCGTCGGTTCCGTGCTCGCGGTGGAGGTGCTCGACCTCAACACCTGCCTGTACAGCCTTGGCGGGCAGACGATCTACGCCAAGCTCACGGTCGACAGCATCGATGCCGCGTCGCGGCGCCTGTACGCGCGCACCGTCGTCGACCCCAACTGCGGCTACCGCTCCGTCGTTCCGGACTCGGTTCCCCAGATCTGATGCACGACCTCAAGCTCGTTCGCGAGCGCCCCGAGGTGCTGCGCGAGGCGATGCGGCGGCGTGGCGCGCTGGAGGCGCTCGCCCCGCAGCTCGATCGCTGCGAGACGCTGGAGAAGGATCGGCGACTGCTGCAGCAGGCCGTCGACGAGCGCAAGGCGGCGCGCAATGCCAGCTCGCAGGAAGTGGCGCGCCGCAAGAAGGCCGGTGAGCCCGCCGACGACCTGATCGCGCAGGGTCGCGCCCTCGGCGAGGAGATCGCGCGGCTCGACCGCGAGCTCGCCGACGCGCAGCACGAGCTCGACGACATCCTCGCCCGCATCCCGAACGTCACCCTCCCGGACGTGCCGGAGGGCGGGGAGGAGTGCAACGTCATCGTGCGCTCGTGGGGCGAGCCCCGGCCGTCGGACGGGGTGCGCCCGCACTGGGAGATCGCCGCCGCCCAGGGCCTGTTCGACATCGAGCGCGGGGCGAAGGTCAGCGGTTCGGGCTTCGTCGTGTATCGCGGCCGCGGCGCACGGCTCGTGCGCGCGCTGATGAACCTCTTTCTCGACAGCCACGCGGGCGAGCATGGCTACGAGGAGGTATGGCCCCCCGCCGTCGTGAACCGCGCGTCGATGACGGGCACCGGCCAGCTCCCCAAGATGGAGGACGACGCGTACCGCATCGCCGAGGACGACCTGTTCCTCATCCCGACGGCGGAGGTGCCGGTCACCAACCTCTATCGCGGCGAGGAGATTCCCGCCGCGATGCTGCCGATGGGCTTCTGCGCGTACTCGCCCTGCTTCCGTCGCGAGGCCGGCGCCGCGGGGAAGGACACCCGCGGCATCCTGCGGATGCATCAGTTCGACAAGGTGGAGCTCGTGCGGTACTGCACGCCGGAGGACTCGGCGGCGCAGCTCGAGCTCTTGCTCGGCCACGCCGAGGCGATGCTGCGGCGGCTCGGGCTCCCGTACCGCGTGAAGCTGCTCGCCGCCGGCGACACCGGCTTCTCCAGCGCCAAGACCTACGATCTCGAGGCATGGGCACCGGGCGTCGGCGCGTGGCTGGAGGTGAGCTCGTGCAGCACGTTCACGGACTTTCAGGCGCGCCGCGCGAACATCAAGTATCGGCCGGCGCCGCGGGAAGGCCTCCGCCTGGTGCACACGCTCAACGGATCCGGGCTGGCCTTTCCCCGCGTCATGGCCACGCTGCTCGAGCATTACCAGCAGGCCGATGGCTCGGTGCTCGTGCCGGACGCGCTGCGGCCGTATCTGGGAACCGACCGGCTGGGTTAGCGGATGCGCCGCGGCGCGCCGGAGCTGCTCGTCGGCCTGGTGCTGGCCGTGCTGCTCGCGTCGTACGTCATCTACACCCAGAACGTGGTCCGCGAGCTGCGCCGCGAGGCGTTGCGCTCCAGCCGGATGTACGCCCGCGTCTTCCGTGCGCAGAGCGACACGAGCGAAGGGGCGGGGACCCAGGCGCTCTTCGATCTCTCGAAGAGCATCGTGGAGCAGGGGGTCCCGCTCATCGTCACCGACAGCGCGGGGCGGCCCACGGCGCAGGCGAACCTGCCGCCGGAGGTCGCGAGCGACGAGCGTGCGGTGCGCGCGTACGTGCAGGAGCTCGATCGCCAGAACGCGCCGGTGGTGGACTCGCTCGTGGGCCGGATCCATTACGGCAACACGCCACTGGTGAAATGGCTGCGGATCATCCCCGGCCTCCAGGCGGCGACCGCCTTCGTGCTGCTGCTCGCGGCCGTGTCGATCGTCCGCTCGCGCGGCGACGCCGAGCGTGAGCGGGTGCTCGCCGGGATGGCGCGCGAGTCGGCGCATCAGCTGGGCACGCCACTCTCGAGCCTCGCCGGCTGGATCGAGCTGATCGAGGAAAAGACGCCGGATACCGCGACCGAGGCGGCGGTGGCGCACATGCGCGCGGATCTCGAGCGGCTCGACCGGGTCGCGCACCGGTTCGAGCGGATCGGGCGCGAGCGGCGCCGCGAGCAGGTCGACCTGCACGCCCTCGTCGATCGCACGACCGCCTACTTCCGCGCCCGCGTGCCGACGCTCGCGCATCAGGTCGCGATCGACGTGGCCGCGCATGCCGAGCCGGTATCGGTCGCCGGCGACGCGGTGCTCCTCGAGTGGGCGCTCGAGGTCCTCGTGAAGAACGCCGTCGACGCGCTCGCCGGCCGCGGCGGACGGATCGCGGTGTCGGCCCGCCGTCGATCCGGCGGCGGCGCGATCCTGACCGTCGCCGACGACGGGCCCGGCATTCCGCGCGACCTCCGCACGCGGGTGTTCGACGCCGGCTTCTCGACGAAGCAGAGCGGTTGGGGGATCGGCCTGGCCCTCGCCCGACGGATCGTCGAGGAGAATCACGGCGGGTCGCTGCGCCTCGCGGCCAGCGACCGCGGCGCGGCGTTCGAGATTATCTTACCCGGATGACCGTCGCTACCGATGATCCGCTGCTCCACGGGCTCAATCCGGCGCAGCGCGAGGCCGTTCTGCACGTCGACGGCCCGCTTCTCGTGCTCGCCGGGGCAGGCTCGGGCAAGACCCGCGTGCTCACGACGCGCCTCGCGCGGCTGATCGACCAGCGCGGCGTCGATCCGAGCCGGATCCTCGCCGTCACCTTCACCAACAAGGCCGCCGGCGAGATGAAGGACCGGATCGCGCGGCTCCTCGGACGTCAGCCGACGGGGATGTGGGTGGGGACCTTTCATGCCATCGGGGCGCGGATGCTGCGCGCGGCACCGCATCTCGTCGGCCGCACCCCGTCGTTCACGATCTACGATCAGGACGACACGGGCAGCGTCGTCAAGCGCATCATGGAGCGCCACCGGCTGAACACCAAGCAGTTCACGCCGCGCGGCGTACATGGCGCCATCTCCGACGCCAAGAACGCGCTCGTCCCGCCGGACGAGTACGCGAACCTCGCGATGGATCCCTTCTCGCGTGCCGTCGCCACGGTGTACCGCGATCTGGGGGAGGACCTCCGGATCGCGAACGCCACCGACTTCGACGACCTGCTCGTCCTCCCCGTGCGCATGCTCGCCGAGAATCCGGCGGAGCTGGAGAAGTACCGCCGGCGGTTCCAGTACATCCTCGTCGACGAGTACCAGGACACCAACCGCGCGCAGTACCAGCTCGTCAAGCTGCTCGCCGGCGGTCACGGCAACCTGTGCGTCGTCGGCGATGACGACCAGTCCATCTATGGATGGCGCGGCGCGGACATCCGGAACATCCTGGACTTCACGAAGGATTTCCCTGCGGCGCACACGGTGCGTCTGGAGGAGAACTACCGCAGCACGCCGCAGGTGCTCGATCTGGCGAACGTCGTGATCAGCGCCAACCGCGGCCGCATGGGCAAGACCCTTCGTCCGACGCGCCCCGACGGCGAGCGCGTCACCGCCGTGCGCTGCCTCGACGAGCGGGATGAAGCCGACTTCGTGGTCGAGGAGCTCGTCGCGCGGCGCGCGCAGTCGTCGGGGATGACGCTGCGGGACTTCGCCGTCGTGTATCGCACCAACGCGCAGAGCCGGGCGCTCGAGGAAGCGCTGCGCAAACGCGCGATCGCCTATCGGCTGGTGGGTACGGTGCGGTTCTACGATCGCCGCGAGGTGCGCGATCTCATGGCGTACCTCAAGCTGATCGCCAACCCGGCGGACGACGAGGCCTTCCGCCGTGCCGTCTCCGTCCCGAAGCGCGGCCTCGGCGACACGACGATCGAAGCGCTCGCCGCCGCCGCCCGCGCCGCGGGCATCCCGATGCTCGCCGCCGGCGTGCGCCCCGAGCTCCTCGGCGCGATCCGTCCTGCGGCGCGCGGCGCCCTCGCCGAGTTCGCCGCGCTGATCGCGCGGTTCGCCGACTCCGCGCGCGAAACGGCGGTCGACGAGCTGCTGAAGGAGGTCGTCGAGGGCATCCGATACGACGAGTACCTGCGCGCCGAAGGCCCGGAGTCGGCGGAGCGCATCGAGAACGTGCGCGAGCTGATCACGGGCGCGGCGGAGCAGGTGGCGGACGAGGAGGGCGAGGTGGGCCTCACGCCGCTCGACCACTTCCTCCAGAAGGCGATGCTCGTCGCGGAGCTCGACAAGCTCGGCCCCGACGCGGATGCCGTCACGCTGATGACGATGCACAACGCGAAAGGGCTGGAGTTTCCCGTCGTGTTCATCACCGGCCTCGAGGACGGGCTCTTTCCACTTGCCAAGGCCTTCGACGACCCGAAGCTGCTCGAGGAGGAGCGCCGGCTGTTCTACGTCGGGATCACCCGCGCCGAGCAGAAGCTCTTCCTCACGCACGCGGAGGAGCGGCGCCGCAACGGCGAGTTCATGCCCTCCAAGGCGTCGAGCTTCCTCGTCGCGATCCCCGAGGACATGCTGGAGCAGCGCAAGACCATCAAGGTGCGCAGCTCGGGGCGGTCGTTCATGCAGTCGCTCGGCGGCGGCAGCCAGTGGGGCAACTCGCGGCGCCGGCCGGGCCTCATGGACACCGAGCTCCGTACCCCGGTGATCGACGACGACGTACCCTTCCCGCCGAGCGCCGCGGCGCGACGTCCTGGGATGCCGGTCACTCGCGCACCGAGCTGGGACGACGCCGGTGAGTCGCAGGACGCGGCGGTCGTCGCCGTCGGCGCACGGGTGAAGCATCGCAAGTTCGGCAGCGGCGTCATCGCCGAGCTCGCGGGCTCCGGCCGCGACCTCAAGGCCAAGATCGACTTCGACGACGAGACCATCGGGCGCAAGACGCTGGTCGTCGCGCAGGCCAACCTCGAACGGGACATCGACTAGTGGCGGTCACGATCGACGACGTGCGGCACATCGCGGCGCTCGCCCGACTCGGGCTCGACGACGATCGCGCCACGCTGCTCGTCCGCGAGCTCAACACCATCCTCGGGCACATGGACGCCCTGTCCAGGGTGAAGACGGACGGCGTGGCGGAGTCGGTGGGAGTGGGCGCCGTCGGGCTGCCCCTGCGCCCCGACAACGGTCCGCCGATCCCCCTCGCGCGGTCGCTCGACGCCTTCGCGCCCGCGATGCGGGACGGCTTCTTCCTCGTCCCGCGGCTGTCGACGCACGAGTCGGCGGAGGACGAATGACCGAGCCGCTCCCCACCGCGTCCGCGGCGGCGCTTCGCGAGCAGACGGCGTCCGGCCACACCACGTCGGCCGCCACCGTCGACCGTGCCCTCGCGCGGGCCCGCCAGGTGAACGCGGGCCGCGATGGGCTCAACGTCTTCGTGGCGCTCGACGAGCGCTTCCTCCGGAAGCATGCGACCGTCTCGGCTGCCCAGCTGACGGACACCGAGCCTGGGCTGCTGCTCGGCGTCCCTGTCGCGATCAAGGACAACATCGCGACGCTCCACCATCCGACCACGTGCGGATCGCGCATCCTCGGCGGCTACGTCAGCCCGTACGAGGCGACGGTGGTGCGCCGCCTGCGCGATGCCGGCGCGTTGCCCTTCGGCAAGACCAACATGGACGAGTTCGCGATGGGCTCGTCCACCGAGAACAGCGCCTACGGCCCGACGAGGAACCCGCTCGCGCCGGACCGCGTGCCTGGTGGGTCGTCCGGGGGATCCGCTGCCGCCGTCGCCGCCGGGATCGTGCCGATCGCGCTCGGCTCGGAGACCGGTGGCTCCGTGCGCCAGCCCGCGGCGTTCTGCGGCATCGTCGGCGTCAAGCCGACGTACGGCCGCGTGAGTCGCTTCGGGCTCGTCGCCTTCGCGTCGTCGCTGGATCAGGTCGGGCTCTTCGGTGCGACCGTCGACGACGCCGCGCGCGCGCTCCACACCATCGCCGGACGCGACCCACTCGACTCCACGAGCGCGGACCTGCCGGTGCCCGAGTATCATCTCGCATCGGCGCGTCCGGTGAAGGGCATGGTGATCGGTCGGCCGAAGGAGTATTTCCCCGACTCGCTCGATTCGCGCATCCGGGCGCGCTGCGACGTCGCATTCGATCACCTGCGTGCGCTCGGCGCCGAGATCCGGGATGTCTCGCTGCCCCACACCGACCTCGCGATCCCCGTCTACTACATCGTGGCGCCGGCGGAGGCGTCGTCGAACCTCGCGCGCTTCGACGGCGTGCGGTACGGGCTGCGGCTCGAGGGCGACGGCCTGCGCGGGATGTACGAGGCCACGCGCTCGAACGGGTTCGGGCCCGAGGTCACGCGGCGCATCATGCTGGGCACCTACGTGCTCAGCGCCGGCTACTACGACGCCTACTATCGAAAGGCGCAGCAGGTCCGCACGCTCATCGCCGCCGATTTCACGCGCGTGTTCGCGTCCGGCGTCGACGTGCTGTTCACACCCACGACCCCCACGCCGGCCTTTCCCATCGGCGCGATCTCCGATCCGTACGAGATGTACCTGAGCGACATCTTCACGGCGACGGCGAACCTCGCGGGGGTGCCGGCCATGTCCCAGCCGATCGGTCGAGTGGACGGGTTGCCCGTCGGGGGGCAGCTCATGGCGGCGCATTTCGGCGAGGAGAAGATGTTCACCGTCGCCTACGCGCTCGAGCGCGCGCTCGGCGCGGGAGCGTCCGTATGAGCGCGACCACCGCGGCCTCGCTCGCGGCGGAGTGGGAGATGGTCGTCGGGCTGGAGGTGCACGTCCAGCTCAAGACGCGCACCAAGGCCTTCTGCTCGTGCTCCGCGGAGTACGGCGCGCCGCCGAACGTCAACACCTGCCCGGTCTGCCTGGCGCTGCCGGGCGCATTGCCGGCGCTGAACGAGCGGGCGGTGGAGCTGGCCACGCGCGCGGCGCTCGCGCTGAACTGCACGGTGCATCCGGTCTCCGTCTTCGCGCGCAAGAACTACTTCTACCCCGACCTCCCCAAGGGCTACCAGATCTCGCAGTTCGATCGGCCCCTCGCCACCGCCGGGCATGTCGAGATCGGGGCGCTCCGCGACGGGTCGTCGACCCGCATCGGCGTGACGCGCGTGCACATGGAGGAGGACGCCGGGAAGTCCGTGCACGATAGGTATCCCGGCGTCACGGCGATCGACCTCAATCGGGCGGGCGTGCCGCTGATCGAGATCGTCAGCGAGCCGGACATGCGCTCGGCCGAGGAAGCCGGCGCCTATCTCCGGGTGCTCAAGCAGATCCTGGAATACCTCGACGTGAGCGACGTCAGCATGGAGGAGGGCAGCCTGCGCGTCGACGCGAACGTCTCGGCACGTCGGCGCGGCGAGACGAAGCTCGGCACCAAGACCGAGGTGAAGAACATGAACTCCTTCTCCGGGGTCGAGCGCGCGCTGGAGATGGAGTTCGTGCGCCAGGTCGGCGTGCTCGCCGCGGGTGGTCGAGTGCAGCAGCAGACGATGCTGTGGGACGGCAACGCCGGCGCGGTCCGGCCGAGTCGCACCAAGGAGGGAAGTCACGACTACCGCTATTTCCCGGAGCCTGACCTGCCGCCGCTCGTCCTCGCGACCGAATGGATCGACCGCGTGAAGCACGACCTGCCCGAGCTCCCCGCGGAGCGTCGCACGCGCTTCGCGACGGACTATGCGCTCGGTGCGTACGACGTCGACCTGCTCACCGGCAGCCCGCGTCTCGCCGACTACTACGAGGAAGTCGCGCGCGCGCACGGCGACCCGAAAGTCGCAGCGAACTGGGTGATGGGTGAGGTGCTGGCGCAGCTGAAGGCGAGCGGCGGCGGCATCGACACCTTCCGCGTGCGGCCGCAGGATCTCGCCGGCCTGCTGAACCTCCTGCGCGACGGGATCGTCAGCCACACCGCCGCCAAGCAGGTGTTCGCCGGGATGCTGGCCACCGGCGATCCGCCGGCGCAGATCGCCGAGCGGGATGGGTTGATCAAGGTGGACGACGATGCGCAGCTCGCCGCCTGGCTCGACGAAGTGGTGGCCGAGATGCCGACGGAGGCCGAGCGGTTCCGTGCCGGCGAGCGAAAGCTGCAGGGTGTGTTGATCGGCGCGGTGATGAAGAAGTCCAAGGGGCGCGCCGACCCCCGCAAGCTCAATCAGTTGCTGTCGTCGCGGCTCGGCACGTAGAGCGGCTCGCCGAGCGTACGGGCATAGCCGAGTGACGACGTCGGGAGGCCGAACTGCGCTTCGGCCTCTTCCCGCACCCGCTCCGGCCCGCCCGTCCGCAGCGCCTCGCGTCGCACCTGCTTGGCGCGACGCAGCGCGTCGTCGCCCGAGGGATCGAGCTTGTACGGCGACGAGCGATCGAAGTGCACGAGGAAATCGATGATCGAGTCGTAGGACTGCTCGACGTACCGGCCGACGTCGGCGTCCGGCAGATCCCAGCGGCTGTTCTCCGTCATCAGGCCGAAGATCCGCTGCCAGCTCTCGCTGTCGGCGGCGTGCACCATTCCGCGGAAGATCCGGCGATTGGTCTGGGTGCTGAAGATCGTCGGGCTCAGGATGCGATCGAGCAGCCCATCGGCGCGCGAGTGGTCGAGCAGGATGAGATCGCGCGCCTGCCGCGCGCACGCCGGCCCGAGGTGGGTCTCGAAGCGGCTCTCCCAGTAGCTGTGACCGAGTGACGAGGTGCTGGCGGTGACCGCGAGCTGCTTGGGGACGAAGTGGTTGTGGGCGATCGAGTCGGCGGCGAGGTGCGCGAGATAGCCGAGGGCGAAGGCGCGCAGCGGCTCGTCCGGCGCCGCGTCGTGGATCTCGAGGCCGACCGTCCACGAATGGCAGTGGCGTCCCGTGGGGACGTACTTCTTGGCCATGCTCGTGTCGGCGGCGATCGATCCGTACAGGAAGTCGTAGGGAAAGGCGCGCAGCAGCTCGGCGACGGAGTCCGGAAGCTGGCCGAGCGAGCGGAGCACCGCGTCGCCGAGGAAGACGTGGGTGCCGGGCGTCCAGGCGTAGGCGGGGTGTGGAAGGAGCGCCACCAGCACCAGCGCGGCGGCGATCCATCCGCCGAGCCGCGCCAGTGCGATGGCCGTGCGCTTCAGCCGCGGCCGGTCAGACGCCGAGGCGCTTGCGCTGGCGTCGGAGGGCGCGACGGAGGTCGGTGAGCTCGGAGCGGACGAAGCCGTCGATGCGGTCGCGTGCTTCGCTGACGGTCTCGCGTACGCTCTCCTCGATCTCGTCCGTCGGGATGCGGTCGAGGAGCTCGCCGCCCCGCGACTTGGCCCAGCCGGCGCCGGCCGCTGCGCCGGCAAGGGCCTCTCGGCCAGCCCACCTGGCGCCCCGGAGGACCGGTGCGACCGGGCGCTGGCCGGAGGGGCCGCGTCGGAGCATGAGCGTTGCCGTGGCGCCGATGGCGGCGCCGATGAGCGCCGCGGTGAGCAGGTCGTACTGGGCGTCACGCCCAGCCCCGCCGGCGGGGGCGGACTCGCGGACGCGTGGTCCCCGCTTCGGGCGCATCGGAATCGTCGTAGCCATCTTCGAGCTCCTCTGACGGGGGAAGCGCCGCGCCATACGCGGCCTCCGTGCCGTCCTCATGGTGAAGCGCCGCAGCGCCCGTGCGCACCCCGCGCACCGTCGACGCCGTCGCGACGAACATCGATTCTGCCTCGTGCTGCACTACCTCGAGCAACGCGTTGAACTCGTTCAGGCGCTGCTCCGTGAGCGCGACCGCCTGCTGCAGCCGCTGGTTGGCGGCGGCAATGGTCGCGTTCACCTGCTGCACGTCCGTGCGGACCGACGTCGTGATGTAGTTCACGTTGTCGGCGATCGCGCTCGCGTGCCGCATGAGCGGGTTGATGTCCCCGTACACCCGGTCCAGCAGGTCGCTCACCTTCGCGTAGCTCTTGCGGAAGTTCCACGCCGCCGGCACGAGGGCGACCGTGAGGACGAGCAGCGCGATGGACATCAACCCGCTGGCGACCGCGGTGGCCGTCTCGAACCACCCGCGCTCGTTGCCCACCTGCCGCATCAGCACCGTGTCCGCGCGCTGTGCGACCTGCGCCACCTGACCTGCCTGCACCAGCAACCACGCGCCGGCATGGGCGAACGAAACGATCATCGGCAACCTGGGGTCGAGAGGGGGCCGCTCGCGCGCACGTCGAGCCGGCGTGAGCCGCCGTCCGGCCCTCGTGCAAGGGCGAGGCCATCCGTACGGCTGGCCGGGCATCGTATCCGGAAAGGCCCGAGAGTGTCAAGGCGATGAGGCCCGGCCCGAACGGTGCAGTGCGAACGCCGCCAAAGTTCCCGACGCAGCTTGATTCTCGCGCGCACCTCGGGGATGTTTCTCGGGTTCGCCCTTCGGGCCGCTGCGCCACTACGGTCCTGTCTCCTTGCACGCCGCCGCATGAACGCACTGCAGTTCGTCGTCCAGGGAGGCCATCGCCTCTCCGGCCGCATTCGTCCCTCGGGCAACAAGAACGCCGCCCTCCCGATCGTCGCCGCTGCGCTCCTCTGCGAGGAGCCCATCCACCTCGAGAACGTTCCGCGCATCCGCGACGTCGAGACGCTCGTCGAGCTCCTCACCTCCGTCGGCGCACGCGCGGACTGGACGAGCCGCAACACCCTCACCATTCACGCCAAGACGCTCAGCGCCAGGCAGCTCGATCCCGAGCGCTGCCGGAAGATCCGCGCGTCGATCCTGCTGGCCGCTCCGCTGCTCGCGCGGTGCGGAGAGCTGGAGCTCCCGCCGCCGGGCGGCGACGTCATCGGCCGCCGGCGCGTGGACACGCACTTCCTCGCGCTCCAGCAGCTCGGCGCGACCTTCACCCTCGACGAAGCCTTCATCCTGAAGGCGAAGAAGCTCAAGGGCGCCGACGTCTTCCTCGACGAGCCCAGCGTCACGGCGACGGAGAACGCGCTGACCGCAGCCGTCGCCGCCGAGGGCACCACCGTGCTGCGCAACGCGGCGAGCGAGCCGCACGTGCAGGACCTCGCCCACTTTCTCGTCGCGATGGGCGCGAGCATCGAGGGCATCGGCACCAACACGATCACCATCCACGGCGGCCGCCCCCTGCACGGCTGCACCCACGAGATCGGACCCGATCACATCGAGGTCGGCTCGTTCATCGGGCTCGCCGCCGTGACCCGCTCCGAGATCACGATCGAGCGCGCCGGCGTCGAGCACCTCCGCTCCACCCTGATGGGCTTCGAGCGGCTTGGGGTCGTCTGCCAGGTGAAGGGCGCCGATCTGGTCGTCCCCGCCAACCAGGAGATGAAGATCCGGAGCGATCTCGGCGGGGCGGTGCCGAAGCTCGAGGACCAGCCCTGGCCCGCCTTCCCGGCGGATACGATGTCCATCGCGCTGGTGACGGCGACGCAGTGCGACGGGGTGATCGTCATCCACGAGAAGATGTTCGAGTCGCGCCTGTTCTTCGTCGACAAGCTGATCGGGATGGGCGCGCGCATCGTCCTCTGCGACCCGCATCGCGCGGTCGTCGTCGGACCGACCAAGCTCCACAGCGGACGCGTCGAATCCCCCGACATCCGGGCCGGAATGGCGATGCTCCTCGCCGCGCTGGCCGCCGAAGGCGAGAGCACGATCGACAACGTGGGCCAGATCGAGCGCGGCTACGAGCGGATCGACGAACGCCTTCGCGCGCTCGGCGCCAAGGTCGAGCGCATCGAGGACCGCCGCACGCGGTGAGCGCGGCGGGAGCAGCGGCCGCGCCGGCCGCGGGGCAGGGCGACGCCCTCGACGTACGCCAGGGCGGCGAGGTCGTCGACTCCTTCGCTGAGCTCGGCGTCCTGGCGTTCACCACCGGCCGTGCCGCGGGGAGCTTCGGCATGCAGACGACCGACCCGGTCCGCGACGTCACCGCGCGCTGGGGGCGGCTCCGCACCCTGCTTGGCGGCTCGTCCGCCCGACTCGCGACCGCCTTTCAGGTGCACGGCAACACCGTGCTCCAGCATCGCGGCGAGTGGCAGGGCTTTCTGCGCGGCCCCGAGGCCGACGGACACCTGAGCGCGGAGCGGGGCACGGCGATGGCGGTCACCGTCGCCGACTGCGTCCCCGTCTTCCTCGCTCATCCCAACGGGGCTGCAGCCGCGCTCCATTCGGGTTGGCGTGGCACCGTAGCGCGCATCACCGAGGTCGCGATCGCCCAGCTCGCCGCGCTCGGCGCGGGCC
>JABFYH010000184.1 GCA_013361335.1 Gemmatimonadaceae bacterium | reverse complement strand
AGCCCTTCGATCTGCTCGAACGCGGGTGCGTGCGACGCGTCGAACGGGTCGCGGCGAAAGACCTTGCCCGGCGCGAGGATGCGGATGGGCGGCGCGTAGCGCTGGAGGGTGCGCACCTGCACCGGCGAGGTGTGGGTGCGCAGCAGCGCGCCCTCGCCGAGGTACAGGGTGTCGTGCAGATCCATCGCCGGGTGGTCGGGCGGGAAGTTGAGCGCGCCGAAGTTGTACCACTCGGTCTCGCTCTCGGGCCCGAGGGCGACGGTGAAGCCGAGCTCGCGGAAGATGTCGACGACCTCGTCGATGACGAGGGTGACGGGATGCTTGGCGCCCTGCCAGCGGCGGCGCGCGGGCATGGTGAGGTCGAGGGCGGGGCCCTGCGACGTCGAGCGTCCGAGCTCGGTCAGGCGAGCGGCGTGCAGCTCCGTCAGTCCGCTTTTCACCTGATTGAAATACTTGCCCGCTTCCGGCTTGTCACCCTGCTGGACGTTGCGGAGCTGCTGCTGAATGACCTTCAGGTATCCGCTCCGATCGCCGAGATACTTGACGCGGGCCGCCTCGAGCGCCTCGAGCGTGTCGGCGCTCTTCAACGCCGGCTGGGCCTCGTTGTAGAAGTTCTCGGCCGCGGTCCGGAACTCGTTGATTCCGATTTGCCTGTCGCTCGACACGATCAAGGAAAGGTTCAGGAAGCGGAGGGCAGTTCTCCTCCGAATGCATCGGAACAAACGACTCGGCGGCGGCGTGACCCTCAGGTCGCGCCGCCGCCGAGTGTCTGCACAGAAAACTACTTACGCAGCGTTCAGGGCGGCGCGCGCCTTCTCGGCGAGCGCACCAAACGCCTGCGGATCGCGGACGGCGATGTCGGCGAGGATCTTCCGGTCCACTTCGATGCCGGCGAGGCCCAGGCCGTTGATGAAGACGCTGTAGCTCATGTCGTGCTGACGGGCGGCCGCGTTGATGCGGACGATCCACAGGCGACGGAAATCGCGCTTCTTGTTCTTGCGGTCGCGGTACGCGTACTTCCAACCGCGCTCGACGTTTTCCTTGGCCGCCTTCCACAGCTTGGAGCGAGCGCCGAAGGCGCCCTTGGCGTGCTTGAGGACCTGCTTCTTCCGCTTCAGGCGCGGGACGTTCGATACGGCGCGTGGCATGGTCGGCTCCTATTACGCGGCCTGGATCAGGCGCTTGATTCGCTTCTGCTCGCCGTTCGTGGCGATGAGCCCCGCGCGGCGCAGGTTGCGCTTCCGCTTCGAGGTCTTCTTGGTCAGGATGTGGCTCTTGAAGGCCTTGTACCGCTTCACCTTGCCGGCGCCGGTCGTCTTGAACCGCTTGGTGGCGCCCTTGTGGGTCTTCATCTTCGGCATGACACGCTCTCTTATTTGGGCGTCAGAATCATCGTCATCGATTTCCCTTCCAGCCGGCCCGCACTCTCGATCTTCGCGATGTCCGCCAGCTGACTGCTGACCCGATCGAGCACGGCCTGGCCGAGCTCGGGATGGGCGACCTGCCGACCACGGAACATCATGGTCACCTTCACCTTGTTCTTCTCCTCGAGGAAGCGCCGCGCATGGCGCGTCTTCGTGTCGAAGTCGTGATCGTCGATCCCGGGACGGTACTTCACTTCCTTGAGCTCGATCACGTGCTGCTTCTTCTTGGCGACCCGGGCCTGCTTCGCCATCTCGAACTTGTATTTCCCGTAGTCCATGATGCGGACCACCGGGGGACGAGCGGTCGCGGCGACTTCGACCAGATCCAGCCCGGCATCTTCCGCCATTCGCAGCGCCGCGTCCACCTCGAGAATCCCGAGCTGAGAGCCATCGGCACCGATCACCCGGACCGGACTGATGCGGATCATCCGATTGACCCGCACACGCTTCGTAGTGTCCTGAATACTCGTAGCCTCGAAAAAAGAGCACAAAAAAAGCGGACCCCTGGAAAGAGTCCGCAAAGACGCGCGACGCCCGCCGTCAGGCCGGGGCCGCGTGCATGGTCAGGACTCCTGCAGCACACCTCACGTCGTCGCGAGGGCCAGAGGGTGGGACACGCAACGTACGGCGCATCCACTTAGCTGGTTGTCAGGACGCAAGTTAGGCGGTACGGCCTCAGGGGTCAAGGCATGTCGGCCCGGCAGTCCGGCCAAGCCGGAGGATCCGCGCCTAGGCCAGCACCTCGGCGACGTAGCCCTTGCCGTCCGCGACGATCCGCCCGAACGCATGCTCGGCGTCGTGCTCGAACACCATGGTCCACCCCTCGCTCGCCGCCTCGGCCCAGAGCGCCCGCTTGGTCTCGAGCGTCACCAGCGGCTCGACGTCGTAGCCCATGATCCAGGGGAGCGGGACATGTGACGTCGTCGGCGCGAGGTCGGCGAGGTAGAACATCCGCTCGTTCCCCGACTCGATCAGGATCCCCTGATGATGCGGGGTGTGGCCGGGCGTGCGGCGGAGCGAGATGCCGGGCAGGATCGCGCCGTCGGCGTCGACAAGCTCCAGCAGCCCCGCGGCCTGGAGCGGCTCATAGTTGTGCGCGAAGTAGCTGGCCGAGGTGCGCTCGTTGGCGCGGTGCGCCCAGTCCCATTCGCCGCGGCGTACGATGTACCGCGCGTTGGGGAAGCTCGGCACCGCCTCGCCCCCCTCCCCCCGCCGAGTGTTCCCGCCGGCGTGGTCGAAGTGCAGATGGCTGTCGATGACGATCTTCACATCGCCAGGGGCGAAGCCCGCCTGCGCCAGCGCGCTCTCGAGCTGCGTCGGCCCGACGCCGCCGATGGGCGAGTTCTCGATGCCGTAGATCCCGTAGAACTTCTCGGTCTCCTTGTTCCCCGCCCCGGTGTCGATGAGCACGAGCCCATCGGGGTGCTCGATCAACAGGCAGCGCATGCCGAGCGGGATGCGATTCTTCGCGTCGGCCGGGATCCGCCGCTCCCACAGGGTCTTGGGCACCACGCCGAACATCGCGCCCCCATCCAGCTGCTGAAGACCGGCCTGGAGCGCATGGACCTTGAGCGAGCCGACGGTGCGCGATTGAACGAGCGGAAGGAGAGGCATACCGGAAACCTAATGTTCGCGACGCGCGATGACGGCGACTGGACTGTTTGCAAGGCCGTTGGTTTTTTCTCGCTATGCGGTGGTGTCCTTGTCGACGGGCGTCGGCATGCCGGACCGCCGCCGGCGCGGGCGCTTCTTGCGCGTCGTGGTCGGGCGGGCGAGAAGGCGCTCGAGGTCGGACCACCGCTCGCAGCCGTGATCTCGCGCGTCGTCGAGGAGACGGATGAGGCAGTGCGCGGTCGCCAGCGCATCGCCCGCGGCGCGGTGACGCTTGCCCACCGGGATCTCGACGTCGTAGTGCCGCGCCACCCAGTCGAGCGACCGCGAGCGGAGCTGCGGCAGCAGGCGTCGCGAGAGGCGAACGGTGCACAGCCGGCGGCCCGTGAGCTGTCGCCCCGAGCTGCGCGCCACCTCGGCGCTGACGAACCGCCAGTCGAAGTTCGCGTTGTGCGCCACGAACACATGGCCATCGAGCGCGCGCAGCACGTCGCCACAGACGTCGCGAAAGGGCGCCTTGTCCGCCACCATCTCCCAGGAGATGTTCGTCAGCCTTGTGATGAAGGGCGGGATCGAGCGCTCGGGGTTGACGAGCGTCTCGAACACGTCGACCACGCGCCCGTCGCGCACCGTGACGACGGCGATCTCGGTGATGCGGTCGCCATGCTCGGCGCGCCCGCCCGTGGTCTCGACGTCGACCACCGCAAAGGAGAGCGACGACAGGAGCGGCTCGTCGTCGGCGGCCGCGGTGGCGCGCCACGCAGGGGGCGCGGGCTCCGACAACCGCCACGCGCCGTCCGCGGTGCGCGCGAAGCGCGGATGACCATGGAGCAGGCTCACCGCCATGTGCTCCGCCACCACCGCCGGCACCGCCGAGAGCTGGCAGACGCTCGCGATGAGCGCCGTCGAATGCGCGGGTCCCGCCTTGAGGTAGTCGGCCGCGCGGTCGGCCAGCAGGCTGGCGCCCGGCCGGGTGCTCACGCCCGAGGTGGCGAACGGCTCGAGCCGGGTGCCGCTGACGGGATCGACGGTGGGCGTCTGGAGCGGTGTTGGCGTTTGTTCGGTATGCACGAGCGCATAATACACGATGCGCGCGATCGTGCATACCCATGTGCCGCATGAGGTTGCCTCGCGGAACGCCGCGCATCGGCCGCGTCCGTCTGGTGCGAGCCGCGCGTGTGGGCTAGTTTGTGAACGAATTCACAAGCGCGACACCGCCAGTGAAACGAATCGCCGATTCAACCGTTCGCCGCCTGTCGATCTATCTGCGGTTTCTCGAGGAGTTCGAGGAACGCGGACTGGCCACGGTGTCCAGCGAGGAGCTCGCGCGCCGAGGGGGCACGACGTCGGCTCAGGTGCGGAAGGACCTCTCCTTCTTCGGCTCCTTCGGCAAGCGCGGGCTCGGCTACTCCGTCCCCGAGCTCCTCACCGCGCTCCGCGAGATCCTCGGCCTCGGCCGCGAGTGGCGGGTGATCATCGTCGGCGCGGGAAAGATCGGCGCCGCGCTCGCCCAATACCGCGGCTTCCGCCAGCGCGGCTTCCAGATCATCGCCGCGTACGACACGAACCCCGAGAAGGTCGGGCGCCCCCTCGAGGGGGTCCAGGTGCGCGACATGGCGCAGCTCGAGACGGACATCGCCAGGGACCGGCCGGACATCGCCGTGCTGGCGATCCCGAGCGACAATGCGCAGGCGGTGCTCGATCGCGTGGTGAAGGCGGGGATCAAGGCGGTGCTGAACTTCGCCCCCGCGCAGCTGCACGCCCCCGCCGACGTCACCGTGAAAGCCGTGAACATGGCGATGGAGCTCGAAGGCCTGTCGTTCGCGCTGACGAACAGGGAGTAGCCCGTTGTCATTCCGCAGGCGCGGGATGACAAGTGGCTGCTACGCGCGCGCCTTCTGCACGCGCAGAAGTCCCACGAACTGCTCGGGTGACAAGGTCTCGGGCCGCACTTCGGGGTCGATCTGGGCGGCGGCGAGCATTGCGTTGGCGGCGGGTGCGTCGAGGGCGTAGAGCGACCGCACCACGCGCCGCATCTGCTTCCGACGCATTCCGAAGGCGTTCTGCACCAGCGTCCGCAGCGGACGCTCCTCGTCCGGCGTGACGAGCGGCGTCGCCAGTGGGGTGATCCGCACCACCGCGCTCTCCACCTTGGGCGGCGGCGAGAACGCGCCCGCGGGAACACGAAACAGCGTCTCGGCCCGCGCCACGGCGGCGACGTTCACCGTCAGCCCGCCGTACTCCTTCGTCCCCGCGGCGGCGCCGAGACGGTCGGCGACCTCGCGCTGCACCAGATACACGGCCCGCTCTGCGCGCGGGGGCGTCAGCGCATGAAAAAGAATCGGCGTCGTGATGTAGTACGGCACATTGCCCACGAGCACGTACGGCCCCGCCGCCAGCTCGCCGAGCGACACCGTCAGCACGTCGGCCTCGGCGACGAGGACGTTGTTGCGGCGCGCATAGCGCTGCCGAAGCAGCTCGGCGAGCGCGCGGTCGTACTCGATGGCGATGAGGCGGCCGGCGCGCTCGGCCAGCAGGTCGGTGAGGGCGCCGCGGCCCGGACCGATCTCGAGCACCGTCTCGCCGCCGGTGAGATGCAGCGCGTCGGCGATGCGCGCGAGGATGCGTCGGTCGGTGAGGAAGTGTTGTCCGAGGCTCTTGCGCGTCGGGGGAAAGGCGCCGCGGCCGCGCGGGACGTCCGCGTCGTCCCTTGCCATCAGCTCTTGAGGATGACGAGCGTCAGGTCGTCTCGGCGCGGCGTGTCGCCGGTGTAGTGGTCGAGCATCGCGAACACGCGGCCGGCGATCTGCGCCGGCGGCTCGTCGCGATGCTTCACGACGACGTCGAGGACCGGCCCCTCGTCGAGCCGCTGGCCTTCGCGGTTGCGCGCGTCGGTGATGCCGTCGGTGAAGAGGACGAGGATGTCGCCGCCGACGTCCCAATGCCGGGTGACCGAGTCCGGCGCCTGGTCGGCCATGCCGAGCGGCGGTCCCCCCGCCATCAGCCGGTCGACATGGCCGTCGCGGTTGACGACGAAGGCATGGGGGTGGCCGGTGTTGCCATAGCGCAACACGCGTTGCTCGCGATCCACGACGGCGTAGAGCGCGGACACGAACATCTCGGTCGTCGTGAGCTCCTCCTTCACCGAGACGTAGAGCCGGCGGAGCATCTCGGCGGGATCGTCGGTGCCCTGCGCGTGGATCGCCGAGGCGCTCATCGTCAGCGCCATGATGAGCGCGGCCTGGTAGCCGTGACCGCTCACGTCGCCGATCATCACGCCGATGCGGCCACCCGACAGCCGATACAGGTTGTAGAAGTCGCCGCCGACGTCTTCCGCGGGAACGACGCGCGCCGCGACGTTGGCTTCGGGCGCGACGTGCGCGGCGTCCGGCAGGAGCTTCATCTGCAGGTCGTGCGCGAGCGTCATCTCCTGCTGGAGACGCTGCTGGTCGAGCGACTGGGTGACGAGCCGCGCGTTCTGGATGGCGGCGCCGATCTGCGACGCGATCGCCGTCACCAGCTTCTGGTCGCCGGCGGAGAAGGCCTGACCCGACCGCCGGTCGGACAGGTTCACGACGCCGAGGGGCTCGCTGCCGTCCTGCGTCGTCCAGAGGATCGGCACGGTGAGCATCGCGCCGCGCCGGAACGCCGTCTCCGCCGCACAGGGCATCTGCCCTTCCTCGGCGATCACCGAATGGAGGGTGCGGAACACGTGCGCGCTCACGCTGCACTCGTCGTCCAGCGCGATCGGCGGCGAGGCCATCCCTTCCCCGCCGAGCCGCGCGACGACGACCAGCGACGCCGAGGTCCGGTCGTGCACGAGGATGGCGGCGCGTCGCGCGCCGACCGTCTCGCTGACCTCGCGCAGGATGGTACCGGCGCCCTCCTCGAGGGAGACCGTGCGGCCGAGGATCTCGCTGATGGAGTAGAGGAGGTTGATCTCCTCGTAGCGCTCCGCGAGCTCGTTCGCCGCGTGCTCCACCTCCAGGGTGTTCTGGAGATACTGGGCGACGACCGGGCGGAGGAACTTCAGGTAGCGGTCGATCTCGCGGCGCTCGATGGGACAAGGGCCGAGCACCAGCCATGCCGGTCGTGGGCCGGCGACGGGAACGATGACGAGGCGTCCGCGCTCCGTCGGCTCGTCGCGGATGACGCCGAGGGGTGGGAGCAGCGATTCCGGCGGCGGCGCGTCGCGCCGCGTGCCGGCGATCCAGCGCAGCGGGGTCTCGTCCGCGCCATCGCGACGCCACACGGCTGCATCGCAGCCCGTGGCCTCGTAATAGGCGGTGAGCACCTCGCCGAGCTCGCTCATGCGCGCGTGAGCGTCAGTCGAACGACGTTGCCCTGCGTCGTCCCCGGACCGGTGTCGAAGCGCTCGACCTGGTCCATGAGGGCGCGCATGAGGAACAGCCCGCGGCCGTCCTCGCGTTCCAGGTTGTCGGGATCGGTGGCGTCGCGGGTGTTGGCGTCGATGTCGAAGCGCACCCCCTCGTCGGCGATCTCCAGGACGAGGCGTCGCGCGTCGACCTTCGCGCAGACGCGGACCCGCTTTTCGGGGTCTTCCTGGTTGCCGCGCAGGATCGCGTTCGAGAGCGCCTCGCTCAGTGCGACGGGCACGTTGAGGGCGAGCTGATGGGAGTTGAAGGACAGCTCGGAGCAGGAATGTCGCACCAGATCGACGACGCGTTCGATGTACGCGACGTCACTGGGAATCTCGACTTCCAGGGAAACACGAAGCCCGGCGTCGGGCTGGGGAGACGCGGCCATGGCGGGTCGTGATCGGCGGTGGGGCGCGAGAGGTCTCGCGGCCGGACTTCGGGGGCGGTGACGGCGATCGGCCCGCCCCCGGAGGGACGGGCCGCGCCGACACGTCGGAACTACGTCAGACGGTACGTCAGAAGCTGGACAGCGCGCGGTCGCGCGTGTCCGAGATCTGGAAGAGCGTATCGAGCTTCGTCAGCTCGAACAGCGTCTTGAGGTCGTCGTTGAGGTTGGCCAGCCGCAGCTCGCCCCCCTGCTCGCGAATCTTCTTGGACAGGGACACCAGCACGCCCAGCCCCGAGCTGTCGATGTAGCCCGTCTGGGCGAAATCGATCAGAAACTTCTTCTCGCCGCGCTCGAGCTCATCCAGCACCTTCTGCTTGAGCTCCTGGCGGTTGCCCACGATCAGCTGCCCCTCTACATCGACCACGACGATCTCGCCCTCTTTTTTGATCGAGAAGCTCATGTGCCTGTCTCCTGGCGGTGCTTGTTCAGTGCGGTGACCGCTCCCCCATCCGCCTGGAGAGCGGTGATGGCAGCCACGTTGAAGATGTCCTGGGCCGTCGCTCCGCGCGAGAGATCGTTGCACGGCCGGCGAACCCCCTGGAGGATCGGACCGACCGCGTGCGCCGAGGCCAACCGTTGTACCAGCTTGTAGGCGATGTTGCCGGCGTCGAGCGAGGGGAAGACCAGCACGTTCGCCGACCCGCCGACGGGGCTGGTCG
The DNA here is from genome assembly GCA_013361335.1 of Gemmatimonadaceae bacterium. GTDB lineage: Bacteria > Gemmatimonadota > Gemmatimonadetes > Gemmatimonadales > Gemmatimonadaceae > AG11. The sequence goes on along the minus strand of JABFYH010000184.1, from coordinate 12,764 downwards.
GCGCCTTGCGGGCCGCTACCCCCTCGATGAGCGCAGCGTCCCCTTGCAATTCTCCGTCCACCGCCAGGTCCGGTGCTCTGCCCCGAAGCTCGGCGACGGCGGCCCGCACGAGCTCGACGCTCGCCCCCGCCCCGCTCCCGTGCGTGCTGAAAGATAAGAAGGCGACGCGTGGTTTGTCGCCCACGATGCGGACCCGATCGCGGGCCGCGGCCAGGGCGATGTCCGCCAACTGCGTGGCGGACGGGTACCGCACCACCGCACAGTCGGTGAAGGTCAGCACCTCCTCGTCCGCCCCGCGAAAGGGGGGGACGACCATGTAGAAGGCGCTGGAGATGGTGTCCACCCCGTCGGCCGGCCCGACGAGCGCGATCGCCGCGCGGAGGACGTCGGCCGTGGTGTAGACGGCCCCCGCGACGCACCCGTCGACCCGCCCCCACCGAACGAGGGCGTCGGCGACGATGAGCGGGATCCGGGACTGACGCTCCGCCTCCTCGGGCGCGAGGGGGCGGCCGCGGGTGCCGCGCAGCAGCTCGGCCGCGACATCGTCGGCGAGCCCGCCCACCGCGGGATCGATCACCTCACAGCGCTCGCCGGACGCCGCGGACGGCCCCACCAGCACCGGCTCGACCACCCCCGCCCGAGCCAGAGCGGCGATCGCCTCCAGCACGCGGGGATCGTCGTGCTCGGGAAAGGCGATGCGGCGCGGGCTGGCGGCCGCGCGCGCATGCAGGGCGTCGAGGAAGCTCACCGCGAAACGATCTTGGCGCGAAGGGCGTCGGCGACGGTGTGGTGCACGAGATCCTCGACGTTGCCTCCGTATCGCGCCACCTCGCGCACGAGGCTCGCGCTGATGTAGGTGGTGTCGAGCGAGGGGACCATGAACACGGTCTCGAGCTTGGGCGACAGGTGCCGGTTCATGAGCGCCATCTGGTACTCGTACTCGAAGTCGCTCACGGCGCGCAGGCCGCGAATGAGCAGCGAGGCGCCGACCTCGCGGGCGAAATCGACGAGCAGCCCGCCGAAGGAGCGGACCTCGATCCGCGGCTCGTCGCGCAGGGCGGCGCGGATGAGCTCCACCCGCTCCTCGATCGTGAACAGGGGTGCCTTGGACGAGTTCACCGCGACGGCGACGACGAGCCGGTCGACGAACTCCAGGCTCCGGTGCATGAGATCTTCGTGGCCCCGGGTGATGGGGTCGAAGCTCCCGGCGTAGATGGCGATTCTCGAGTTCGGCACGGGGAAGAAGCTAATCGTCTGTCCGGTAGAACGTGATGGCGGTGTCGCCATACCGCCGCATGTCGCCCCCCTCCGGCATCTTCTCGGACGCGCGGTGCTCGACGCCGAGGAGATCGGCGAATGGCGTGGCGAGCCATCGCTCGGCCACCTGCGCGGCGAGGCCGAGGTCGTAGGGGGGATCGGCGAAGGCGACGTCGTACGCTGCCGGTGCGAGCGACTGCACGAAGCGGAGGGCGTCGGCGCGATGGACGCGCACGGAGGAGCCGGCGTCGAGGGCGGCGACGTTCGCGCCGATCGACACGAGGCTCGCCGCCGCGTTCTCCACCAAGTCGGCCTGCGCGGCGCCCCGCGAGACCGCCTCCAGGCCGAGCGCGCCCGAGCCGGCGAACAGGTCGAGGACGCGGGCGTCGGCGAGCCAGGGCTGGACGATGCTCATCCACGCTTCGCGCACGCGGTCGGCCGTGGGACGGACGGTTCGGCCCGCGGGCGCGACGAGCCGGCGCCCCTTCCATCGGCCCGCCACGATGCGCATGCCCGACGATCAGGTGCGGAAGTCGGCCAGCCTGGCCTGCAGCCGCGACACGCCCTGATACTCGTCCCGCTCCAGCCGATACACGATGTCGACGGGGCGGCTCATGTCGAGCTCACCGATGCGCGAGCCCAGCGACCACCCCAGCGCGTCGAGCGTGCCGCCGGCGTCCGCGTCGAGCCGCAGCTTGAGCCCACCCTGCCCGACGACGCGCGGCGGCGACGCGAGGCGCACGCCGCGCGTCATCAGCATCGGCGCCGGATTGCCGACGCCGCAGGGCTCGAGATGGCGCAGCAGGGACTCGAACCCCGGCGTCAGGTCGCTCAACGCGACCTCCATGTCGACGCGCAGCTCGGGGACGAGATCGTCGAGGGTGAGCTCGGCGCGCGCGGCGTCGTTGAAGCAGCGGGCGAAGGCGTCGACCTGATCGCGGGCGATCGTCACGCCGGCCGCGCTGCGATGGCCGCCGAAGCGTTTGAGGAGATGACGGCAGCGCCCGATCCCGGCGTGGAGATCGAAGCGCGAGATGGAGCGCCCCGAGCCCTTCCCCTCGTCGCCATCGAGCCCGATCAGCACCGTGGGCCGCCCGAACTCCTCCACCAGTCGCGAGGCGACGATGCCGATCACGCCGGGATGCCAGCCGTCCGCGGCGAGGACGATGCCGAAGGTCTCGTCGAGATCGAGCCGGAGCACACGCTGGCGCGCCTCGTCCAGCACGGCGCGATCGATGTCCTGGCGCGTCGCGTTCAGCTCCTCCAGCTCGCGGGCGATGGAGTTCGCGTGGTGCTCGTCGGTGGAGAGGAGGAGCTCGACGCCGCGCAGCGCATGGCCGAGGCGGCCGACGGCGTTGAGCCGCGGGGCGAGGATGTAGCCGACCCGTCCCGCGGTGAGCGCCTTGTTGTCCAGCCCCGCGGCGCGGATCAGCGCCCGCAGGCCGACGTTCTTCGTCTCGGCGAGCATCCTGAGCCCGTAGCGCGCGAAGACGCGATTCTCGCCCCGCAGCGGCGCGATGTCGGCGATCGTCGCCAGGGCGACGAGGTCGAGCATGCCGTAGACGAGATTCTCGTTGCCGCCGAGCGCGCGGGTCACGGCGAGGGCGAGCTTGAACGCGACGCCCACGGCAGCGAGATCCTTGTCCTCGGAGCCGCAGCCGGGCCGGCGCGGGTTGAGCACGGCGAAGGCGTTGGGCAGATCGCCGCCGGGCAGGTGGTGATCGCTGATGATGACGTCGATGCCGAGCTGCTGCAGCGTGGCCACGGGCGTGAGCGCGCTGGTGCCGCAGTCGCAGGTGACGACGACGGTGGCCCCTGCCTCGCGCGCCGCACGCACGCCGGCCTCGCCGAGGTCGTACCCGTCGACGAGTCGTTGCGGGATGAAGGGCACGACGACGCCGCCGAGCGCTCGCAGTGCGCGCGTGAGCAGCGTGGTCGAGCTCATCCCGTCGACGTCGTAATCGCCGTGGACGAGGATGGTCTCGCGCGCGCCGATCGCCCGGACGAGGCGCTCGACGGCGCGGTCGAGATCGAGCAGCTGCTCGGGGGCACGGAGCTGCTCGAGCCGCGGCCGGAGGAAGAGCTTGGCGGTGTCCGCCGACGCATGACCCCGCGCCGCGAGGAGCCGACAGATGGGCTCGGGCAGGAGCAGCTCGTCGCAGAGCGCACGCACCGTCGCCGGATCCGGCGCCTCCGGCAGCAGCCAGCGAGCGCGAGGACGGGCAGCAGGTGGGGCGGCGGTCATGTGTTTGAAACTAAGTCGCGGGCGGCTGTGTGGGGAGATCGCGGTACTTGAACGCGCAGCGCGGCGGATCGATGACGTTGCTTGGTAAGGGCGAACGCGGATTGGGCGGATGCGGCGGATTCCTTCACATCACTCCTCGGACGAGTCGGGTCCTCAGCTCCCCCACGCTCGCCTGACTCGGGACATCATTGGGGTGTTCTTCGACGTGTACAACGACTTGGCACCCGGCTTACCGGAGCAGGTCTACAGATCGGCGATGGAGATCGTCTTCAACGAGCGAGGCTTTCAGGCGGAATCGGAGGTAAAGCTGGAGGTTCACTATCACGGCCATCACATTGGCTCCTACCGCGCCGACATGATCGTCGAGAAGAGGGTATTACTCGAGCTCAAGGCCGGCGCACTTCGTCCGCCCGGCGCCAAGGCGCAGCTAATCAACTATCTGCGTCTGTCCGGTCTCGAGGTCGGACTTCTCCTGTTCTTCGGCCCTGACCCGGAGTTCTGGAGAGTCATCGCGTCCCGTGCCGGGAACGATGGGCAGTGATCCGCCGCATCCGCGGCATCCGCGTTCGCTGTTGCAGTTCTCCAGCGCTCGATCTAATCCGCGGCGTAGAGAAGGACGCCACACCCTTCGCACATCTCCAACTTTCCTGACGCCGCCATGGCGGCGCGGCGTTGGGTCGGGATGGCGGTGTCGCAGGCGCCGCACGACTGGCCGCGGAGGGGGAAGACGCTCGCGCTGCGGCGGCGGGCGCGGACGCGATCGTACATGGTCAGCATCGCGCGCGGGACGGCGCGGGCCGAGGTGTCGCGCTTCTGACGCGCGTCGGCGAGCTCGCGCTCGATCGCGACGCGATCCGCGTCGAGCGTCCCTCGCGCCTCCGCCTGACGACTCTCCACCTCGGCGAGCTGGCGCTCCAGGTCGGCGACCTGATGGCGCAGGTCGTTCACGCGACCCTGCACCTGCGCCGCGTCGCGCTCGCTCTCCGTCGCCATCCGCTTCGTCTGTTCGAGCTGCGTGGAGGCCGCCGCCGCTTCGCGCGGGCTCGTCACGCTCTCGAACTGGCGCTGGCTCCGCTCCACGAGCTGCCGGTGCGTCTCGGTTCGGCCGCGAGCCTCGCGATGGCGCGACTCCTCCGCCTCGACGGCCCGGTGGGCCCGCTCGAGCGCGCCGGCGACGGCGCTGCGCTCCTTCTCCAGCGCGGCGAGCCTCGGCCCCAGCGCCGCGAGGCGCGCCTCGAGCGCATAGATCGCGAGATCGTCCTGCTGGACGGCGAGCAGAGCGGAGACGTCAGGAGTCATCGGCGAATCGGGCGGCGGGCGGCGGCGGCGGGCGGCGAATCAGCACCGTGGATCATACACGACAGTCAACTCCGCGGCGAGAAACCCTTGTAGCGGCGACTGCCGAGACGGCCGAGCTCCCGCACCAGCTCCATCTTCTCCGACATCAGCGCATCCTTCTCGCGACCATTGGCAAGCGGCATGAGCCGATCGATCTCCTCCATGCGGCCCGTGAGCTCCCGCTCGTGGAGCACCGCAAGGCCCCCGACGATGGTCTTCTCGGCGAACTCCAGGCCGCCCGTCTCCTCCAACAGCTCCTGAAGCACGGCGACGCTATCCTCGTCGAGCCCCGCGGCGAGGGCCTCGGGCGAGGCGTCGGGGCCCGCCTCGATCATCGCGGCGAAGATTCGCTGCAGCTCCGGATCGCGGAACTGCTCGACACCCACGCGCTCGACGACCTGCTCGAAGTACGCCGGCCGATGAAGGACGACGCGGAGCAGCTCGCGCTCGGCGCCGGTGCCCCGCTCGGTGGTGCGCCGCCGGTCGCCGCGCCGCACGCGAGCCATGTCGGGCGGAGGCGTCGGTCGGCCGCGCTGCTCGGCGGCATGGGCCACCGCCGGCCCCGGATCGCGACCGGCGCGACCCATCCGGCTGCGAGGACCCGCATTGAGCTCGCGCTCCAGCAGCTCGCGCGTCACCCCCGCCGCATCGCTGGCGTGACCGAGGTACATGTCGCGCGTGAGCGGATCGCTCGTCGCGCGAAGCGTCGGCAGCAATCGGTCGAGCGCCTGGCGCTTCTTGCGAAGATCGGCGAACCAGCCGCCCCGCTCGAGAATCTGGATCTTGCGCTCGAACACGTCGATGGACGCCGCGAGCTGCGCGTCGAGCCCGCGGGCGCCGTGCGTCCGCACGAAGCTGTCCGGATCCTCACCTTCCGGCAGGGTGACGACCTGCACCGACGCGCCCTGGCGCAGAAGCTCGTCGCCGGAACGGAAGGTCGCCTTGAGCCCCGCCTTGTCGGAATCGTACAGCAGGTAGACGCGATCGGTGTAGCGACGAATCAGCTTCGCCTGATCTTCCGTGAGCGCCGTGCCCATCGGCGCGACGACGCTCTCCACGCCCGCGCCGATGAGTCGCACCGCGTCGAAGTAGCCCTCGACGACGAGCATGCGCTCGTCGCGCCGGGCCGCCTGCTTGGCCCAGTTCAAGCCGTACAGCAGACGGCCCTTGCTGAAGATCCTCGACTCCGGCGAGTTGAGGTACTTCGGCTCGCCGGGCCCGAGCAGCCGACCGCCAAAACCCACGACGCGACTCGACACATCGTAAATCGGGAAGATCAGCCGCCCGCGAAACCGCGGCCGCGGCTCGGTCGAGCCCTCCGGTGTCGCGAGCAGCCCGGCCTCGGTCAGCCGATCGTCCTCGAAGCCCAGCGTGTTGAGATACGACCGCATCAGCCCGATCTCACGCGGCGCGAAGCCGAGCCCGACGCGGTCCGCGAGCTCGCGCGAGATGTCCCGCTGCTCCACGTAGGCGCGCGCCTCGCGCCCGAGGTCGTCCTCCCAGAGCATCTTCCGGAAGTAGTCGGCGGCCGCGGCGTTCACCTCCCAGAACGGCTCGCGGTCGTCCTTCTCCTCGGGCCCGCGCCGCGATTGCGTCTCCACCACCTCGATCCCGGACTTCTCGGCCACCATCCGCACCGCGGTCGGCCAGTCCACGCCGAGCCGCTTCGTGAGGAAGTTGAAGACGTCGCCCCCCTCGTGGCACACGAAGCAGTAGTACATCTGCTTCTTCGGCGACACGGAGAAGTTCCGGTGCGTGCCCTGGTGAAAGGGACAGGGGCCGCGGAAGTCTGACCCTTGCCGCTTCAGCTCCACGTACTCGCCGATCACGCCGACGATGTCGGCGCTCTCGCGGACGCGCTCGACCGTCTCGTCGGCGATCACGCGAACACCGCGATCGTGACCCCGGCGCCGCCCTCGTTCCAGGCACCCATGTGGAACTCCCGCACGCGGGTGTCCTTGCGCAGCATCTCGTCCACCACCTGACGCAGCGCGCCCGTCCCCTTGCCATGAATGATGCGCAGGCTCTTGAGGTCGGCGCGGATCGCGCTGTCCAACGCCTGCATCACGGCGCCCTCGGCCTCGTCGACGCGGAGGCCGAGCAGGTTGACCTCGGTGCTGACGTGCACCTCCGGCGCGTCGCCGATGTAGCTCACGGCGGTCTCCGCGGGCTGATGCTCCGTGCGGCGCAGCGTGGCGAGAGGCACGGTCAGCTTCATGGAGCCCACCGCGACGACCGCCTCCTTCCCCCGCACGTCGATCACGCGGCCGATCTTGCCGCCGAGCGTCGCCACCTCCACGGCGTCGTTCACCGACAGGGCCTCGCGCGTACCGCCGGCGGGGCGGGACTGCTTCCGCGCCACCGCGCGCTCCTCGTGGTCCAGCCGATCCAGCACGTTCGCCTGCTTCGCCGCGAGCTCCTCGGCGCGGCGCCGTGCGTCGCGCCCCATCGCGTCGAGCGCCGCATCGGCGGCTTCGGCACCGCGCTTCTTGAGGTCCTTGATCGTCCGCTCGATCTCCGCCCGCGCCTCGAGCACGTAGCGCCGGGCCTCCTGACGGCTCGCCTTCTCCGCGTCGCGCTCGCGCTGGCGGACGTTGGTCTCCCGCCTGGCCACCGCCGCCGCGCGCGCGCGGGCGTCCTCGAGGATCGCATTCGCATCGCGCTCGCGCGCCGCCAGCTCCTCCTCCTTCCGCTCCAGCCGCTCGATCAGGGCGGCCATGTCGCGCTCGCCCTGCGGCATGCGCTCCTCCGCTCGCGCCACCACCTCGGCGGGCAGCTCGAGCCGCCGGGCGATGCTGATCCCGTAGGAGCGACCGGGAATGCCCTTGATCAATCGATAGGTCGGCGCCAGCCGGACGGCGTCGAATTGGAGCGACGCGTTCACGACGCCCGGCACCTGCGTCGCCAGCTCCTTGAGCTGACCGAGGTGCGTCGAGGCGAGGGTCGTCGTGCGACGCGCGGTGAGGGTCTCGAGCACCGCCCAGCCGAGCGCGGCACCCTCCTGCGGATCGGTGCCCGAGCCCAGCTCGTCGATCAGCACGAGCGAATCCGCGGTCGCGCGCCGCAAGATCTCCGACAGGTTCTTGAGGTGGGCGGAGAAGGTGGAGAGGCTGGCCTCGATCGACTGCTCGTCGCCGATGTCGGCGAGCACGTCGTCGAACACGGGGACGCGACTCTCCAGACCGACCGGCGCGGGGATCCCCGCCTGCGACATGACGGAGATCAGGCCGAGCGCCTTGAGCAGCACGGTCTTGCCGCCGGTGTTGGGGCCGGACACGAGCAGCGTACGCTCGTCCGGGAGCATGGCCAGGTCGAACGGCACGACCGCCGCGCCTTTGGCGAGCAGTAACGGATGACGGCCGTCGCGAATCGCGAACCCCGCGCGCGCCGCCACCAGCTCCGCCGGCGAACATTCGAACTGCACGGCATATCGCGCGCGCGCGTGCAGCGAGTCCAGCTCGGCGAGGGCGTCGAGGGAGTCGCCGAGGGCCTCGCGGTGCGGACGCAGGCGGTCGGTGAGCTCCAGGAGAATGCGCTCCACCTCCTCCTGCTCTTCGCCCTCGAGCTCGCGAATGCGGTTGCCGTACTCGATCGCCGCCGGCGGCTCGACGAACATCGTGCCCCCGGTGCTGGACGTCCCGTGCACGATCCCGCCGACGCCTTTCACCCCCTCGCGGCGCACGGGGATGACGTACCGCCCCTCGCGCAGGGTCACGGACATGTCGGGGGCGCGGTGGTGCGCCTCAAGGCCGTTCATCACGCGCTCGAGGATGCGAATGAGCTCGCCGTGGGACGCGCGCAGCTCGCGCCGGATGCGCCGGAGGGTCGGCGACGCTTCGTCGCGCACGATGCCATCCTCACCGACCGCGCGCTCGATCGCCTCCTCCTCGCCGCGTGCGGCGACCATGCGCTCGGCGAAGGACGCGAGCACGGCGCGCACCAGCGCCGGACGTCGTTCGTCGCGCAATGCGTCGCGGGTGCGCCGCGCGGAGCGGAGCAGCACGGCGCCGGCGGACAGCTCCGCGCCATTCCATACGCTGCCGACGACTCGCAGGCGGTTGATCGGACCGCTCAGCTCGGGCACCGGCTCGGGGCTCCACGTCGGCTCGCCGCCGAGCAGCGAGCGAACGGCGCCGACGCGGCGATGCTCCGCCTCGAGCCAGGCCAGGTCCGCCGATGGCGTCAGGGCGCGAACGCGCGCCGCGCCGGGAGCCGACGTCGCGCGCTCCGCCACCAGCTCGAGGAGCCGGGGAAACTCCAGCAACCCCAACGCATGCGCGTTCATCCTTCAGTCACCACCATGTCATCCCGTAGGCGCGGGGCGCCGGTCGGGATCTACCGTCAATGACGAGTTGCCAGGTAATGCAAGTAGATCCCGACACTCGCTGCGCTCATGCGGGATGACAATGCCGGCCGTCACGCCTGCTTGGCGAGCTCCTCGCGGGCGATCGCGTTGATCGTGCTCCCCTCGGCGCGCCCCTTGAACTGCGGCAGCACCTTTCCCATCACGGCGCCGATCTGCCTGGCGCCGCCGGCGATCGCGGCGCGCACGGCGGCGCGCAGCTCGTCGTCGCTCACGCTCGCGGGGAGATACGCCTCGAGCACCGCGACCTCGCTCCGCTCCTTGTCGGCGAGGTCGTCGCGCTTGCCGGCATACATCTCGATCGACTCGCGGCGCCGCTTGATCCCCTTCCGCAGCACGTCGACGACCTCGTTGTCGGTGAGATCGCGCCGCAGCTCGATCTTCCGATTCTTGGCGTCGGAGAAGATGGTGCCGAGCACGAGCACGCGCGCCTTGTCCTGGGCCTTGCGCGCGGCGTTCAGATCGGACTGGAGAGTGTCGAAGAGGGGCATGCCCAAAAGCTACAGTTGGGTTCGGCCGTTGTCATCCGGGCGGCCACTTCATGTGCCGGCCGCCGAGCACGTGCACGTGCAGATGAAAGACCGTCTGTCCGGCGTCGCGGCCGGTGTTCACGACGGTGCGATAGCCCGACTGCGCGATCCCCTCGCCCTCGGCGATCTCACGCGCGGCGAGGAGCAGCTCACCCAGCAGCTGCGCATCGGTCGCGTCGTTGAGCGATCCGACGTGGCGCTTGGGGACGACGAGCAGGTGCGTGGGCGATTCCGGCTTGATGTCGCGGAACGCCAGCGCGTGCGCGTTCTCCCAGACGATGGTGGCCGGGATCTCGCGACGCACGATCCGGCAGAAGAGGCAGGTGTCGGTGGCGGACATGGTCAGGGGATGAGCGAGCGAACCAGCGCGAGCGCGGCGATCCCCGCGGTCTCGAACCGGAGCACGTTGGCGCCGATCGACGCCGAGCGCCAGCCGGCCTCGGCGAACCGGGCACACTCGTCGACCTCGAGGCCGCCTTCCGGCCCGAGCGCGATCGCGACCGGCGGCCGCAGCGCATCGCGCAGGGAGATCAGCGGCTCACCGCCGGGATCGAGCAGGACCCCGGCAATTCGGGTGGACGCCTCGAGCGCGCGCTCCAGTTCCATTTCGACATGCAGCTCGGGAAGCCACGCGCCACCGCTCTGCTCGAGCGCGCCGATCATGCGAAGCCGCACCTTCTCGCGGAAGGCCTCGCCCTCGCCACGCGGGGAGACGCTGCGCGACCGTCGGTAGACGATCGGACGCCACGCCGAGACGCCGAGCTCCACCGCCTTCTCGGCGAGGAGCAGCATGCGCTCTCGATCGCCGACCGGCGCCCACAGCTCGACGTATGCCGGCGCCGGTATCGACTCGAGCGACTCCGGCGCGAGGGCGATGCGCAGATGCCGCTTGCCGACGTCGGAGATCACCCCACTCGCGCGCCGGCCGTCGCCACTCGACAGCCGAACCGGATCACCTGCCGACAGGCGCTTCACCATGGCATGGCGCGCCGGCGCCTCGCCGAGCTCCACCACGCCGTCCCAGGGGCCGGGCGCGTGAAAGGAGGCTACCGACGCGCGATCCGCACGCTCCACCACATGCCCTCCACGTCGTCGCCGAGCACGCGCCAGCCACCGGCGTCGAGCACCTCGAGCATCGCGGGCCGCTCCTCGACCAGAATGCCGCTCAACACTGCCTCGCCATCCAGGGTGAGCGATTCCGCGATCGTGGGCAGCATGGCGGTGAGCACCGACGAGATGATGTTGGCGAGCACCACCCGCACCGGCGCGACGAAGGGAAGCAGCAGGTCGGCGTCGCCCTCGATGACCGTGACCCGATCGCGCACGCCATTCCGCTCGACGTTCGCCTCCGCGTTGGCAATGGCGTCGGGATCGAGCTCGATCGCCGTCACCTGCGCGGCGCCGAGCTTGGCGGCGGCGATCGCGAGCACGGCGCTCCCGGCGCCGAGGTCGGCGACGCGGTCGCCGGCACGCACGACGTTCGGCAACAGGCGCACGACACCGCGGGTGGTCTGATGCTCGCCGGTGCCGAAGGCCATCTCCGGCTCGATGACGATCGTGCGCGCCGGATCGCGTCCTGCCGCGAGCCAGGGCGGCACGATGGCGAGGGCGCCCAGCTCGTGCGCGCCGACTCCCTTCTTCCACTCTTCCGCCCAGTCCACCGCCGGCACGACGGTGGCGGTGACCTCGGCGCCGGGATCGGCGGCACGCACGGCGGCGGCAATGCGAGCGCCGTCGGCGTCGCCGGGGAAATGCGTGAGGAGCTCCGAGCCCGTCTCCTGCACGCCTTCCGAGCCCAGCTCGAACAGCGCGGCGAGCGCGCCGTCGGGCGACCCGCCAGGCCGGACCCGAACGGAGAGCCAGCTCACGCGCCGAGCGCTTCCTTCATCTTCGCCCAGAACCCCTTGCCGCGATCGGCGGGGACGCTCGTCTGGATCTCACCGAGTCGCTCGATGAGGCGCGCCTCCTCGTCCGAGAGGGAATCGGGGGTCCAGAGCTGCACGCGCACGTGCAGGTCGCCGGTCCCGCCGGAGTTCACGCGCGCGAGCCCGCGGCCGCGCAGATGGAAGACCTGGCCGCTCTGCGTCGCCGGCGGGATGCTCAGCGCGACCGTCGCGGTGACGGTGGGCACCTCGATCGTCGCGCCGGTGACGAGCTGCGGATAGGTGACGAGCACCTCGGTGTAGAGATCCTCGCCGTCGCGCTCGAAGCGCGGGTCGTCGGCCACCTCGAAGACGACGTGCACGTCGCCACGCTCGCCGTTGCGCGCGCCGGCGTTGCCGACACCGCGCAGCGTCATGTACTGCCCGGTGGCGACGCCAGCGGGGACCTGGACCTTGATGGTCTTGTCGCCGCGCATGCGGCCTTCACCACGGCACTTCTTGCACGGCGACTCGACGATCTGCCCCTCGCCCTTGCAGGTGGGACAGGGCGCGACGGTCACGAACTGCCCGAAGAAGGAGCGCTGCGCACGCCGCACCTCGCCGTGTCCCGCGCACGTCGCGCAGGTCTTCACCTTGCTGCCGGGCTCCGCGCCGCTGCCCCCGCAGTGGTCGCAGGCGTCGAGCACACGAAGGCGCACCTCCTTCTCGACGCCGGTGGCGACCTCCGCCAGCGTGAGCGGCATGGTGACCTTCACGTCGGCGCCGGTGCGCGGCCCGCTGCCGCTCTGCCCCCGCCCACCGAACAGATCCTCCAGTCCGGAGAACCCTCCGAAGTCGCGCATGAAGATGCTCAGCGCCTCGGACAGGTCGACGTGATGGTAGCCCCCCGCCCCGCCCCGCAGGCCGGCTTCACCGTAACGGTCGTAGGCCGCGCGCTTCTGCGGATCGCGCAGGACGTCGTACGCCTCGGTGATGGCCTTGAACCGCTCCTCGGCCTCCTTGGAGCCCCCGTTGCGATCGGGGTGATAGGTCATCGCGAGCTTGCGATACGCCTTCTTGATGTCCTCGTCGGCAGCGGTGCGCTCGACGCCGAGGACGGAGTAGAAATCAGCCATTGATCCGGTGAGACGGTATGACGGTGAGACGGT
>JABFYH010000020.1 GCA_013361335.1 Gemmatimonadaceae bacterium | reverse complement strand
CACTGCTCCGGATCGCGCGCGAGGACAGCGACCGTCGGATGCGCAGCAAGGCGCTCTTCTGGCTCGCGCAGAAGAACGACGACCGGGTGACGAAGCTCATCGCCGACCTGCTCGTCAAATGATCCGCGCCGCGAGCCTTCTCGTCCTCCCCTGCGTTCTCGCCCCGCTCACGACCGGAGCACAATCGCTGGCCGAGCGCCTCGCCGCCGCTGGTGATGGGCCGGTGGTCTTCCAGTTCGCGTCGCGCCCGGAAATCTGCGGCGATGGCGAGCGCTCGGTTCGCATCGGCAGCCACTCCTACATGGGCGACATGCGCTCCATCCAGCAGCCGTGCGTTCACGGGCCCGTGCAGGTGCGGCTCACCGTTCGCAGCGGCGGCGTCGAGCGCGTCGAGAGCTGGGTCGGGCCCCCGCGCGCCCGCGAGGGGCGCGCGCTGGGGGAGGTGGGCGCGGGAGAGGCGTCGCGCTACCTGCTGGCACTGGCGACCCGCGCCACCGGAACCGTCGCGACCAAGGCTGTGGCGCCCGCGGTGTTCGCCGACAGCGTCGTGGTGTGGCCCTCCCTGCTCACGATCGCGCGTGATTCGTCGCCGGACCGGCGAGGCGCGCGCACCGATGCCGCGTTCTGGCTGTCGCGTTTCGCGTCGGCCGCGATCGGCGGACACCCGACGTCGCTCGACGACGACGATGACGACCGCTCCGAGCGCGATGACGTGAAGGTCCAGGCGGTGTTCGCGCTTTCGCAGCTGCCAAACCGCGAAGGCATTCCGTCGCTCCTGGAGGTGGCGCGCTCCAACGCGACGCTGGCCGTGCGGCGGAGCGCGCTGTTCTGGCTGGGGCAGAGCGGCGACCCGCGCGCCCTGGCGCTGTTCGAGGCGCTGCTCCGCGGCTGATGGCCGTCGCGCCGTGGGCGCGCGACGGCCGTCGGCTAGTAGAAGCGGAAGAAGAACGGCCCCTGGTCGCGGGTGGGTGGCATGTACAGCGACGATCCGCGCGGGCTGGGTGGAGTGCCGTCGGCGTTGAAGAAGCTCCGGTCGAACGGCGCTCGGCTGATGTGGCTGGTCACGGGGGCCCGCTGCGCGACATACGGCGCAGTCACCACCGCGCACCCCTGGAGGAGCGCCGCGCCCGCGATGGCCGCCGCGAGCGCTCCCAACCGTGCCTTGTTCATGTGCTCACCTCGAGTCTGATGATGGCGCGATCCCGAACGATTGGCATCCAATAGAGCACGCAATTTTGCCGCCGCAAGGATGCCGGCGAGGCTCGTCCGGCGCGCCCGGCGCCGGTCCGCCCGGAGGCGCTACGAGGTCGGTTTGCCGCCGGGTACGATGGGCGTCATCGTGGGCGCCGCGAGGAGGGTATCGGCCGACGGGCCGCGGAAGCAGTGTCCGATCGCGGCGAGCAGGTCGTCGCGGGCGACCGGCTTGATGAGGATCACTTCGGCGCCGAACGACTCCGGCTCGACGAGCCCGACGGACGAAGCGCTGGCGGTCACGGCGACGACGCAGGTACGCGACGTGGTCACGATCGCGCGCATCGCGCGGCCGACCTCGATGCCGTGGCCATCGGGAAGCACGAGGTCGAGGACGACGGCATCGGGGCGATAGGAGAGCATCAGCCGCATCCCCTGCACCGCTCCCCACGCCTCCGCCACGTCGTAGCCCTCCATGCGTAACGCGGCGACGAATTCCGCGCGGCTCGCATCGTCGTCGTCGATGACCAGGATGCGCCGAACGCGGTCCGCCGACTGAGCAGAGAACCGAGTCATGCGCCCCGGCAGGGCAAGATTCAGGCTACGCGATCACGTCGCCCAGCTCGAGCGCGATCTGCGAGGATGGAGCGGCTGTCAGCGTGGCGTCGACGCGCTCGCCGGGCGCCTCGGTTTCACCGTCGGGCGCTTCCGCGGTCTCATAGTACCGGCCGAAGGGGACGCCGTGCCGCGCGCAGACACGCGCGAACTGCGCACGCAATCCCTCGCGGTACCGGGCGCCGACCTGATAGCCACGCGCATACGTGCTCCGATACCGGGCCGACAGCTCGGGAAACTCGGCGTCGATGAACGGCAGATAACGATCGCGAGCCGTGCGCTGGAGACGGAGGGCGCACGCGCCGATGTAGGACGCATCCGCCGCCTTCACGGCCTGCACCAGCGCGTCCACCGCCGCCGGGCCGTCGGTGATGCCCGGCAGCACCGGCATGACGTTCACGCCGACCTCGATGCCGTTGGCGCGGAGGCGCGCGATCGCTCGCAGCCGCGCCTCCGGGGTCGGTGCGCGAGGCTCGATCCGCCGAGCCAGCTCGCGATCCACGCTGATGAGCGAGACGTGCACGGAGATCCGCGAGCGCGCGGCGATCCGCACGAGAAGATCGACGTCGCGCGTGACGAGGGGGCTCTTCGTGATGATGGTCACGCGCAGCCCGTCGTACTCCGCGAGGATTTCGAGCACCGAACGCGTGACCCGGAAACGCCGTTCGGCCGGCTGGTACGGGTCCGTCGCCGTGCCGATCACGACACCGTCCTCGCGAAGACCGGCCAGCGTGGTCGGCTTGCGCAGTGCGCGGCGGACCAGCCTCGCGACGTCCTGCTTGACCATGATCCGCCGCTCGAACGCGAGCCAGGGTGGGAGCTCGGTCCCGAGCTCGCTCATCGCCTCGCCCGTCGCCATCGACGTGCTGGCGAGTCGCTCGGCGGCATAGCGGTGCGCATAGCGTGCGTAGCAGTATGCACACCCGAAGGCGCAGCCGACGAACGGATTGATGGACCAGAAGTCCATCCCGGTCGCGGCCGGCCCGTTGAGCACCGATGATGGGGTGGTCCCGAAGTACCGGATGTCCTTCTGCTCGCCAATCACCGGGAGTACGCGCCGAGCGGGCGCTTCCTCGAAGAGCGCGGTCTGGAGCATGGGCGGCCTCGACGCAGGGGACGTCCGATAGATACCGAACATATCCCGAACACGCAATGGACGACTACATTCCGGCCCGTGCGACTCCCTCTGACTCTGCCATGAACGGCCGGGCCGGCCTCCTCGAGCACGCGGCGCTGCGTGTGCTGCAGCTCGGCGCGATCGCGGTCGTGCTCGCCGCGGCGCCCTACAAGGCATTCGACCTGGATCGCTTCTTCGTGCCGAAGGAGCTCGTGCTCCATGCCACCGCGGCCGCCGCCACCCTGCTCTGCCTTCCGCGGGCACGGCGGCTCGGGCTCGGACGCGTCGATCAGCTGCTCGGGCTGTTCCTGCTCGTCGGCATCGCGTCGGCGCTCTTTGCCACGAACTGGTGGTTGGCTGCGCGCGCCGTGGCCGTGTCGCTCTCGGGGGCGGCGTGTTTCTGGAGCGCACGCGCCGTGTCGCGCGCCGGTCTGACCCGGCCGTTGGTCGCCGCCCTGGCCGTGGCGGGGATCGTCGGCGCGGTCACCGCCCTGTTGCAGACGTACGGCGTCCGCACCGAGTACGTGAGCCTCAACCGCGCGCCCGGCGGCACCTTCGGCAACCGCAACTTCATGGCGCACCTGTGCGTGATCACCATGCCGGCCCTCGTGCTCGTGGCCACGACCGCGGCGACGCGCCGTGCGTTCGGGTGGTGGGCCGCGGGACTCGCGCTCGTGGCGGGCGCGCTGATCCTCTCGCGGAGCCGCGCTGCCTGGCTGGCGCTCATCGTCGGCGCGGTGGTGCTGCTCCCCCTCGTCGTCATGGCCCTCGGTCGTGGGCGCGGCACGCTCCGGCTTGGCCGGCTGTTCGCGTTGCCGCTCGCCGCGGCGCTCGGCGGGGGGATCGCGCTCGTGCTGCCGAACACACTGGATTGGCGAAGCGACTCGCCGTACATGGACACGGCGAAGAGCGTCGTGAACTACAAGGAGGGCAGCGGTGCCGGCCGGCTGGTGCAGTACGGCAACTCCCTGCGCATGTCGCTGCACCATCCACTGTTGGGCGTGGGACCGGGCAACTGGTCGGTGGTCTACCCGAAGTTCGCGGCTCGCGACGATCCCTCGCTCGCGGACGACGGCACGACCTCCAACCCGTGGCCGAGCAGCGACTGGATGACCTTCATCTCCGAGCGCGGCGTCGCGTCCTTCGTGCTGCTCGGGCTGGCGATGCTCGCGTTGGTGGCGGACGCGCTTCGGGCCGTGCGCGAGGGGCGAACTCCGGAGGATCGGCTGACGGCGTGCGCGATGCTCGGGACGCTGGCCATTCTCGTCGTCGTCGGCACTTTCGACGCGGTGCTGCTGCTCCCCGTACCGGCGCTGGCGGCCTGGACCCTCCTCGGCGCCCTGTCACCGCCGACGCGCGAACGAAAGGTGGTAGCGTTGGGTGTGGGCCGCCGCGTCCTCGCCATGGGGGCGGTGGCCGCGCTCGGTGCGCTGGCGATCGTGCGGAGCGCCTCGCAGCTCTCGGCGATGTCGATCTTCAGCACGACCTCGCGCGTGGCGGCGCTCGAGCAGGCGTCGACGCGCGATCCGGGGAGCTACCGCATTCACGTGCGGCTGGCGGAAGGCTACCTGCGCCGCGGCAGCTGCAAACGCGCGGTCGCGCATGCAGGCGCAGCGCGGGCACTCATGCCCAACGCGCCTCAACCGCGCCGCCTGCTGGCGTCGTGCGGGAGGTAGGGCGGACGGCAACTGCAACGCCGTTGACCTCGACGACTGGGACGGCAACGGCACCTGCAACTGCGAACGCAGGTCGAGCCCGGTGCGAACGGGCCCCCGCGTTCAGCAGTCCGAGCGCCGGTGCGAGAAGCACTCGCGTTCACCGACTACCGGGTCGACGGGTCGGGGAGCTTCAGCGTGGTGCCCGGGCGCAGCACAGCGCGCGGGCTCCGGTTGTTGGCGCGAGCGAGGGCGTTGACGCTCACTCCCGTCTTCTGCGCGACGTCCCAGAGGGTGTCGCCGTCTCTGACGGTGTAGAGGCGCGTGCGCGCCCAGTCGTTCGACGCCGCCGTGAGGCGCACGTCGCCGTTCGCGGTCGTGGTCACCGGGCTCGCCGGCGTGGTCGGCTGACGCGCCACTCTCACCCCGTTCGTGAGGTCGGGCAGCGTGAACCGGGCACCGGGCGCGCGAAGCACCGCGATGTGCAGATGCACCGGATGATGCTCCTCCGTCGCCTCGACGTAGCCCCGCGCCTCGAGCTGCGCGAGCGCGTTTCGCACCCAGGTCAGGCATGGCCCGGGATAGGGACGCCGGATGTCGACGGCAATGCCCGTGGGATGCACCGAATGCGGGTTCGCGTTGTGGGGCTGCCGGCTCATCGGACGCGCGGCGCTGGTCACGGTGAGCGGCGCCCCGCAGGCCGCGAGATACTGCGGCGCGAACTGGGTGATGAACTCACGGGCCTCGATCGTGGCGTACGAGAACCCCACGCCGCGGGTGAGCTCGTAATTGTCGTCGCCGGTGAGCGGCACGAGCTTCCCCTTCGCGATCGCGTCGTCCAGCGTGGTCGGCGTCAGATAGAAGGGGTACCGATAGCGCTGTGCAAAATCGTACATCTTCTCGACGCTCGCCTTGGATCCGCGAAGCGACTCCGGCTCGCGGCCGGCACGCTGAGCGTGCGCGTGGGGAGCGAGCGCGAGCAGTGTCGCCGCGGCGAGCGTGACGGCACTGCGCCGAGCGCGGCCGTCGGCATGATCGATGGAAGGAGTGAGAGGCTGCATGCCACTCCTCTAGGCAGGGCGAATGCCAGCGCGGGTGGAATCGCGCACGGAATTCGGTGGCGGAAACGACCTTCACGAGGCCCATGCCGCTGGCGTGGGCCCGAGCTCGTCAGGGCGGCGGACGCTGGCCGCCCCGCCCTCCCTCCCCGCCTCCACCGCCGAGGCCGCGCCCCATCGGCAGGCTCTTCACGGAATCGGGGAGCTTCGCCCACTGCTCCGGCGTCACCGCCGCCTGGAGCTGCGCGATCGCCTGCTCGGCGAGCTTGCGTCCCTCGTTGGTCTTGCCGGACATGCGCGCGAAGATCACCTGCGGATCCGGATTGCTTCCCGCGCCGGCGAGCATGTCGGCGATCTCGCCGACGAGCTTGTCGACACGCGGAGCGAGCGAGTCGGACAGCGCGAGCAGGTGGGTCTTCTGCTCGGGCGTGAGACCGAGCTTCAGCGAGTCGTCGAGCGAGATCGTCGTGAGGAAGGGGTTCGGCACGAGGCGCTGCATGCGCGCCTTGTAATCCTCACGGGTCGCCGCGCGGCCATTCGCCCCGCCGAAGATCTGGCGCACCTGCTGGCTGCGCGGATCCTGGCCGATGGTCAGGCGTCCCTGAAGCCCGATCTGGAAGGGGATGCGATAGGCGCTGTTGCGTCCGTTCGCCACGCCGAAGTGCTCGTTGACCTGATAGCGAAAGCGATCGGTCGCCGGATCGAAGCCGCGCACGAAGAGCAGCGTGCGATCCGGGAACACCGGCTGCCCCCAGCCGTGCAGGTTGTCTGCGCCGTGCAGCAGCTGGTCGAGACCGACGAGCGCGTTCTGGAGCTGCAGCGAGAGCGTGAAGCGGCGGTCCAACCCGAAGGCGGACGGCTTGAAGTTCATCTGCAGGTCGAGCGCCGGCGTCCACGGCGACGCACAGCTGTTGCGGCCGGCCATCCCGCCCAGCTGTCCGAGCAGGCAGTCGCGCGCCGCCGACGATCCGTTGGCGAGGAGACGGGTCATGCCGTTGACGAGCGCGGTATCTCCCTGGATGGCTGGGTTGGCGGGATCGTAGATGAACGCGCGGTCGTTCCGCGAGCCGTCGCCGTTCACGTCGCCGCTGACCGTCGGCGTGAACGCCTGTCCAGCCGTCAGACGGCCGATGGCGGTGAGATCCAACCAGGCGCGCACCGGGTACGTCATCGTCGCAAGCACCGAGTGACGCCGCTCGAGATCCGAGGTGCCCCACTCCAGCACATTCGGGTCGCCCGCGGTCGAGGAGCCACCGAAGCCACCGCCGCCCACGCCGAACCCGTTCTGCTGGTCACGCGACCGCAGGTAGGTGTACGACGCGCCGAGCATGATGCCCTGAAGGGTGAGGCCGCCGACGGACACCGTGACCTGCGTCGAGGTGGAGCGCTGCTGCGACGTCAGCTCGCTCACGACGCCGTACTCGGGGTGCAGCCGCGACGCGTTGATCGTGGTCGCGCCCGTGCCCGGGACGATCGAGCTGGCGGGCGCATAGACCGGGCGTCCCTCGACGCCGAGGGTGAACTTCGGCGCCGCGTCCAGGTTCAGATCGCGGGAGCCGATCTGACTGATGCCGTAGGCAAACGAGCCGTCGATGCTGAAGTTGTAGCGCTCCCAGAACCGCCGGCTCGCGCCCAGCGACGACCGCCACACCTTGGGCGCGCCGAAGTCGTCGCTGAACAGCGTCACGTTGCGGCGCTGGCCGAAGGCGGTGGGCGGCGGAGTCGGACCGGCCGCGACGCACTGCGTGGGGATGCTCGACGCGTCGGCGAGGTACGCGCCCCAATCCGGTGTCGGGACCGCGGCCCCGATGCAGGTGAGGGTGGACTGGCCGCCTGGCAGTCCCGTCGCTTCCACCGCCGATGCGACGAGGTTCGACGAGATCCGGCCGCGGAACTCGCCGATGCCGCCGCGCAGGATCCAGCTCCCCTGATTGAAGCCGGCGAATCCGCCCGGGCCGCCACCGGGGCGCCCGCCGCCGGCATCAGCCGGCGCGCCGCGTCCCGCCAGCGTCGAGGGCGCACCGACGAAATACGTGAAGCCGACGCGCGGGCTGGCATGCACCTCCGACGGGGTGCGATCGGTCCGACGGCCGAAGAGCGTCTCCACGTCGGGGTTGAGCGCGGGCTCGTTCGGGAATCGCGTGCCTTCGACGCGCAGGCCGTACGTCATCTGCAGCGCCGACGACGTGCGCCACGCATCGCCCAGGTAGAGCGCGACGTTGTTGCTGCCGGCCAGGCGATCGCGGCCGGCGATGGTGCGCGTGAACTGCGACGGAGTGTTGGCGTCCAGGTCGGCCAACGAGTTGTAGAAGAAGCTGCCGTACCGGTTGGCGATCTGCCCCACGGTCGACCGGTCCGCGTTGAGCAGCGCGCCGAGCTTGAAGCGGTGCGCGCCTCCCGCCGACACCCACGACAGCTCGTCGGTCGCCTCGAGCAGCCGACCGTGCGTCTCCTGGGGGAGCGACGGATTCCCGCCGAACTGCAGATTGGTGAGGCTCTGCTCCCCGGTCGCAAGCACCGACGCCACCGTCACCCGCCCGATCGGCGCGGTGAGGTACGGCTCGGTGTTCTGCCGGTCGGACGACTGGTAGATGCGCCCTTCGTTGATGAACCGCCCCATCGTGGAGGTCAGCGTCGCCATGATGCCGCCGCCCATCGTGCGGAGGTTCCCGCCGGTCGACGGGACGCTGAACGCCGAGATGCGGGTGCCGTCCTGGAGCGCGCCACGCCAGTCGCCACGCAGCGTCAGCGTGTGCTCGTCGCCGAGCGACCAGTCGAGGCGCACGATGGCCGACGCCTGGTCGGCGAGCCGTTGGTCCGGAATGCCAGGCACGGTGGCACCGACGCCATAGCTGTTGATGCGCGCGAGGAACCGCTGCACCGAGTCCGGGCTCGCCCCGAGGCGGGCGAGGGTCAGCGCGTCGGCGGCGGTGAGCGACGAGAGCGGGTTCGTGCGACGCGACAGCGAGGCCGCCCCGAACACGAACACCTCGTCCTGCACCACCGGACCGCCGACGCCGAAGCTGACGGAGTTCTGCTGGTACTTCTGCCCGAACGACGCCGAGGACTCGTCGACGAACTCGAGCGACGGGTCGCGCAGCGCGTAGCTGACCGTCCCCTGCACGTTGTTGGTGCCGCCGCGCGTGGTCGACGCCACCTGGCCGCCGGTGAACTGGCCGCGGCTCACGTCATAGGTGCTGGTGATGACGCGCGTGCTGCGCACCGCCTCCTGCGGCACGGTGCCGGAGCCGAAGCTCAGGCCGTCGAGAGTGATCTGGTTCTGGTTGGTGGGCTGGCCGGCGACAGAGAACGTCGCCGGCGTGGAGTCGGTCGCCGCGGTGCCGACGACGCCGGGCGCCAGCGTCGCCACCGAGGCCAGATCGCCCTTGTCCACCGGCAGGCGATCGAGCTGGGCCGGCGTGAGATTGCGCTCGGTGCTTCCTGGTGTCGGACGGTCCTGCTGAGTGTCGCGATTGTTGTTCGCGCGCACCGTGACCGTCTGGAGCACCTGCGGATTGCGCGTGAGGCGGACGACCACCTCGAGGCGATCCTCGTCGGCCTGGCGCTGGACGGCGACGGAATACGGCGCATAGCCGATGAAGTTCGCGCGAAGGGTGTACGACCCGCCGCCGTCGGGGAAGATGATCGAGAACTCGCCGCGCTCGTTCGTCGTCTTCCGGCGCGTGATGCCGGTCTCGGCCGAGGTCACCTCGATGCGCGCCCCGATCACCGGCGCGGAGTCGGCGCCGATGACGCGGCCCATGATGATGTCGGTCGTCGAGCCGACCTGGGCACCGGCGGCGGGGAGGGCGGCAAGAAGCAGCAACAACGCGAGCGAGAGCTGTCGAAGCACGACGGGCATGCGTGAGGGCGGGATGGGTACGGGGGTGACGGGCCGGTCGTCCGGCCGCGGTCACTCGCCTGTTATATGTCCGGAGACGTTCGGGCCGTTGGTGCCGTCTCCGGCGGGCGGCACGCCGAGCGCGCCAGCGGACGGTAGGGCGGCCTGCGCAACGGCATCGCGCACCGTCACCACGAGATCCTGTGCCGTCCGTCGAAGGATGCGTGCCACCGCCCCGAGCGCCGCGCCGAGCACCCGTGCGGGGTCGACGGTGGGCTGGTCGCCACCGGGATAGAGCGATGCCATGATGCGCCCCCGTAGCGAGAGCGCGATCGGGGACGCGAAGGCGAGCGCGTTGAAGTGGGCATCGTAGTGCGTGCCGAGCCCTTCGATCAGCGCCGCCGTCCGTGCGAAGTAGACGAGGTTGCTCGGCAGGACGATGGGCCAGTCGAACAGCTCGGTCAGCACCTCGTCCGCGAGGAGCTCGACGCGCTCGCGGGTGGTGTTCCGCTCCCATGCGACGCCGAGCAGGGCGGCGGCGAGCCGGCGGATGACGGCGGGATCGGCACCGGTGGCGACGAGACCGAGGGCGTGAAAGCTGTCGGCCAGCGCGTCGGAGTCGCGCCGGATGGCCGCGAAGATGGCCGCGACGAGCTGCCGGCGCAGCTCCAGCGGCACTCGGACCACCATGCCGAAGTCGAGCAGGATGATTCGTCGGTCGGCGGACACGTGCATGTTGCCCGGATGCGGGTCGGCATGAAACAGCCCGTGCACGAGCATCATCTTCGCGTACAGCTCCATCACGTCACGCACGAGCCGCTCGGGGCGGATGCGCCCGTCCCGCACCCATTCGTCGAGGCGGTCGACGCGGCGGCCGGGGCAGTACTCCAGCACGAGCGCGCGCTGCCGCACCATGGGCGTCACGACGCGCGGGATCCAGACGCCGGCGGTATCGGCGAAGTTGGCGCCGATCGCCACCGCGTGCGCCGCTTCGCGGCGGAAGTCCATCTCCTCGGTCACCCGGCGCGCAAACTCCTCGATCACGACGCGGGTGCCGATGACGTGCGGGTTGGGCCACCACCGCTCGACGATCCCGACGATCCACAGCGACGCGCGCACGTCGGCCTCGACGAGCGCCTCGACGCCGGGGCGCAGTACCTTCACCACCACCTCTTCGCCGTCGAGCCGCGCGCGGTGCACCTGGCCGAGTGAGGCCGCGGCGAGGGGGACCCGGTCGAACCGCTCGAACAGGTCGTCCGGAGGTGCGCCGTACTCGGCGAGCAGGATGCGCTCCACCTCGGCGACCGGGACCATCGGGACCTGGTCCGTGAGCGTGCTGAGGGCGCGGGCGTAGACGGGCGCCAGCAGGTCGGCGCGGCCGGCGAAGAGCTGCGCCATCTTCACGAAGGTCGGACCGAGGCGGGCCAGCGTCGCGACGAGCCGGGCGGCGCGCCGCTCGTGATCCGCCGCCGTCCGCCTGGCGGGGCTGCCGGCGATCAGCCACCGCCGGAAGTCCCGCCGGAAGGCGACGGCGAGCGGAAGAAGGCGGTAGAGGATGACGAGGAGCCGCATTTCTCGTTTATTACCCCACATGGCCTCTACCACTTCTCCTCGCGTCGCCCTGCTCGGCCTCGGCCGCATGGGTCATCCCATGGCCGCGCGGCTCATCGCCGCCGGCATTCCCGTCACCGTGTGGAACCGCACGCCGGCGCGCGGCGCGGATCTGGTCGCGCAGGGTGCGCGAGCGGCCCGCACGCCCTCGGACGCCGTGTACGACGCGGAGATCGTCGTCACGATGCTCGCCGATCCCGCAGCGATCGAGCAGGTGTTCGCGGCACCCGACGGCGTGTTGAAGACGCTCCGCCGCAGCGCGCTCGTGATCGACTGTTCGACGGTCGGCCCGGCGGTCGCCCGCATCGCGGCCGAGCAGTGCGCCACGCGCGGCGCGGCGTACGTCGACGCGCCGGTGCTCGGCAGCGTGCCAGCGGCCGAGGAGGGGACGCTCACCATTCTCGTCGGCGGCGTGCCCGCGGACGTCGAACGGGCGCGGACGGTGCTGGGGCACCTCGGCAAGACGATCGTCCATACCGGCGCGGTCGGGTCGGCGAGCGCGCTCAAGCTGGTGATGAATCTGCTGACCGCCGGTCAGACCGAGCTGATGGCCGAGGCGTTCCTGCTCGCCGAGCGTGCCGGCCTGTCGCAGCAGGTGGTGATGGAGGCGCTCAGCGGCTCGGTCTTCAACTCGACCTTCGTCGGCTACAAGGCGCCGCAGCTGATGGAGCGCAGGTTCACGCCGCTCTTCACGACAGCGCTGCTGGTGAAGGATCTGGATCTGGCGCTGGAGCTGGCCCGCACGCACGGGCTGGCGCTGCCCGGTGTGCGCACCGTGCGCGCGACGTATGGCGAGTCCGCCGCCGGCGGCCGTCGCGACGACGACTTCTCGGCGGTCATCGCCTCGCTGGAGCAGTCGCGGGACGAGGGCGAGGAGCGGGTCCTCTACGAGGTGACGGCGCGCGTCGACGACGCGCTGGCCTACGACTACGAGCGCTTCATGATCGAGACGCACATGCCCGACGTCGTGCGCACCGGCTGCTTCCTGCACGCCAGGCTCGATCAGGGGGGCGAGGGGCAATACCGCGCGGCGTTTCAGGCGGCGTCGCACGTCGAGGTGGACCGGTATCTCGCCGAGTTCGCGCCGGCGCTCCGCGATCACATGACGGCGCGCTTTCCCACCGGCGTCACCCTGTCGCGTCGCGTCTGGACCGAGCGCACCCAGTGGCCGTAGCTCAGCGATCGCGCATCGCCTCGGGATCCACGCCCACACGTCGGCACCATTCCTCGTACGCCTGCGGCATGATCTCCGACGGCTTGATCTCGCTGCGACCGCCCCAGAACACGTTGGTGTAGCTGACGGGGATGCCGACCGCCTCGAGGTGGCGGTCGATGGCCTCCTTGTGCGCCAGGACGACCGGCTTCTCGGTGCCGTGCGCGACGGCCATGATGTTGACGTTCGCGAACTCGGGTCCGCCCTCGCGCCAGTAGGCGTGGGTGAGGATGTGATGCCGCCCGACCTCGCGTCCCGCTTCGATCTCGCGCCCCTCCGGGACGCGCCAGTGAAAGAGCGCGTTGTAGCGCGTGACGCGCGTGCCGGTGGCCGATGGCTTCACGTGCTCCAGGAAGGTGGAGAAGCGCCCGATCACGCCGCGGTCGGCGAGCCCGCGCGCCACCGCGAGGAACTCGCGATAGGAGACGCCGGCCTCCTCGGCGCGGGCGCGCCAGGGCTCCGGGCGCAGCTCGTCCGGCTCCAGCTCGCGCTTGAGCGGACCGAGCACCTGCCATTCGATCTCCGACAGCGTGACGATGTTGGTGTCGATCACCTGCCCGGGCTCGTCGGTCCTGCTGCCAGGCTCCATCCCGCGGCGACGGACATGGCCGACACCGAGCGCAAAGAGCCGCTTCGCGGGCATGATCCGAAAGGCGCTGGCGCCGATGCGCGACGCGAGCAGCTCGCAGTGCTTCTGCATCGAGAAGCCCTGTGGCACCTTGAGCGTCGTCCAGAGGCGATAGACGGAGCCGGGGGTCTCCGCGTCGGTGCTGCGGATGACGACGTGGCCGGAGAAGGGATCGTCCTTGGCCAGATAGTCGAAGCCTTCGTCGAGCCGCTCGGTGGGCACGCGCCAGGCGACGAGCGCGCCCGGTGCGAGGTTGGTGGCCATGAGCGTCTGCCGGATCCGGCGAATGACACCGCTCTCGAGCATCCCGCGCAACCGCTCCGACACCGTCTCGACCGGCAGCTCGCTGAGGCGTGAGATCTCGGCGAAGGGATCCTCGAGGAATCCGGCGATCCGGTCTTCGCTGACCGCGAGGATCCGTGCGTTGACGGGATCGGAGATGTCGGTCGGGATGGTGGAGGGCATGATCCAAGATAACTGTCGTGACGGTGAACCGTTCACGGTTCACGGTGCACGTCAGTATCTCGGCAGCGAATGGCGGACGTCCCTCGCTCCCGCGGCGACGCCGGCCCCGACCGCCAGGCCGACGCTGACGGCCGTGCCGACACCGACGAGGGGAAGAATCGCGACGACCGGGAGCAGCACCACCGCCACGGCGATCCCGGCCACGAATGGAGCGAGCGGCGTCTGGACGGCGTCGACGTAGCGCAGGCGGCGCGTCACGAAGCTGCGGGCCTGGGCATACGCGAGCATGGACGCCGCGAACGACACCAGGATGCTCAGGATCAGGTACATAAACTCCTCGTCGAGTATGGGGTCTGCTCAGTCGTACGCCGCCGGCGAGGGTGAGTTTCACCGTCCGGCTGGCTCCGCGCCAGCCAGCCCGGTAATTTTCCGGCCACCTCTACCTGGTCAGCGGCATGATCACGCTCCGCGTCACCCGTCACGATCGCAACGAGCAGCTGCTCGCCGACTGCCAGAGCGCGGTGATCCCGGCGCGGGGTGAGGTCCTCCAGCTCGACACGGTGGAGGCTGACGGCTCGATGAACCGGCCCAGCACCCTGTGGCGGATCGTCGCGGTGACCGTGCACGTGCCGTCATTGCACTCGTCAGCGCCCCTCGACGGCGGCCCGCTGCGCGTGCGCACGGTCGAGGTGAGCGTGCTGCCCGACGTCTCGCTCCTCCCCGCCCTGCACCACGCCGAGGCGCAGGTGCTCTCCGAGTCGCGCATGTGATCCGATGGTGACGGTGTCGCCCTGCCTCGCCGTCATCCCGTCGACTAGCTTTGGGACGTGAACCGCCCTCCCTTCTCGACGCTACCCGACGCCGGACGCGACCGGCCGCTGCGGGCGGGCGGTGAGCGGCACCGGGTGAGCCCTGCGCTCCCCGAACACCTCGCCGCGTGGCAGCTTCCGCCCGGGTGGCATTGGGGAACCGAGGGGATCTGGGAGGACTACCGGCACTTCCAGGAGCTCATCGACGCGCTCGGCCGGTCTCTCTCGCTCGTCAGCGCACCGGAGCCCGAGCACGCGGCGTGGATCGAAGCGGAGGCACGCGCCCTCGCGCATCGCAATCATCCCGCGGTGCCGACGACGTACCACTACTGGTCGGTGAACTCCGACAGCCGTCGCGGTCCCGGCTATCTGCGCCGCTGGATCGCCGGTGAGACGCTCGGCGCGCGGCTCGCGCGGGCCGGCCCGGACGACGTGCCCGCCGTGCTGCGCGTGATGCGTGAGACCGGCTCGACGCTCTCGTACCTGCACGACGCGGGGAGCGTCCATGGCGCCGTCTCCGTCGACAACGTGCTGACGTCGCCGATGGGCCGGCTCTGGCTCATCGGGTGGCAGTGGGCGGTGCCGCTCGCGAGCATCCCCGATGGCCTCTCTCCCAACGTGACCGGCATGCCGCTGCCGCCGGAATGGGGCGACCGCTGGCTCCCGACGATGGCCAGCGATCAATGGCAGCTCGCCGCGCTCTGCTTCGCCGCGCTCACGGGGGAAGCGCCGCCGCGCGACGACATCCCGCCGGTCTCGCTGGTCCGTCCCGACGTGCCGCCGAGCGTCGGCATCGTGCTCGACAAGGCGCTGCAGCTGCAGCCGGGCCAGCGCTATCCCACCGTCGGCGCCATGGTGCGCGCGATGGATCGCGTCGTCGGGAGTCGCACGGTGCTCACGCTGAGCGGCGAGAGCGTCGCGGCCTCGCGCGAGTCGCCCGAGGTGCGACTGCGCTGGGCGCTCGCCGACGACTACGAGGTCATCTCGCCGCTCGGCGCGGGGAGCTTCGGGTCGGTGTGGCGCGTGCGCGACCTCTCGCTGGGGCGCGAGGTCGCGCTCAAGCTGCTGCACCCGCACATCGCGCGCGACGAGCGCGCTGTCGGCCGGTTCCGCCGGGAAGCGCGGCTCGCAGCGCAGCTCGCGCATCCGTCCATCGTCCCGATCTACGATTGGGACAGCCGTGGAGACGTCTCGTGGTACACGATGGAGCTCGCCGAGAGTGGCTCGGTGGCCGACCTCGTGGCGCGGAGCGGCGCGCGTCCGCTGGCGGAGGTGGCGCCGCAGATCGATGAGGTGTTGAGCGGCCTGGCGGCAGCCCATGCGATCGGCATCGTACATCGTGACTTGAAGCCGGAGAACATTCTCATCGATCGCTACCGGCGGTGGCGCATCGCCGACTTCGGCATCGCGAACCCCGCGGGCGAGGAGCTCACCGGCGCCTCCGGCACTCCGGCGTTCTCGCCACCCGAACAACTGCTCGGCGAGCCGCAGGAGGCGACCGCCGACTGTTTCTCCCTGGCCGCCATCGTCGCCTTCGTGCTGAGCGGCGCACCGCCGTTCGGCGAGGCGGACACGAAAACGATCCTCGCGCGCGAGCTCGCGGGCCAGCTCGACGTCTCCGGCTACGCACCCGAGATCGGCGCATGGCTCGAGCGCGGGCTCGAGACCGATCCCGATGCGCGCTTCGCCGACGCGACGGCGATGCAGAACGCCTGGCGCGAAGCGGCCGGTGCCGTGCTGGAGCGCGAGCGCCGCGTCCCGTGGTGGCGCCGGCTCTTCGGCGCCGAGGAAGGGAGCGAGACGTTCTGGCGGGAGGAGAGCCCGGTCGCGGAGTGACCGCGCACGCAAGCTGCATCGTGCGCCCGTCATGACGTTCACGTCGACCAATCCGGCCACCGGCGAGACGCTCGGAGAGTATCCCGCGCACCCGCCTGCACAGATCGAAGCGAAGCTCGCGCGCGCCGCCGATACCGCCACCAGGTGGCGGCGCACGCCGATCGCCGAGCGCGCGGCGATGGTGGCCCGCCTCGCCGAGCTGCTCGACGCCGAGAAGGACCGCCTCGGCCGCATGATGACGCTGGAGATGGGGAAGCCCGTCCGCGCCGCCGTCGAGGAAGCGGCGAAGTGCGCGACTGCATGCCGGTACTATGCCGAGCATGGGCCGCGATTCATGGCCGACGAGCCGGTTCCGGATCCGGATCACCGGTCGTTCATCGCCTACGATCCGCTCGGCGTGGTGCTCGCCGTGATGCCGTGGAACTTCCCCTTCTGGCAGGCCATCCGGTTCATGGCGCCGGCGTTCGTGGCCGGCAACGTCGGCCTGCTGAAGCATGCGTCGAACGTGCCACAGTGCGCCATGGAGCTGGAGGCGCTCGTGCGACGCGCCGGGGCGCCGGAGGGCGTGTTCCAGACGCTGCTCATCCCGAGCGACGCGGTCGCGGGCGTGCTCGCTGATCCACGCGTCGCCGCGGCCACCTTGACGGGAAGCGAGGGCGCGGGGAGCAGCGTCGCGTCGATCGCCGGCAAACAGCTCAAGAAGACGGTGCTCGAGCTGGGCGGGAGCGACCCGTTCATCGTGATGCCGAGCGCCGACCTCGATCGCGCAATCGAGACGGCGGTGCGCGCGCGAACGATCAACAACGGCCAGAGCTGCATCGCCGCGAAGCGCTTCATCGTGCACACCGACGTGTACGACCGCTTCCTCGACGGCTTCGCCGCGGGAATGCGCGCGTTGAAGGTAGGCGACCCGCTCGATCCATCCACGCAGCTCGGCCCCCTGGCGACGGCGAAGCTGGCCGACGAGCTCGAGGCACAGGTACGTGCTTCGGTGGAGGCCGGGGCGCGCGTGGTGTGCGGCGGAACCCGCGATCGGCCCGGCACCGCGTGGTTTCCCGCGACGGTGCTCGCCGACATCCCCGAGCGCGCGCCGGCCTTTCGCGACGAGCTGTTCGGCCCTGTGGGCTGCGTCTTCCGCGCCCGCGACGCAGCCGATGCGATCCGCCTCGCCAACGCGACGCGGTTCGGGCTTGGCGCGAGCGTGTGGACGACGGTTGCCGAGGAACAGGAACACTTCGCGCGCGCGATCGATTCGGGCACGGTGTTCGTGAACGACATGGTCGTGTCGGATCCGCGCTTCCCCTTCGGCGGCGTCAAGGCCTCGGGCTACGGACGTGAGCTGTCAGCCGTGGGGATGCGCGAGTTCACGAACGTCAAGACGGTTCGCATCCGAACTGCAGGCGGATCACACGGGGGAAGGACGGAGTAGGAACCGTAAACGGTGAACGGTGAACGGTGAACCGTAACGGCGTCGAAGGGCGTTGGCAGTCACGGATTACGGATCACGGTTCACGGTTCACGACGACGGTCACCCGCTCGAAGCGTGACGCGGACCGTCGTGCCGCGGCCGAGCTCCGATTCGATCGTCACCTCGCCCCCCCAGCTCTCCACCAGGCGCCGCGTGATGGCCAACCCCAGGCCGCTGCCGCTGGTGCGCGTGGAGAAGTGCGGCTCGAAGATGCGGGGCAACACGTCGGCGGCGATCCCGCTGCCATCGTCCGCGACGTCGACGACGACCGCTGCCGTGTCGTCGCTCGTCGCGCCGCGACGCACCGTCGCGCGCACGACGCGCGCGTCCGCCAGCCGCGCGTTCTCGAACAGGTTCAGCAGCACCTCCCGCAGCTCGTCACCGCGCGCCAGAGCGGGGGGCAGATCCGGTTCGGCATCGAGGTCCCACCGCACCTGACTCTCGCCCAGCGTCTCGAGCGCCACCACGTCCCGCACGACCGAGGCAATGTCCGTCGGCTCGGCCGGCACCCGCTCGGTCGGCGCGCCGCCGTACCGGCTGAAGGCGCGCGCGATCTCGTCGAGACGGTCGATCTCGGTGAGGATGCGTGAGGCGTTCTGCTCGAGAATCGTCGAGAAATCGGCGCGCCCATGCGCGCGGCGCAGGTGCTGGACGCCGAGGCGGATCGGTGTCAGCGGATTCTTGATCTCGTGCGCCACCTGACGCGCCATCTCACCCCACGCCAGGACGCGCTGGGCCCGGGCGAGCTCGGTCACGTCGTCGAGGGTGAGGACGGCGCCCCCGCGCGTCAGCCTCGTCAGCTGCCCGCGCAGCGTGCGCCCCTCGCGCTCCACCTCGAAGCCGTCCGCGTCCTGCGAGGTGCTCAGAAAGCGGGCGAGGCGCGCCGCCACCGCGGGCGCTGCCATCCCGGCCACCGCCGCGCCAGCCGGCGGCACGCCACCCAGGAGCTGCTCGGCCCGCGGATTTGCCAGGATGACGGCGCCGCGCTCGTCCACGGCCACAACCCCGCTCGCGACGGTGCGGAGCACGGCGTCCGTGCGCCGCTGCGCCTCCTCGAGCGCGGCGCGGCTGGCGCCGAGGTCCTCCGCCATCGCGCGGAAGGCGGTGAACACCGGGAGAAACTCCGTGACCTCGTCACCGGCGAGCGCGACGTCGCGCTCCCCGCGCGCGACCGCCCGCGCCGCCGACCGCAGCGCACCGATGGGACGCGCGAGCTGACGCGCCGCGAGGCCGCTCAACCAGAGCGCCGCGGCCGCTCCGAGCGCGGTCGCGAACAGCACGAGCACGCCGAGATCACGGCGCCGTCGTTCGAGCAGGACGTCGTCGACGCGTGCCGGCGCGGCGAGCACCAGGTTCGGACCCACCGACGCCGGGAGCATGCGATATCCGAGCATTCCGGTCGCGCCGGGCAGCGCTTCCGGCCGTGTCGCGCTCACCTCTTCCGCGACACCCACCTCGAGCGCGACCTCGGGGCGCATCAACGTTCCCATGGGGGCGAGCGCGGCGAACAGCGAATCGCTCGCGTCGACGAGCAGCCCGCCCTGATACAACAGCAGCTTCGTGTCGAGCCGCTGACTCTCGGCGCGGAGCCAGTCCGGGCGCCCCCCGCCCTGCACCGCACGCATCGTCTCGGTCACGAGCAGGCGACGCGAGGCCTGGGCGTCGTCGAACAGCTGGCGCCACGACCAGATCGCGAACGCCGCGGCCGGCACGAGGAAGAAGAGAAAGAGTCCGAGGGAGAGACGCGTGCGATAGCTGCGAATGCGTTGGCGTCGGAGGCGCAGCCAGCGGCCGGCCCGGCCGTCGGCCACCGCGACGAGGAGCCACACGAACGCCACCGCGGCGAGATCGAGCAGGATCAGCAGGCCGCCGCGGGGGATGAGCGTATCGAGGCCGCGAAGGTCCACCTCCACGTGCGCACGGGCGGCGCCGGTCGGCGCACGCACCGGCCAGTCGCCGTGGAGCTCCGTTCCCTCGCGCCGCCAGCGGATCGCCTCGCGCGGCGAGAGCGAGTCCGGCACCACCTGGACGACGTACGGCGGCTCGTTGTTCTCCGTGGGCGGCAGCCCGTACCAGCGCGCGTACGCGTCGTTGCCGATGAGACGCGTGCGCGGAGCCATGAGGATCGTCACGGCGCCACCGGGCATCGGCACCGCGACGACGCGCACGCCGTACACGTTCGCGCGGGTCGTCCGTACGATGGGTCGGCTGCCGTGCGCCGCCGCAGCGGCCATCGCCGCCACCGTGTCGAAGGCGACGTCGAACGGCGCCGAGCCGAAGGTGGCGAGCGGAGTCGTCCCCTCCCACGCCGTGAGCGCCACCGGGTAGCCCGCCGCGGCGAGGTCGGAGGCGAGATAATGCTCGAGCAGCGTCTGCGTGTTGCGGGGCAGCGGCTCGTTGCGGAGCGAGACCGCGAGGCGGTCCGCGAGCGCCGCCCCGTAGGTGTCCGGGCCGTCGAGCCCGCGCACGTCGCGCTCGGCGAGCTCCACTCGTCCGCGCGAGGTCGCTCCCCACACCACCGACACGGCGCCGAGTGCAGCGACGGTGGCCGCCGCCAACAGCGCGCGTCGTGACGGGCGGGCCAGCACCAGCGCCGCCACACTGAGAGTCCACAGCCCGCTGTACCACTTGGGCCACTGACCCGGCGCATTCCAGACCAGCGGCGCCACCGCGGCTGCCGCCAGCGCGATCGCCGGACCGGCGCCGATGGGGACACCGCGTCGTCCGCCGAGCGCGACGCGCCCCGCCCAGCTCGCGAGCACGAGGAGCGCCGTGGCGGCCAGACAGAGCGGCACGCTCCAGATGAGCCAGAGCGCACCCCCGGCACCGTACGCCGGTGGCGAGATCCCCCGGGCCAGCGCGCCGAGAATGAACGGGCCGAAGCCCACGGTCAGCGTCGCCAGCAGCGCGCCCGCCCACCGGGGGAGCCTGGGTCCGACGCGCCGCACGACGAGCAGCACCGCGAGCAGCACCGTGGCGGACGTCAGCGTGAGCGCCGCGGCGTTCGCAGTGTAGGCGCGTCCGATCTGCAGGAAGTAGACGGCGGCGTCGAAGAGGCGCGAGCGTGTGGAGAACTCGCTCAGCGGCGCGACGGAGATGCACCGCAGCGCGACCAGCACGCCGCCCGCGGCAACCAGCCCGCCAGCAGATCGGCGCGCGATCGCGACGAGAAAGGCCACGAGGGCGATGAGCAGCGCGACGCCGACGCGCACGCGCGCGCGCTCGAGCAGGCGGAACCGCACCTCACCCGCCGAGGGCACCACCGCGCGGGCGATGAACAACGGGTGCTGCCCGTCGACGTAGCGAAGGGCGCCCCCACCCGCGTCGTCGTCGGCGGGCCCGAAGCTGAAGCCTTCGACGACGTCGTCGCCGGGAAGCCGCTGCGCGAGCCCACGCGACAACCGGTCGGCCGGAGGCGCGGCATAGAGGAGCGAGGTCGCGATCCCCCGCGTGCTGCCGCTGTCGACCGTGGCGTAGAGCGTGAGCCCGAAGGGTGTCGCGACGACGCCCGATGGCCCTGTCAGATCGCTCGGCACGGCATGGAGCGTCCCCGCCCAGGAGTAGAGAACGTCTCCGTGCAGCAACACGAGCGCTCGATGCTCCCGGTCGCCGATCGCGTGGCCGAGCTCGGACACGATGCGTGCGGGGTCGTCGGAGGAGCCTGGCAGGGCGAGGGCGCGGTGCGCGGCGCGACGCATTCGGATGAGCTCGTCATCGACGGCTCGTCGGAGTCGCTGCAGCTGGTCCGCGGATCGCGTCGCCCCGACCGCCGCCGGCGCGCGCCTGAACGTGGCGAGCCGGAGCTCGGCACGCCCTGCGGCCAGTGCCAGCGCGGCGAGCGCGATGAGCATGACTCCCATCGGCGCACGAAGCGGCGCGGCGGTCCACCGCAGGGCGGCGGCGGCGATCACGGTGGCGATCGCCGCGCCGACGACGTACTCTACCCGGGGCTCGGCAAGCCATC
>JABFYH010000002.1 GCA_013361335.1 Gemmatimonadaceae bacterium | reverse complement strand
AGCCACGAGCGATGCAGCAGCAGATCGTGAATCTCGTTCGGGATGACGATCAGCTCGTGCGGCACCCTGTTCTCCCGCAGCGCCCGTTCCAGCAGCACTGTCTGGTCGAACGGAACGTTGCGGTCGTCGTCGGCCTGGATCACCAGCACCGGCGAACGCCACCGCTTGACCGACGCCAGCGGCGACGACGCCCACGACAGGCTGTCCTGGCCGGCCGGCGCTCCCGCCGCGGCGTACACCTTCAGCACGCCGTTCCAATCGTGCACCCCAGCATAGTCGACCCCCGCCGCGAAGATGTCCGAGGCCCGCGAGAGCGCCAGCGCCGTCATGTAGCCGCCGTAGCTGCCGCCCCACACTCCGATGCGCTTCGCGTCGACGTCCGGCCGCCCCTTGAGAAAGTTCGCCGCGCCCAGGATGTCGTTGAACTCGCTCGCACCCGACGGTCCGAACTTCGGCGGCACGCGGAAGTCGAGCCCGTAACCGGTCCCTCCACGGTAGTTGACCGAGAGCACGACGTACCCTCGGCTCGCGAAGTACTGGTTCATCGCGTACATGTACGTGTATGCTCCCATCGGATTCGGGCCGAGCAGCATCTGGCGATACGGACCGCCGTGGAAGAAGAGCAGGGCGGGGCGTCGCGCGCTCCGTGAACCGTCCGGGGGCACGAAGAGCTGGCCGTGGATCGTCATCCCATCCGGCGAGCGGAACGTCACCGGCTGCGGCACGACGAAGCTCGCGCCCGCGTAGCCGGCGGGTATCGCCTGCGGCGCGATGTCACTCGGCGTGCCGAAGCTGCCCGCGGTCTGCGTGACCACGGCCGGACGCATCGGGTGTCGGGCGTCGGCATGGAAGAAGGCGACCGCGCGCCCGTCACCGGTGTACACGGGCAGATCGGCGATCGTCGCACCGGTCGTCAGCGGCGTCGGCGTGCCGCCTGCCACCGGGACCTCGAAGATGTGTCGATGATCCGTATCGCCCTGATTCGACGAGTACACGATGCGACGTCGATCCGGGCTGAGATCGGCGCTGAACACCTCGAAGTCGCCGGGCGTGAGCAGCGTCGGCGCGCCCCCCGCGGCGGGGATGCTGTAGAGGTGCACCCACCCCGTGCCTTCCCAGGGGAAGACGATCCGGTCGTCGGCGCCCCAGGCGAAGGCGGAGTTGCCCTCGAGCGAGTAGAAGCGGCTGCCCGCACCGGCGTTGGCGCGCCAGAGCTGGCGACCCTTGCCCGTCCCGGCGTCCGCGACCCAGATCGACCACGGCTCGGCCGTGCGCACCGACGAGAATGGTCCCGGCGCGCCGGGAGGAATGCGGATGAACGCCACCCGCGCGCCGTCGGGCGACCAGATCGGCCCGACGTCGCGGTCGACGCTCGGCGCCATCCAGGTGAGCGATCGCTTCGCGATGTCGTACACGCCGACGAGACTGTGGCCGGTGCGGTTGCTCACGAACGCGAGGCGTGTCCCGTCCGGCGACCACGCGAGCGAACCGTCGCGCCCGAGATCGCGCACCACCGTCTGCGCCTTGCCGCTGCCGTCCAGGGGCATGAGGACGATCGAGTTGCGCGCGACGTAGGCGACGACGTTGGACTTCGGTGACGGCGCCGGCGAGCTGCCGTCGCCGATCAGGCGCGGTGCGGTGTCGCCGACGGTGATCGCCCAGATCTGCCCTGGCGTGCTGCCGAGTGGCAGGTCGCGCGGGTTCGCCTCGCCGCCGCGCACGAACACGAGCGTCGAGCCGTCGAAGCTCCAGACGGGCTGCTCGATCTCCACGCCGAGGTCGCCGACGTAGTTCGTGAGCTGTCTCGACGCGAACGACCCGTTCGCGGACGGCTCCGCGATCCAGAGGTTCCGGCTCCCCTCGGCGTCGAACACCCAGGCGACGCGGCTGCCGGTCGGGGCCGCGACCAGCTCGCTCGGGAAGGGCGCGCTGAGGGCGGACTCCAGCGTGAATGGCGCCCTCTGAGCGGCGGCGGTTCCGGCGGGCAGGGTCGCGGCGCAGAGCAGCGCAGCGCCGATTCGGTGAGAGACGACCGAGGGGTTCATGATCGAAGGTTGGTGTGCGATGCCGGAGCCCACCGGAAGACGGCGGCGTGGATGCCGAGGTGGTATACCAATAAGAGCGCGCCGCGGCCCCGGTCGCAATCGGCGGTCACCCGCGCAGGGGCGAAGTGACCGTCGGGATTCGCCGTCATCGACGCTTCGCCAGGATGACGTGCGTCGCGGCGCTGGTCGGGATGTGGCTGGTGCACGCGTAGCCCAGGGCGGGGAGATCGAGGCCGTACAACAGATGCTCGCCGGAGCCTAGCAGCCTGGGCGAGATCGCCAGGTGCAGCTCGTCGATGAGCTTCGCCTCGAGGTACTGACGCACCGTCGACACGCCACCGCCGATCTGCACGTCCTTGCCCGCCGCGGCCTCCGTCGCCAGGTCGAACGCCTCGCGGGCACCGCCGGTGACGAAGTGGAATACGGTGCCGCCCTCCATCGTGATCGACGGCCGGGCGTGATGTGTCAGCACGTACACCGGCCCATGATACGGCGGATTCTTCCCCCACCAGCCTCGCCAGCTGTCGTCGGGCCAGGCGCCGCGAATCGGACCGAACATGTTGCGTCCCATGATCCACGCACCCACGCCCTCGCCCATGCGCGACGCGATCTCGTCGTCGACCCCGGTGGTGCCGCCGCTCTTGCCGAGGATGCGCTGGAAGGCGCGGGTCGGGAGGAACCACTCGTGCAGTCCCTCGCCGCCGACGCCAAGGGGTTCTTCGCGGGTCTGGCGCGGGCCGGCGCCGTAACCGTCGAGCGAGATCGAGAAGTTGTGGACGCGTACGCGGGGCATTGATGGCTCCTGAGCAAGGGCGCGGATCCCGGCAAGGTTGGCGGGCGGCCGAGTACCTTTGTCGAGAATCGATGCGTCGACGCGGCCGATGGCAACCCGACACCCTCGGCGCATACACCCCTTCATGCTGATGTAGGGCGAGACGCCAACGATCGGGCGACGCGTTGCGTACCTTCCGGTGCACGCCTCACGCCGCCCACCCACCCCCAGACGCACATGTCTCGTTCATTCGTCCGCCCGCCTCGGAGCGTGACGCGGCTGTTCCGCGCGCTCCCCCTCTGCGCTCTCGCCGCCCTTCCCGCCGGCGCGCAGCAGGCGACGCTCGACTCGGCCACCCTCGCCGGATTCCCCTGGCGCACCCTCGGGCCGGCCAACTTCGAGGGACGCGTCGCCGACGTCGTCGGCATCCCCTCCCCCTCCCAGACCTTCTTCGTCGCCGCGGCCGCCGGCGGGATCTGGAAGACCACCAACGGTGGCGTGACCTTCCGCCCCGTCTTCGACGACCAGCGCACCGTCTCGATGGGCGCCCTCGCCATCGCTCCCTCCGACACCCAGCAGGTGTGGGCCGGCACGGGCGAGCAGAACTCGCGCAACACCATCGAGCCCGGCCGAGGGATCTTCAAGTCGACCGACGGCGGCATTACCTGGCGGTCGATGGGCCTCGAGAGAACGCAGCACATCGGGCGCATCGTTGTCCACCCGACCAATCCGAACATCGTCTACGTCGCGGCGCTCGGCGCCGCCTGGACCGCGAACCCGGAGCGCGGGCTCTACAAGACCGAGGACGGCGGGCAGAGCTGGAAGCTCGTGAAGTTCGTGAGCGACCGCGCGGGCTTCGTCGACGTCGCCCTCGATCCGAAGGATCCGAACACCGTGTGGGCCGCGAGCTACGAGCGCCTGCGCGGTCCCTACTTCCTCACCAGCGGCGGCCCCGGCTCCGCGCTCTGGAAGAGCACCGACGCCGGCGCGACCTGGACGGAGATCCGCGGCGGCGGGTTCCCCGAGACGACGAAGGGTCGGATCAGCCTCGCCATCTACCCGCAGGATCCGAACATCGTCTACACGATGGTCGAGGCGGACTCGGTACGCGGGCGCACCGCGGCGAAGGGTGCGCCGCGGGGACCGAAGCAGAAGCTCGGCAACGGGCTGTATCGGACGCGCGACGGCGGGCGCACCTGGGAGAAGATGAACGACGCGAACACGCGTCCCTTCTACTACTCGCAGGTCCGCGTGCACCCGCGCAACCCGGACCGCGTCTGGTTCTCGTCCACGCCGGTGCTCGTCTCGAACGACGGCGGCAAGACGGCGCGCACCGCCACCCAGGGAATCCACGTCGACCATCACGCGATGTGGATCGACCCCGCGCAGCCCGATCACTTCATCGTCGGCGACGACGGCGGCATCTCCATCACCTGGGACGGCGGCGGAACGTACGACTTTCCGGCGAATCTCCCGATCGCCCAGTTCTACGACGTCAGCTTCGACTTCGAGACCCCCTACAACGTCTGCGCCGGCGCGCAGGACAACGGCTCGTGGTGCGGGCCGAGCCGCCGCAAGAGCGGGCCGGTGACGAACGCGTACTGGTCCACGATCTCCGGCGGCGACGGCTTCTACACGGCGCAGCATCCCGCCGAGCCGTGGGTGGTGTTCGGCGAGTCGCAGGGGGGCAACATCTCCCGCCTCAACCTGCGCACCGGGGAGCGCGCATCGCTGGTGAAGCCCGCCTGGCGCCCGCGCTATCAACAGTTCGAGGACTCGGTGCTGGTCACGCGCGGCGACACGACCCAGGCCGAGACGCGCGAGCAGCGCGACCGCATCGCCGCGCTGCGTGCGCGGCAGCGCGCCGACTCGGCGCAGTTCGACGTCCGCTTCAACTGGGAGACCCCGTACTTCCTCTCGACGCACAATTCCGACGTGATGTACGTCGGCGGCAACCGCGTGCTCAAGTCCACGCGTCGGGGCGACAGCCTGTACTTCATCTCGCCCGACCTGAGCAAGCAGCAGCGTGCGAAGATCGACACGAGCATGAACAAGACCGGCGGCATCACCCTCGACGCCACCGGCGCGGAGACCTACGGCACCGTCGTCTCGCTCGCCGAGTCGTACGTCCGCCCGGGCTTCCTCTATGCCGGCACCGACGACGGCAACGTCTGGACGACGACCACTGACGGCGCCACCTGGGAGCCGATCCCGACGACGCGCTTTCCCGGCCTGCCGCGCGGCGACGTCTACGTGAGCCGCATCGAGCCGTCGCACTTCGACTCGCTCAGCTTCTACGTCGCCTTCGACAATCACCGGTGGAACGACTTCACCCCGTACGTCTACGCGACGATCGACGGCGGCCGCACCTTCCGCTCGATCGCCGCGGGGCTGCCGACGGGGAGCGCGGACTTCGTGCACGTGATCCGCGAGGACCCGGTGAGCCGCGACCTGCTGTACGTCGGCACGTCAGTGGGCGCGTACGTGTCGCTCGATCGCGGCGCGAGCTGGCAGCGCTTCATGACCAACCTGCCGACCGTGCCGGTGTTCGACCTCAAGATCCATCCGCGCGATCACGAGCTCATCGCAGCGACACATGGTCGGGGGCTCTGGGTCGTCGACGTCACCCCGCTCCAGCAGATGGCGGGGAGCGCGTTGACGACGGTCGCCTCGGCCCCGACGCATCTCTTCACGCCGAAGACGGGCTACGAGTATGGGCAGGGTCCGGCGGTCGGCGAGTCGTCCAATGGTGGCGGACACAAGTCGTTCGCCGCGCCGAGCCCGGCGTACGGCGCGGAGATCGTGTATCGCGTCGCGACGGGCGCCACGCCGCCCGCGCCG
>JABFYH010000008.1 GCA_013361335.1 Gemmatimonadaceae bacterium | reverse complement strand
TACCCGGCGCGCCGGCGGCGACGCACTACCCGCCGCTGTACCCGATCGTGCTGGCCGCGGTGTGGCGGCTGGCGCCGTCGTTTCCGGGCAACATCAGCGCGTTCCTCGCGGTGAACGCGATGTTCGCCGGCGTCGCCGCATTGGGGGCCTTTCGGTTCGTGCGGGCGCGCCTCGCGTGGCGGGACGAGTGGGCGGCCGCGTTCGCGCTCGCGGTGACGTTCACGACGCCGGTGCTCGCCCTTGCGAGCGCGGTGCTTTCGGAGCCGCTCTTTCTCGCCGGGTTGTGGCCGGCGCTGGCCGCGGCGGAGCGCGCGACGGACCCCGGCGCCACCCGCCGCGACGCGGTGCTCGCCGGAGCGTGCGCCGGTGCCCTGATGCTCGTCCGCACACACGCGGCCGCACTGGTGCTGGCGCTGGCCATCGTGCTCGTCACGCGTCGGCGATCGGCGCTCGCGGCGTGGGCGGTCGGCGCAGCCGTCCTCATGGTGCTGCCCTGGGAGCTGTGGGCCGTGATGGCGACGCCACGCGTCGCCGCGCCGCTCGCCGGCGCGTACGGCAGCTATCTCGGTTGGCTCGCCGCCGGGGTTCGAGAGGGCGGCGCCGCGTTCGTGATGGCAACGGCGCGGCTCAACCTCGGGGAGCTCTGGCTGCTCGTGCAGGACCGCGTCCTGGTCGCCGATACCTGGCTGCCGCGCATCACCGCGACGCTCGTGCTCCTCGCGCTGGTTGGTGCCGGCAGCTGGTCGGCCGCGCGCCGCGCTCCGGTCGTCGTCTGCTTCCTCGCCGCGTATCTGGGCGTGGTCGTGATCTGGCCGTATGCGCCCTGGCGCTTCCTGTGGGCGGTGTGGCCGGTCGTGCTGCTGCTCGCCGCGGTCGGTGGATGGTCGTCGTGGCAGGCGATGCCCACCGCGGCGGGGCGCGCGCTGGTCGCGGGCGCCGTGGCGCTGGTGGCGGGCGGCATGGTTCGCACGGAGGCGCACGCATTCGCGACGCGCGCGTGGTCCGCACCCGCGCTCCAAGCCGGGGCGCAGATCACCCCGCTCGTCGCCTGGGTGGGCCGGCACACGCGGCCGAGCGACATGGTGCTCGCCGAGGGCGAGCAGGTGATCTCGCTGTTCACCGGACGCCGTGCCGCGCCGACTGCGCGGTTCTCGGCGCGCGAGTACGTCGTGCCGCGCACGGTGGAGGCGAGCGCGGCGGAGCTGCATGAGATGCTGACACTCGTCCCCGCGCGATACGTGCTGCCTCTGGCGCCCGTGCAGCTTCAGGCGGCCGGCACGCTCGGCGGGAGGGTTCCCGGTCTGCGCGCGATCGGTGCGCTGCCGCGGAGCACCGTGTACGAGGTGCTGCGATGACGACGCCGCTGGTGACGGTGCTGGAACCGGTCGCTGGAGCGAAGGCGTCGGTCCGCGCATCGATCGATCGAT
Organism: Gemmatimonadaceae bacterium; assembly: GCA_013361335.1. GTDB lineage: Bacteria > Gemmatimonadota > Gemmatimonadetes > Gemmatimonadales > Gemmatimonadaceae > AG11. Next base: position 4,263 of record JABFYH010000008.1, on the reverse strand, counting down.
GGCGGATCGGCCTCGTGCTCGTGTGTGCGCTTGCGCTCGCGGCCGGACTGGCCGTGGTCGAGGCGTATCCGGTCGGTGTCGTGCACGACGATGCGATGTACGTGATCCTGGCCCGTTCGCTCGCTTCCGGGGAGGGCTACCGGTTCCTCAATCTGCCCGGCACGCCGGCGGCGACACACTTCCCGCCGGGCTATCCGGCGTTGCTCGCCCTGGTCTCGTCGATCGCCCCCGCGTTCCCGGCGAACGTGCTCGTCTTCAAGGCGCTCAACGCGCTCTTTCTTGCCGCGGCCGCCGTGCTGATCGCGCGGTTCGCGCGCTGGCGCGCCGCAGGCGACATCTGGTCGCTGGCGCTCGGCGCGGTGACGGCGGTGAGCATCCCGCTGCTGGTGCTCGGGAGCATGGTGCTGTCCGAGCCCTTCTTTCTTGCCCTGCTGCTCCTGCTGCTGCCGGCCCTCGAGTCGCTGATCGAATCGCGGACGTCGCTCTGGCGGGTGGCGGGTCTGGGGGCGGCGATCGGCGCCTGCACCCTCGTGCGCTCCCATGGGATCGCCCTGTTGCCGGCGGCGGTGGTCGCGCTCCTGCTTCGCCGCCGGTGGCGCGACGCTGTCGTGCTCGCCGTGGCGACGGTCGGATGTCTTCTGCCATGGCAGCTATGGAGCGCGGCGCATTCCGGCCGGCTCCCCGCACCGCTGCTCGGGAACTACGACAGCTACGTAGGCTGGTGGGTGCGCGGGCTGCGCGTCGACGGAGTCGGGATGATTCCCGCCACGCTGGCGAAGACGGTGCCGGAAGCGCTGGACATGCTCGCCGTGCTCTTCTCGCCGCTACGTGGCACGATGGCGCATGGGGCGACGCTGGCTGCGCTCGGTGCGCTGGCCGGTGTCGGCGGGTGGTCGGTGCGGCGGCGGATGCCGGTGACGCTGCTCTTTCTGGCGGTCTATCTCACCATCGTGCTCGTGTGGCCCTTCAATCCCTCGCGATTCGTGTGGGGGATCTGGCCACTGCTGCTCATGCTCGTGATCGCCGGCGCGCACGTGGCGGCCGCGCGGAGCGGTAGGTTCACCCAGCCGGTGTGCGTCGCGCTGCTGGCGTCGTTCGCCTGGGTCGTCGTCGGCTATGGGTCGTATGAGCTGCGCGGAGCGCGCGGGTCGTGGTGGTCGAGCATCGCGCGAGCCAACACGCGTCGGATCGCACCGGCGGTGCAGTGGACGCTCGCCAACACCGCGCCCAACGAGGTGCTCGCGGCCGAGGACGAAGGGGCCATCTATCTGTACACCGGGCGGGCCTCTGTTCCCGTCTTCTCGTTCACCACCGCGCAGTATCTGCGCGATCATTCGGCCGCCGAGAATGCGGCCGAGGGGCTGGGGCCGATCCTGTCGGCATATCCGGTTCACACAGTTGTCGTCGGCAGCCGCAAGACCGTGGATGCCGCGGACTTTCTCGTCAATTCGCCGACGCCTCGGCTCGCGCTGCGCGCGGACTTTCCTGGTGGCGTCGCGTACACCGTGCTGCCGAAATGACCACGCCACGACTGCCTTCCGCCCATCTCACGCCAACGATGGGAGTGCCGGCCCTCAAGCGCCTGACGCTCGCCGCCAGACCGCGTGAGCTCACCCCGCTCGACCCGGCGCGCATGCGCCTGTCGGTGCTCATTCCGGTCTACAACGAGCGCAACACGATCGAGACGATCCTCGACCGCGTGCACGCCTCGCCGGTGCGGAAGGAGATCATCTGCGTCGACGACTGCTCCACCGACGGCACGCGCGAGCGGTTGCAGGAGCTGCAGGCGGCCGGGTTCATCGACAAGCTGATCCTGCAGCCGATGAACCGGGGGAAGGGGGCCGCAATCCGCACCGCTCTCGCCGCGAGCACGGGTGACGTGGTGATCGTGCAGGACGCCGATCTCGAGTACGACCCGCAGGACTGGCCGGCGCTGCTTCAGCCGATCGTCGACGGCAAGGCGGACGCCTGTTTCGGCTCGCGCTTCCTCGGCGGGCCGCACCGCGTGCTCTACTACTGGCACTCGGTGGGCAACACCATCCTGACGACCTTCTGCAACATGTTGGTGAACCTCAACCTCACCGACATGGAAACCTGCTACAAGGCGGTGCGCGGCGAGCTCGCGCGCAGCCTGACGCTGACGTCCGACCGGTTCGGGTTCGAGCCGGAGATCACGGCGCGCCTCGCGCAGCGGGACGCCCGGATCTACGAGGTGCCCATCTCGTACGCGGGGCGAACCTACGCCGAAGGGAAGAAGATCAACTGGCGCGACGGCGTGGCCGCCTTCTGGCACATGTTGCGGTTCGGTCTGACGCGATGATCCGTCGCGACAGGCTCGCGCCGCTGACGGTGGCACTGCTGGCGCTTGCCACGACGATCACGAGCATCGGCCACGACTACACGTTCGACGACGTCTACGTCATCCGGAACAACGACCGGGTGCACGCGCTCGGCAACATCCTCAAGCTGTTCGGGCAGACGTACTGGCCGCCGCAGCTTGGCGGGGACGGCTATCGCCCCCTCGTGATGACCCTGTTCACGCTTCAGCACGTGGCGGGCGGCGGGGCTCCCTGGGTGCTCCACCTCGGCAACATCCTCCTCGCGGTCGCGACCGCGGTCGCGGTGTACTGGTGCGCGCGCGCTCTTCTTCCGCCCGCGGGGGCGTGGGTCGCCGGCGCGCTGTTCGCGGTGCACCCGGTCCACGTCGAGGTCACCGGTAATCTCGTCGGCCAGTCCGAGCTGCTCGTCGCGCTGTTCCTCGCCATCGCAGTGGGACACTACGTGCGTGCGCGGCGCCGAGGGCTGCTCGGCATGGGGGACGCCGGCATCGTGCTCGGGCTCTTCGCGCTCGCGCTGCTGTCGAAGGAGCATGCGATCGTGCTGCCGGCGCTGCTGGTGGCCGCCGAGGCGACGGTCATTCGCGACCGCCACTGGAAGATCTTCGCGCCGGAGTCGCGCGATGCCCGGTTGCTCGCCCTCGGGTTCGGGCTCGTCACTGCCGTCTATCTGTACGTTCGGTCGACCATCCAGGCCGATCTCGCGGGCTTCGTGCCCTTTCCGGTGTTCACCTTCCTCAGGATGACGGCGTTCGACCGGATCGCGATGATGATGACGGAGATTCCGCGCATCGCTCAGCTGCTCGTATTCCCGACGCGACTGAGCGGCGACTACTCTCCGGGCGAGGTGATCATTCCGCAGGGGCTGCAGTGGGTCGAGCTGCCAGGCGTCGTCATCTGCGTCGGGGTGCTGGCGCTCGCGATCGTGCTGCGCAAGCGGGCGCCGGTGGCGAGCTTCGGCCTCTGGTGGGTGATGCTCAGCTACCTGCCGGTGAGCAACCTGCTCGTTGCCGCCGGGTTCATCACCGCGGAGCGTACGCTGTTCTTTCCCAGCGTGGGGGTCGTGCTGATCGCGGGCGCGGCGTTCGAGTGGCTCCGGACGCGTCCGGTCGTCGCCCCTCGGCGCGCGGCGGTGGCAACGGTGGCGATCCTGGTGGCGCTCGGCCTGGGACGCAGCATCGATCGACAGCGGGTGTGGAAGAACAACGACGTCTTCTTCGATCAGCTCGTGCGCGACGTGCCGAAGAGCTATCGCGCGCACTTCCTTCGCGGGCGTCAGGTCGGCGGCGCACACGCGCAGTTGCGCGAAACGGAGCTCGAGTACAAGCGCGCCATCCGCCTCTTCCCGTACGACGTATCGATGACGCTCGTGATCGCCTCCGACTATCACCGCGCCGGAATGTGCGCGCCCGCGGTGGCGCTCCTGCGATGGTCGTACTCGGTGCAGGCGGACATCACCGACGGGCGGTTCCAGTACGTCGATTGTCTCGCGAAGATGGGGGAGTGGCGGGAGTCGCGCGACGCGGCGCTGGATGGGTTGCGCTATGTCGGTGTGAGCCAATCCCGCGGATTACGTCGACAGGTCGCCTCCGCCGACAGCGCGCTCGGGAGGCGACAATGGCGTCGAGTGGCGACACAATGATGGTGGCAAAGTGCCAGTGTGCTGGCAGAATCCGGCACCAGATCGAGATCGTGACTTCGTACTAGGCTCGTAAGTCGTGTAGATGGAGAGCTTTGCACCACGGGGTCACCCTGGTCCATCGCTTGCCTCAGGTGGGGCCGTCATGGACTGGACCACCCAGTCGGCGTTGTCGTCGACACAACCTGGCCACTAAGGATTCCAATGAAGAACATGCGCAAGGGTTTCACGCTCATCGAGCTGCTGATCGTGGTCGTGATCATCGGCATTCTGGCCGCGATCGCGATC
>JABFYH010000213.1 GCA_013361335.1 Gemmatimonadaceae bacterium | reverse complement strand
TCCTGCCGATGATCGACATCTTCCGCCGGCACAACTACGTCGACACCACCCGCACCTTCGACGTCGACTCGGACAAGGCCATCGGGGGCGACGTCCGATGGCGCATCGACCGGCTGGGCGGGGTGATCGTCGCGGGCGAGATCCTGATCGACGACTTCGACGTCTACCGGCTCGTGAGCCTGCTCAACTACGCGGCGTCGCACGCGCTCACCATCACGGTGCCCCGTCTGGCGTCGCCCGCCTTGTCGCTCCAGCTTTCCGCCACACACATGGGGCCGCTCACCTACACCCACGCCACCCTCCTCCAGGGGATGACCACGCGTGGTCGGCTGATGGGGAACGAGCTCGGACCGGACGCCAAGGCCTTCGGCGTCGAGCTGCGCTGGATGCCCTCGGCCACGGTGCGGCTGTCGGCCGAGGCGCGGAGCAGCCTGCACAGCACGTCGACGTATGGTGCGGGCTACAACGAGAACGGCCGCTGGATCGTGAACAAGGTCGATTCGGGGACGGACGAGCTGCGCGAGCTGGCGATCGGCACCCTCGCGCTGGAGCCCACGGCGCGGACCAGCCTGACCCTGCGCGCCGGTGTCGAGCGGACGCGGAACATCCAGGTGATCGGCGGCCGCCAGTACAGCTACGTGGCCGACGTCGCCCTGCGGTGGCGGCCGTAGCGCCGCCCCGGCCGGCCTGAAAATGCGGTGGCACGAGAAGTGTGTTCGTGGCCGGTGCGCGGCGGATGCCGCGTGATGGGGTCCTGATACTTCAGCGCCAGCGTCGCATGTCGTCCTCCGCCGATCTCACCCGCTCCTCTCGCCGCGCGATGCTCGCGGCGGGGCTCGCCCTGCTGGCCGGCGGGTGCACCCTCGGGAGCCGGTCGCTCGGCGGCGACGCGCCCTCGGTCTCGGCCGCCGGCACGTCGTACGGGCGCGCGATCCCGACGACGTTGGTGGAGGAGCAGACCCTCTCGCTCGCGCTGGACCGCATCGACCAGCACCAGCTGCCGCTCGACCGGACCTATCGCCACTTCGGCACCGGGCGGGGCGTCGTCGTGTACGTGTTCGACGGCGGCATCCTCGACACGCACCCCGAGCTCGCCGGGCGCGTGCGCCGCGGATTCGACGCGTTTCCCGGGGAGGACCGGCTGTGCAACGCGCACGGCACCGCCGTCGCCGGCGCGATCGCGGGGACGACCCTCGGCGTCGCGCCCGACGCGGACATCGTCGACGTGAAGATGGTGGAGTGCCGCCGGATGCGCGGGACGATCGACGCCATCGTCCGCGGCACGCGGTGGGTGCTGGCCGATCACGCCCGCCATCCCGACCAGCGCGCGGTCGCCAACTGGTCGTTCATCGCCGACACGACGCAGGCCATCCCGGCGCTCGACAGCGCGGTGGCCGAGCTGCGGGCGGCGGGGATCCCGGTGGTGGTGTCGGCGGGGAACCTGGAGATGGACGCCTGCCACATCGCCCCCGCCAACGCGCCCGGCGCGATCGTCGTCGGCGCCTCGCGGGTGATGCGCGGACGCGACACTCTGGGGCTTCTGGTCGACGCCCGTGCCACGGGCACGGCCTACGGCTCCTGCCTCGACGTCTTCGCGCCTGGTGACTCCGTCCTGCTGCCGAGCATGGACATCGGCCGCCAGCCGACGACCCAGCTCTGGACGGGGACGTCGATGGCCGCGGGCTACGTGAGCGGCGCGGTCGCGCTGTACCTCGAGGGCCACCCGTACGCGACGCCCAGCGCGGTCGCGGAGTACATCCAGGCGTCCTCGGCGGGGACGCCGGTCGATGCCGCGCGCTCACCCGACGTCGGCATGCTGTACGTCGGCACCGGCATCGCGGCGCGAACGGTGATCGCGAAACGGTAGAGGCGCGGCGCCCGCGGGCAGACCGTTTATCTTTCGGTCCTACCCCACACTCCGCCCGCGATGTCCGATCTCGATCTGCTCTCGATCAACACGGTCCGCACGCTGTCCATGGACGCCGTGCAGAAGGCGAACTCCGGCCATCCCGGAACGCCCATGGCGCTCGCGCCGCTGGCGTACGCGCTCTTCACGCGGCACATGAAGCACGACCCGAGCGATCCGCACTGGCCCGACCGCGACCGCTTCGTCCTGTCGTGCGGGCACGCGTCGATGCTCCTCTACAGCGCGCTCTATCTCAGCGGCTACGACCTCACCCTGGACGACCTCAAGCAGTTCCGGCAGTGGGAGAGCCGCACGCCCGGTCATCCGGAATACACCCACACCCCCGGCGTCGAGACCACCACCGGTCCCCTCGGCCAGGGCGTCGGCAACGCGATCGGGATGGCGGTGGCCGAGGCGCACCTCGCGGCGACCTTCAACAAGGGCGACCAGCGCGTCGTCGACCACTACACCTGGTTCATCTGCAGCGACGGCGACCTGATGGAGGGCGTCTCGCACGAGGCGGCGTCGTTCGCCGGACACTTCAAGCTCGGGAAGCTCATCGGCTTCTACGACGACAACCGCATCACGATCGACGGCAGCACCGACCTCACCTACACCGACGACGCCGCGCTGCGCTTCAAGGGCTACGGCTGGCAGGTGCTCCACATCGAGGACGTCAACGACCTCGACGCGATCGATCAGGCGATCGCCGACGCGAAGGCCGACACCGAGCGGCCGACGATGGTCATCACGCGGACGCACATCGGCTACGGCAGCCCCAAGAAGCAGGACAGCGCCGCCGCGCACGGCGAGCCGCTCGGCGCCGAGGAGATCGTGGCGACCAAGCAGGCGCTCGGCTGGCCCAAGCCCAACGCGTCGTTCTTCGTGCCCGACGAGGCGCTCGCCAACTGGCGTCAGGCGAAGGAGAAGGGCGCCGCCGCGCACGCCGCCTGGCAGCGCAACATGGACGCGTACACCATGGCCAACCCCGCCCTCGCGAAGGAGCTGCGCCGCCGCGTCGCCGGCGAGCTCCCCGCCGGCTGGGAGAAGGTCGTGCCGAGCTTCACCAAGGAGAACGGCTCCGTCGCCAGCCGCGCGGCCAGCAACGTCGTGCTCAACGCCCTCGTGCCGATCCTCCCCGAGCTGATGGGCGGCTCGGCCGATCTCACGCCGAGCAACGGCACCGCCGTGAAGACCTGGCGCAACTTCGCGCCCGGCGACTACGCCGCCCGCTACGTGCACTTCGGCATCCGCGAGCACGGCATGGGGTCGATCATGAACGGGATGGCGCTGCACAAGGGCGTGCTCCCCTTCGGCGGCACCTTCCTGATCTTCTCGGACTACATGCGGCCGGCGATCCGGCTCGCGTCGATCATGAAGCAGCACGTGATCTACATCTACACCCACGACTCGATCGGCCTCGGCGAGGACGGCCCGACGCACCAGCCGGTGGAGCAGCTCTCGGCGCTGCGCGCCATCCCCGGGCTCACCGTCATCCGCCCCGCCGACGCGACGGAGACGGCCGAATCGTGGAAGGTGGCCGTCGCCCACGCAAACGGGCCGGTGTGCCTGGTGCTCACCCGCCAGAAGCTCGGCTACATCGACCGCAAGGAGTACGCGTCGGCCGAGGGGGTGGCGAAGGGAGCCTACGTGCTGGCCGACGCCACCGGCGGCGAGCCGCAGGTGGTGCTGTTGTCGAGCGGGAGCGAGGTGGCGCTGATCGTGTCGGCGCGCGAGAAGCTGCAGGCGAGCGGCGTGCGCACCCGCATCGTGAGCATGCCGAGCCACGAGCTGTTCGCCGAGCAGTCGAAGGAGTATCAGGACTCGGTGCTGCCCCCCGACGTGCCGAGGGTGAGCATCGAGGCGGCGCACCGGATGAGCTGGTACCGGTGGGTGGGGTCGAACGGGGTGGTGCTCGGGATCGACCGGTACGGCGCGAGCGCGCCGTTCGAGACGATCTACACCGAGCTCGGGTTGACGGTCGACAAGGTGGTCGCAGCGGCGAACAGCGTGATGCACGTGCACGCGTGAGCGTGATCGTCGCGCTGCTCGCGCTCGTCCTGCTCGGGGCGCGGGCAGAGGCCCAGCGTCCCGACAGCACCCTCATCGTGCGCGTGCTCGATGTAGGGCAGGGGGACGCGGTCCTGATCGAGAACGGCGGGTCGCGGGTGCTCGTGGACGGCGGACCGAGCGCCAAGGTGCTCGGCCGCTACCTCGATCAGTACCGGTTGAACGGCGACACCATCTCGGTGATCCTGACGCATCAGCACGCCGACCACTACATGGGGTTGCGCGAGCTGTTCGCCAAGCGGCGGCGGATCACCGTGCGCTACTTCTGGGAGAATCAGGATCCGTCGCCCAACGTCACGCTGCGGCGGCTCCGTGACCAGATCGGGGCGCGGGTGCGTGAGGGGTCGTTGACGTATCGCAGCACCGACGACCCGTGTGCGAACGGCCAGCCCCTGTGCACGATCACGCTGCGGGGCGGGGCCAAGCTTCACATCATGCGTCCCGACCCGAACGGCGACGGCGCGAACAACCGCTCGGTGGCGCTCAAGCTCGTCGGTCCCGACTCCGCCTTCACGATGTGGATGGCCGGCGACGCGGAGCACGAGGAGACGGACTGGTTCGAGCGGGGGGCGCACTACGACGTGACGCCGGGGATGAGCGTCGACGTGCTCAAGGCCGACCATCACGGGAGCTGCACCGGCGTCACGCCGCGCTATCTCGAGCTCCTGCGCCCGTCGCTCGTCGTCGCCTCGCTCGGTGCGGTGAACGACTACGGGCACATGCACGAGCAGGCGAAGGAGATGTTCCAGCGCCGGCAGCTCGACTGGTACCGCACCGATCAGAACGGCACGATCACCCTCAAGTGGCCGGCGGTGGCGGGGAACGGCTTCTCGATCGAGGTCGAGCGGGGCGGGCGGAACCTCAGCGGGCCGAGCGATCGGAGGTGCCGGGAGCGCGGATGAGCGGTGGAGCGGTGGTCAGCCGCTCATCCGCCACCCTTGCAGCTCACCGCCCATGCCCGGACCCGGCTCGTGGGATTCCGCCGTCGTCCGTCGGCGACCAGCGCCTGCGCGCGGCCGGCGATGGTGTCGCCCGGTGCGGGGCGGCGGGTCGGCAGGGTGACGGCGATCCCCGCCGGCCACCAGCGGGGATAGAGGATGAGCAGCGAGTCCTCGACGCCGACCATGCCATTGACCGCCCAGTCGCGATTCTCCGGCGTGCGGGCGAGTCCGCTGGTGTCGGGTGCCGCGGGATGTCCCGCGCCGCGCCAGTCGAGCGCCGGCGTCCATGGTCCGAAGGAGAAGCCGAGGCAGACGGGTGGCAGGGTGTCGCGGTCCTGGGCGTGGGCGCGCGGCGTCAGCGCGACGGAAGACGCGAGCAGGACCTGGATGAGGCGTAGGCGGCGCATCGGTGTGCTACCCCGGACGCGCAAAATGTCGTCCCGTACGAGCGAACCTCCTGCGGGATGACAGGGGGTCGCTAGTCGCCGTTCAGCTGGCGTCGCGCGTCGGAGCCGCGGGTGCGCGACTGCTTCTGGAGGGCGAAGTCGCCGGAGATCGTCGGGAAGCCGCGGGTGGGCGTGACGATGCCGGGGAAGCGGTCGGTGAGGATGCGCTGCACCTCGGCCTGCTCCCAGTGTGCGGCGAACCAGTCGGCCACCGCGGGGGCGAGGATCTGCGCGACCCGCTCGGCGCCCGCCGTCGTGCCCCATCCCGCAGTCGTGCACCAGATCGAGAGGAAGATCGGCTGGACGAGCGTCGATCCGGGGCGCTCGATCGGGTATTCGAGCTTCCACGTCGCCGCGCCGCACACCTGCAC
>JABFYH010000095.1 GCA_013361335.1 Gemmatimonadaceae bacterium | reverse complement strand
GGTGGTGTCCGTTTCCTCGCTGTTCGGCCCGCGCGCAGATCCCTACGGATCACGGATCACGGTTCACGGATCACGTCAATCGCTGTTCCGAGAGTTGAGTGCCGCGGTGACGTAGCTCGCGAGCGAGGCGGCGGAGGGTGACGGGGACCCCGCGACGTTGACGTCGATCGGGATCTTGTGTCCCGCCCACGTCTGCTCGACGTCGAGCACGCCCTGCCACACGGCGGCGAAGGCGTGGCCCATCTCGCTCGGCAGCTTGTGGATGTCGAAGCCGTGCGCCTTGGCGACCCAGAAGGGCGGCTCGTCGGTGAGGCCCGCGGCGAGATATTCCTGCTTCACGTCGTTGTAGACGACGTCCGCGTTGTTGGTGTGGACGTAGATGCCGGGCCGGTAGCGGCCGTCGGCGAGCACGGTGCGCACCCACGCCGTGTAGTAGTCGCGCATCGCCCGCGGCGTGAAGTCCATGTACTCGACGTCGAGGAACACCGTGGTCCCGCGCGCGAAGCCTTCGCGCTCGGTGCGGTCGGCGGCGTCCTTCGCCTCGGTCACGCCGCGCGCCGCGCTCACGAAATCGGCGTTGCAGGTCGCGTTCTTCGGTGGCGGCGGCGCCTTGCGCATCACCGTCTGCGTGACCGTGCGCGTCACCCAGCGGCGCTTCGCGCCCCGTCCCACCCGCGTGCGCACCTTGCGCGAGACGCTCACCGGGACCAGATGCGGCTTGCCCGGCGTGCGTCCCCAGGTCTGTTGACCGACGTAGATCACGGCCAGGCCATAGCCCATCCCGGTGAGCGTCTCCCGCTTCCCCGACCAGCCGTCATCGGGATGACAGGGCGCGGGGAGGTAGTAGCCGGTCCACTCGTACGGCGCGCCGCCCGTGCGCCAGGCGCGCATCGCGGCATCGCCGGGATAGGTGCCGGTGTCGAAGCCCATGTGGCGCCCCGTGGAGACCGCGTCGGCGAGCAGAGCGGTCTGTCCGGTGAGCGTCGCCGCGGCGCCGGCGACCTCTCCCGTCAAACCGGCGAGGCGCGCGCGAGAGAGGCCACCGTCGCTCACCGCGAGCGCGGCGACGACGGCCGCACAGGAGACGAGGGACCAGGCAGCTTTCGCGCGACGATGCATCGAGCCTCCAGGGACGACGGTCTGACCTACCCCCATCCGATCCGATCGATCCGGCACAGGGGCTCCGTGACATGAGGCACGAGTCGCGCCGCGCGGGCGAGCTGGGCCGTTGCTCGCCTTCTCGAGCGTACGCTTCTTGCGCTCACCTCGTCGGTTCGATGTTCGCTTCTCCGTCACGTACCGTTTGGAGGCCCGATGCTCAGCGTTATGCGCCGTACCCCGATCGCCCTCGCTTGCGCCGCCGCGCTCGTTGCCGCCTGCTCGAAGGCCGACAAGAGCGCCGACTCCGCCCGTGGCGCCGACTCCGCGAATGCGGCCGCTTCTGCCGCGCCGGCGACCACGACGACGCCGGCCGCGCCGGCGATGACCGACGCCAACATCGTCGCCTATCTCGATGCGGCCAACGCCGCCGACAGCGCCGCCGGCTCGATCGCCGCCGCGAAGGGCACGAGCGCGGAGGTGAAGTCGTTCGGCCGCGACATGATGCGCGACCACCACGCGCTGCGCGTCGCCGGCCAGGACTTCGCCAAGAAGGCCAACATCACGCCGCAGCCCGCGTCGAACGACACCACCCAGGCGCACGGTTCGAAGATGGCGGACAGCCTGAACGCGCTGGCCCGCGGCGCGGGCTGGGACAAGGCGTACATCGCCGGCGAGGTCGCGACGCACGAGTCGGTGCTGAACACCGCGCAGACGGCGATGGGCGCCACGCAGAACGCCGAGCTCAAGGCGCTGATCCAGAAGGCGGCGCCGAACATCCAGGCGCACCTCGAGCACGCGAAGCAGATCCAGTCGAAGCTGAAGTAGCGGCAGCGGACCCGGTCGTCGCGGGTCTGGATCTTGAAAGAGCGCTCGGCATTCGCCGAGCGCTCTTTGTACGTTTCGCCGCACTCGATCGACGGGAATTCTTTCGGAGAGGGGATGGCGACTTCGCGCGATTCCGCGGGTGAGTCGGGGCGGCGTGGTGGCGACGCGCCGGGCTCGCTCGTGCTGGTGGACGGCTCGAACGTGGCTCATTCGAGCGAGGGGGATCAGGCGCTGCTGTCGAACATCACGGCGGTGTGCGACAAGCTGCGCGAGGAGGGGTACGAGCCGCTCGTGCTGGTGGACGCCGCGCTCCGCCATCAGATCGATCGGCGGGGGGAGTACGAGCGCCTCGTCGACCAGGGGGCGATCCGGCAGGCGCCGGCGGGGACCGATGCGGACTACTTCATCCTCTCGTTCGCGCGGGAGCTCGACGCCTCGATCGTGTCGAACGACCGCTTTCGGGACCGTCAGAAAGCGTTCCCCGAGGCGGCCAAGCGCCTCATCCGGTACATGGTGGTGAAGGGGGAGGTGGTGCTCGAGCGCCGGACGGGACATCGGCACGAGTGAGCCGCCCGCCGGCGCCATGAGCCCCCAGGGCCTCGGGGGGGCGTCGCGGAGGGGTGACCCGGCCCATCCGCGGTCGGTCACCAGTGGCCCTGGACGGCCGACCCCGTTATGTTTTGTACGTCGGATTGGATGCGCTACCGCGCACCATCCCGCGGTGCGAGGTGGCGTGGTATTACACCCGATACGCCCTCCGCGCGCAAAGTGTTGGAGCTCTCCCCTTGCGAACGCTGCCTCCACCTCGCTCGAGGCCTCGATGCTGAGTCCTGCCACGACCGGCCCGTCCTTGTCGCTCGTGATCCCCGTGTACAACGCGGCGGAACAGCTCCCCGCGACCCTCGCCGCGGTGGACGCCTTCGCCGCGCGGTACTCGGACTCGCTCGAGGTGCTGTTCGTCGACGATCACTCGACCGAGGTCGAGACCCGGCTCATCCTCGAGGACTACGTGCGCCGCCGGCACTACGCCCGAGTGCTGCGCAACGCGGTGAACCGCGGCAAGGGCTATTCGGTGACCCGCGGCATGCTGGCCGCCCGCGGCCGCCACCGCGTCTTCACCGACGTCGATCTGGCCTACCCCCTGGATCAGGTGGACCGGATCGTCGCCGAGCTGCACGACGGCCACGACGTGGCGATCGCCTGCCGGGTGCTGCCCGCGTCGCGGTATCTCATGAGCCCGAGCTTCTTCCACTACCTGTACACGCGGCATCTCATGAGCCGCGCGTTCAACAAGGTCGTCCAGGCCTTCCTCCTTCCCGGCATCCTGGACACCCAGGCGGGCCTCAAGGGGTTCACCGCCGAGGCGGCGCGGCTGTGCTTCTCGCGCACGACGATCCCGGGGTTCGGCTTCGACATCGAGTGCCTGTACATCGCCCAGCAGCACGGCCTCTCGATCAAGCAGACGGCGGTGAACTTCCGCTACGACGACGAGCCGACCACGGTCCGCTTCGCACGCGACAGCAACCGCATGCTGAAGGACATCTGGCAGGTGAAGCGGAACGCGATGCGGGGCCAGTACACGGTGGCGAACCAGCGCTTCAGCTTCCCGGTGGAGGACCACCACTGGGGCGAAGGGACGCACACGCCGGCCGGCGGCATTCCGATCCCGGAGACCGAACGGACGTACGCGACGGCGTCCTGAGCTGACAGGGCGCCGGGGGCGCGCTATATCTTGCCCCGATGAGCGTCGTACTCGTCATCAACGCCGACGATCTGGGATTCGCCCCAGGCGTCAATCGCGGCATCATCGAGGCCCACGACGCCGGCACGCTCTCGTCCGCGTCCATGATGGTGAACACGCCGGCGTTCACCGAGGCCGTCGCCCTCGCGGCCAGCCGGCCACGACTCGGCGTGGGGCTCCACCTCAACCTCGTCACGGGCCGGCCGCTCACCGAGGCGCCGACGCTCACCGACCCCCGCACGGGCACCTTTCATTCGCTCGGTGAGCTGGCGCGGCGCGCCTTCACCGGGCGCGTCGACGCCGCTGACGTCCGACGCGAGTGCGACGCGCAGCTCCGCGCGCTCGCCTCGGCCGGCATCATCGCGACCCACCTCGACAGCCATCGCCACGCGCACGCGCTGCCCGGCATTCTGCCCGCGGTCGCGGCGAGCGCGTCCGAGGCGGGGGTGCATTGGGTTCGCCGCCCCCTCGACCACCCGACGCTTCGCCATCCTGCGGCGAGCGCCAGGATGCTCGCGCTGCATGCCGCATGGCGCCGCGCCCTGATCGACGTCGATCCCGCACATCTGCCGCTGCTCGCGCGCGCGCCCCACTTCCGCGGTGTGGCCCTGCAGGGTGCGCCCGACGTGGAAACGCGACTGCTCGCGCTGCTGGACCGGCTGCCGTCCGGGACGACGGAGCTCATGCTGCACCCCGGCCACGACGACGCGACCCTCGCCGCGCAGGATCCTTACCGGCAGGAGCGTGAGCGCGAGGTCAGTGCGCTGCGATCGCCCGCCGTGCGCGCGCGGCTCGAGCGCGGCGACGTCACGCTGGTGAGCTTCGCGGCGCTCTGACCTCGGCGGCACCGGGCCGATGCCAGAGCCGGCGCTGCATCTCGAGCCACGCGACGAACAGCGGCACGGTCTTGAAGCGGTAGGGATCGAAGAGATGGCGCTGGAGCCAGTCCGGCATCGCGTCCGACGAGGCGAGCACCGTCCCGACGAAGACGGCGGCGAACACCAGCCACTCCCACCGCGTGCGTCGCTCGAGCGACGCGAACCACACAGCCACGCCGGCGACGCCGATGACGAAGGTGGGACTCTCCGACTGGTGATTGAAGAGGACGCAGAAGGCGAGCACCGAGCATAGATAGACGCGTCGGAAGGTCCACTCCCGCCAGCGCTCGCGACGCACGAGCACCGGGGCGAGCAGCGCGGCGACGCCAAGGAGCTGGACGGGCCAGTTCGGCAGATTGCCTCGCAGCACGAGCTGGAGATGGTACATGACGGAGAATCCGCGCTCGAGCGCGTCCGTCGTCTCGATGGCGCGCCACGATCGATACTGCGCCAGGAGCGTGGCGAGCGGTGTCACCAAGAGGGGAAGCGCCGCGAGCACGACGAGCGACGCGACCAGCGCCACGGCGACGCGGAGCTTGCGCGGATGGAAGATCGCGAAGCTGGCGCCGGCGAGGGGAAACACCTTGATGTTCGTGCCGACCGCCGTGGCGAGGCTGCCGAGCACCGTGTGCCGCCGCTCGTACGCGGCGAAGGTCAGGATGATGAGCGCCGCCACGAGCGCGTTGCTCTGCACGTTCTGGAGCGAGCCGAGCATGTCCAGGAAGACGATCGCGTGCGCCACGGTGGCTGCCCGCCGCGGCAACACCATGCCGATCGCGAGATAGAGGGCACCCGCGTTGAGCGCGTTCCACAACAGCATCGCCAACGCGAAGGGGGGCAGCGCGAAGGGGAGGAAGAGGAGCGCGAAGGTCGGGCTGTACTTGTAGAAGTCGAAGTGCTCGGTCGGATAGGGGGCGTACAGGTCCTGGCCGTGCAGCAGGTGCAGCGAGGCCGAGCGGAAGATCAGGAAGTTGTTGTTGTGGTGCGCGATCCCCTGCTGCGCGGTAGCCGCCACCACGGCGACGAGCCAGAGCATGGCGACGAGGAGCTCCAGACGTCGGGCGCGCGTGGAGTCGGGCGCGGGCGAAGACGGGTCGGTCATTCGGTCGGGCGAAGGGGAGCGGGCAGCGGCGAAAGCTAGAGTCTCGCCGGGAGACCCGGCACTGGTTTTGACAGCAGGCGGGCATGCCTCGCACTCCACGCGCCCCCGGCGGCGCCCTGCACGCCATCCTGCTCGACATCGACGGCACCCTGCTCGACAGCAACGACGCGCACGCGCGCGCCTGGGTCGCGGCCTTTCCGGAGCACGGCTACGTCGTGCCCTTCGAGGCGATCCGCCCGCTCATCGGCAAGGGGGGCGACAAGCTGATCCCCGAGCTGACGGGACTGGATCCGGACAGCGGCGAGGCGAAGCGGCTGAGCGAGACGCGCAGCGAGATCTTCCGCGAGCGCGAGCTGCCCACCCTTCGTCCTACACCGGGCGCCCGCGAACTGCTGGAGCGGATGCGCGCACAGGGACTCGAGCTCGTCGTGGCGACCTCGGCCAAGGCCGATGAGGTGCGGGCGCTGCTCCAGCAGGCCGGTGTGGCCGACCTCATCGAGGCCTCCTCGTCCGCCGACGACGTCGAGCGCTCGAAGCCGGATCCGGACATCGTGCGCGCGGCGTTGAGCGCGGTGCGCCGCCCCGCGTCGCACAGCCTGATGCTCGGCGACACGCCGTACGACGTCGAAGCGGCGAGTCGCGCCCGCGTCCCGATCATCGCGCTCCGCTGCGGCGGCTGGGACGACGCCGCGCTCGATGGCGCTACGGAGGTGTACGACGATCCGGCCGACCTGCTTCGGCACTACGAGACATCGGCGTTGAGCTCGTGAACCGTGAACGGTCAACGCGCCGTTCCGGAATCATCCGCATCCCGTACCTCGTTCGGAGCGTGACGATCGGCTGCGGCACGACCGGATGTCCGGGGACCAGGCGTAGCCGCCACCGCTGCGCGAAGGTCGCCAGCGCCAGGATCCCCTCCATCCAGGCGAACTGTTCGCCGATGCAGACGCGCGTGCCCGCGCCGAAGGGGAAGTAGGAGAACCTGGGGCGCGCCGGGTCGCTCGCGCTGCCGCCGGGGAGCCAGCGCTCCGGCTTGAACGATTCGGCGTCCGGCCACCAGCGCGGATCGCGGTGCACGATCCACTGGCTCATCAACACCACACTCCGCGGCGGCAGCCGGTAGCCGCCCACCTCGTAGGTATCGAGCGCGCGACGGCCGACGATCCACGCCGGCGGATACAGGCGCATCGTCTCGGCGAGGACGGCACGCGTGAAGGGAAGACGCGCCAGATCCGCCACGCCGAGCGCGCCGTCGCCCAGCGCATCCACCTCGGCGTGCAGGCGCGCTTCGACCTCGGGTGATTGCGACAGGAGATACCACGCCCAGGTCAGCGCGTTGGCGGTCGTCTCGTGTCCGGCGAGGAGCAGCGTCATCGCTTCGTCGCGCAGCTGCACGTCGCTCATCCCGGTGCCGTCGCCTTCGGTATCGTGTGCGAGGAGCAGCATCGAGAGGAGGTCGCCGCGGTCGTCGCCCGCGGCGCGCCGGCGATCGATCATGTCGTAGATCGTCGCGTCGAGCCGTTCGCGGGCGCGCTTGAACCGTCGCGTCATCGGCAGCGGGAGGTGCAGCAGCAGCTCACCCCACGGCACGACGGTGAGGTTGAAGGTCCGGATGGCGGTGCTCAACGCCTGGCCGATCTCGTGCGCCTCGGCCTCGATGTCGGCGTCGAACAGCGTCTTCCCCACCACGGCGAGGGTGTAGGCCGCCATCTCGGTGGAGACGTCGAGCTCCGCGCCCTCGGTCCAGCCGCTCGCGCGGCGGCGCGCGTATGCCGCCATGGTCTCGCCGTAGGCGGCGATGCGCGCGCGGTGAAAGGCGGGTTGCGCGAGCCGCCGTTGCCGGAGGTGGAGCTCGTCCTCGCTCGTGAGGAGTCCCTGGCCGAGGAGGATCTTCGCGCGCTCCAGTCCCCGCCCCTTGTGAAAGCGGCGGCCGTGGGTGACGAGCACGTCCCGGACCTGATCGGGATGGCTGAGCAGGACGATCGGTTGTGAGGCGATGCCGAAGGCGGCGACGTCCCCGTAGTCGCGGGCGAGCGCGGGGAGAAACTCGAGTGGCCGGCGCACGACGGCCAGCGCGAACTCGCCGGGATACCGCCGGCGTGGGCCGGGCAGGGAGGCGACGGGCATGCCGCGAAGTTAGCGAGAGACGCGGGCGGCCGACCGGCCTCGCGGACGAACCGGCTCCGTCCGGTACGACCCTTGAATAGCAGCTGTGTGCTGCATCACCACAGCGACGAGGACATGGAATGGCCGTGCGCGAGTTCACCGACAGCAGGGGCGTCGATTGGAGGGCCTGGGACGTGACGCCCACCCACATGCACCCCGTGACCCGGGGTGAGGACTACATGGCCAACCTCCAGGACGGCTGGCTGGTGTTCGAGTCCGGGTTGGAGAAGCGGCGGCTCGAGGCGCCTTATCCCTCCGACTGGAACACCCTGCCCATCCCGGAGCTGGAGGAGCTCTGCCGCCGGGCCTCGCCGGTGCGGCGCACCCGGGAGAAGACCAATACCGGGCAGCGGCGCGCGATGAGCGCGATGGAGATCGAGCGCGCCGCGGTCGAGCAGGAGGGTGGGCGGCGGGTGTTCCGGAGCCCGCACGGGCGGGAGTGGACGGTCCGCGTCCATGAGTGCGTCGATCGTGGGGGTGAGCAGGAGAAGGTGCTGCGGTTCACGGCCGACGACATCGTGGTGGAGCTCGCGAGGTGGCCGGCGGACTGGGAGAGCTGCTCGATCGAGGAGTTCGCGATGATGCTGCTGGACGCGAACCCGCCGCGCCGGCTGCCGAAGGGGAAGGGGCCGCAGCGTCGGCGGGACGACCGCGTCGACATGGGCGACGCGGGTCGATCGTCGGAGTCGGCGGCCCGGGCGGACTGATCCCGCACGGCTACAGCCGGGTCAGGTAAGCAAGTAGGTACTTGCATACACATCCGTTTGCATTACTATGCGCTCCATGGTCTCCCGTGAGCGCATTCTCGAGGCTGCCCGGCGCGTCTATGCAAAGCATGGCTTCCGCGGCGCCACCACCCGTCTGATCGCCATCGAAGCCGGCGTCAACGAGGTCACCCTCTTCCGCACCTTCGGGTCGAAGAGCGCGCTGCTCGAGGCCGTCCTCGAGCAGTACAGCAAGGACGAGCACGAGGCCCCGCTCCCCGACGAGCCGATCGACCCCGCGGCCGAGCTGACCCGCTTCGTCAAGTCCAAGCTCGAGGCGGTTCGCGGGATGCGTCCGCTCCTCATGCACACGATGAGCGAGGTCGACGAGCGGCCCGAGGCGGCCGAGTTCGCCTGCCGCGGCCGCCACGACGTGCATGACACGATCACATCGTACATCCGTACGCTTCAGGCGCGCGGGCTGGCCGCACCCGACCTCGACGTCGACGTCGCGGCGGTCATCATGGTCGCGACGGTCATGAGCGACGCGATGGCCCGGCACTTCGTCCCCGACGTCTATCCACCGCTCGACGAAGCCGCCGACCGGTACGTGCGCAGCTTTCTTCGCCTGCTCGGTGCCCGGTCTCCGAACGGGACGGCACCAGCGCACGCCGCTTTCTCCTCCACTCCGACTTCGCGATGATCCCCGCTTTCACCAGGACGACCGCCCGCCGCGCGCTTGGCCGCTCGGCAGCGGCGCTGCTCCTGGGAGTCTCCTCCGCGCTCGGCGCGCAGCAGCCGACGACGTCCGCTCCTCCAGCCGCCGCCGGCGCCGCGCGCGGGCTCTCCCTCGATGAGGCGATCCGCCTCGCTGCCAGAGAGAGCGAGGAGCTGCAGGTCGCCCGCGCCGGTATCGCGCGCGCCGCGGGACAGCTGCGCCAGGCGCGCAGCCTCTCGCTGCCGCAGCTGAACAGCAGCCTGTCCTACGCGCGCACGCTGCGCTCGCAGTTCTCCGCGCTGGCCGGCGGCAGTGGGCGCGACACGACCAAGGGCCCGGTGCTCGATCCGGTCTGCGCACCGAACATTCCCGCCGGCGCGACGCAGGCGCAGCGCGACGCCGCCCTCGCCCAGGCGCAGAGCTGCGCCGCGGCGGCAGGGATCGACTTCAGCCGGGTAGGCTTCGGCGCGAAGAATCAGTACACCTTCGGGCTGGCCTTCTCGCAGAACGTGTTCAGTGGTGGCCGCAACAGCGGGCAGCAGGCGGCGGCGTCGGCCGGCCGGCGAGCCGCGGAAGTGGGCTTCACCGCGCAGCGCGCCCAGCTCGCGCTGGACGTCACGCAGGCGTACTTCGACGCCGTGCTCGCCGATCGTCTGGTGGAGATCGCCGACACGACGCTCGCCCAGACCGATGAGCTGCTGCGGCAGACGACGCTCGCGCGCCGGGTGGGGAACACGAGCGAGTTCGACCTGCTGCGTGCCACCGTGTCGCGTGACAATCAGCGTCCGGTCGTGATTCAACGCCGCGGCGATCGCGACATCGCGTACCTCCGCCTCAAGCAGCTGCTCAACCTGCCGCTCGACGAGCCGGTCGAGCTCACGACGCCCATCGACCAGCCGGCGACGATCTCGCGTGTGATCGCGGCGAACGCCACGAACGCGAGCAACGCGTCGTTCGTGTCGGCGGCTGACACGCTGACACCGCTGCCGGCGCCCGACACCGCCACCGCCGACCGCGCGCCGGTGCGGCAGAGCGAGGAGAACGTCCGGGCGCAGGAGGGGCTACTGCGGGTCGCGCGGGCCGACCGGCTCCCCTCGCTCGCCATCACGAGCAACTATCAGCGGTTGTTCTTCCCGAACAACTTCGCCCCGAACCTCAGCCAGTACAGCGAGAACTGGACGATCGGCGGCTCGGTCGGGCTCTCGCTGTTCAGCGGCGGGCGCGTGACGGGGCAGATCGAGGTGGCGCGCGCGAATCTCGACGAGGCCCGGGCACAGCTCCAGCTCAGCCGCGAGCTCGCGGCGCTCGACACCCGCGTCGCGCTCAACCAGCTCGCGCAGGCCGAGGCGGCCTTCGCGGCGAGCCGCGGCACCGCGGGTCAGGCGCGGCGCGCATACAGCATCGACCAGATCCGCTACCGGGAAGGCATCTCCACCCAGACCGACCTGACGCAGTCGCGGCTGCTGCTCGAGCAGGCCGAGGCGAATCGGGCGCTGACCGCACGCGATCTCGCGGTGGCGCGGGCGCGGCTCGCGCTCATCCGTGACCTGCCGATCAACACCGCCGCCCTCGGCGCGGCGGCGCAGCGGGCGGGCGCGCAGGCGCAGCAACCGCAACAGCAGCAACAGCAGCCGTCCACGCAACAGCAACAGCGCGCTCAATCCGCCGCCGCCGGCACGACGGGCGCGGGCCAATTCGGGAGCACCACCCCATGACGACGATGACGACGATTCTCACGCGCGCTCCGCGCGCCACGGCCGGCGTCGCGCTGGCCCTCGCTGCCCTGACTGTGAGTGGCTGCAAGAAGAACGACGCGAGCGCCGAGCCGGCGAAGACGGAGACGATGCTGGTCGGGCCGGAGAACGTGACGGTGGTGCGGGCGGAGCAGATCCGCACGGGGCCGGCCCTCTCCGGCTCGCTCACTCCGGAGCGCTCGGCGACGATCCGCTCGGAGATGAGCGGGGCCGTGCTGCAGACCTACGCGGATGCCGGCCAGCGGGTGGGTGCGGGGCAGCCGCTCGCGCAGCTCGACGCCGCCGTGCTGCGGGACCAGCAGATCTCGGCGCGCGGCGCGGTGACGACGGCGCAGAGCAGCTACGACATCGCGCAGCGTGAGCTGTCGCGCAACCAGGCGCTGGAAAAGGCGGGCGCGATCGCCGAGCGCGATCTCGAGCGGGCGCGCAACGCGCTCATCGCCGCGCAGGGGCAGCTCGCCACCGCGCGCGCGCAGCTCGCCAACATCAACAAGCAGCTCGACAAGGCCAGCGTGCAGGCGCCCTTCGCCGGCGTGGTCGCGCAGCGCCAGGCCAACGCGGGCGACGTCGTCTCGCCGGGCACGGCGCTGTTCACGGTGGTCGATCCGGGGAGCATGCAGCTCGAGGCGTCGGTGCCGGCGGACGCGCTGACGCAGGTGCGGGTCGGGATGCCGGTGGAGTTCAAGGTCAACGGCTACCCGAACCGCACCTTCAGCGGGCGCATCACGCGGGTGAACCCGACGGCCGATCCGGCGACGCGCCAGGTCAAGATCGTCGCGTCGATCCCGAACGCCGGCAACACGCTCGTCGGCGGACTGTTCGCCGAAGGCCGCGTGGCGAGCGAAGCGCGGACGGTGCCGATGGTGCCGCTCGCGGCGGTGGACGAGCGCGGGCTGCGGCCCACGGTCGTGCGCCTCCGGCTCGGCAAGATCGAGAAGGTCGAGGTGAGCCTCGGCATCCGCGACGCCGCCGCCGAGACGGTGGAGGTCGCGAGCGGCATCACCCCTGGCGACACGCTGCTGCTCGGCGCCGCGCGGGGCATCTCGCCCGGTACGCCCGTCAAGGTCTCGACTCCTAACGATGCTACGAAGCGGTGAGCCAACGTGAACCGTGAACGGTGAACCGTGATCCGCAAGGGCGGAAGGACGGTTCACGGTTCACGGATCACCCTCAGTCTGATCGACCTCCCTCCGGTTCTCTCATGTTCATCTCCGATTTCGCGATCAAGAAGCCGCTCATCACCGTCGTCTCCATGGTGACGCTGGTGGTGTTCGGCCTGTTCGCGCTGCTCAAGCTCAAGACCGACGAGTTTCCCGACGTCGCCCCGCCGGTGGTGACGGTGGGGATCCCGTATCCCGGCGCGTCGCCGGAAGGGGTGGAGAAGGAGATCCTCGACCCGATCGAGGAGCAGATCTCGTCGATCAGTGGGGTGAAGCACGTCTACGGCCACGCGTACGACGGCTACGGCTTCATCATGGTGGAGTTCCAGTTCGGCAAGGACCTGATGGAGGCGACGCAGGATCTGCGCGACGCCATCTCGGCCAAGCGCGCCGACCTGCCGGTGGAGATGAAGGAGCCGATCGTCCAGAAGTTCAACGATACGGACCGTCCGATCGTGTCGATGGCGCTGTCGTCGTCGACGTTGTCGCAGGGTGAGCTGACCCGCCTCGCCGATCCGACGATCACCCGCGAGCTGCGCTCGATTCCCGGCGTGGCCGAGGTGGCGGTGAGCGGCAAGGTGGAGCGCGAGCTCACGGTGGAGCTCAAGCCGCAGCAGATGCAGGCCACCGGGGTGAGTGTCGGGCAGGTGGTGCAGGCGCTCCAGCTCCAGAACCTCGCCGCGCCGGTGGGTCGCGTGGTGGGCGACATGGACGAACGGTCGATCCGGCTCAAGGGCCGGCTCGAGAACCCGCAGGAGTTCGCGCAGCTCGTCGTCTCCGAGCGCAACGGCCAGGTGATCCGCCTGGGCGAGATCGCCAACGTGCGCGACGGGACCGAGGAGCCGCGGACGCTCGCGCTGTTCAACGACCAGGAAGCCGTCGGCATCGACATCAAGAAGGCAAAGGGCTACAGCACTACCGACGTCTCCGACAAGGTTCGCGCACGGGTGGAGCAGCTCCAGCCGACGCTCGGCAAGGGGACGAAGCTCGAGCTGGTGAAGGACGCGGGTGTCCGTGTCGACCACGCGGTGCGTAACGTCGAGGAGGCGTTGCTCGAGGGCGCGGTGCTGACGGTGCTCGTCGTCTTCCTCTTCCTGAACTCCTGGCGCTCGACGGTCATCACCGGTCTGGCGCTGCCGGTGTCGGTGCTGGCGAGCTTCATCGCCGTGTGGGTGATGGGGTTCAAGCTGGAGACGATGTCGCTGCTCGGGCTCTCGCTGGCGATCGGCATCCTGATCGACGACGCGATCGTGGTGCGCGAGAACATCGTGCGACACGTGGAGATGGGCAAAGACCACTACACGGCGTCGCGCGAGGGCACCGACGAGATCGGGCTCGCCGTCGCGGCGACGACCTTCTCGATCCTCGCCGTGTTCATCCCGATCGGCTTCATGCCGGGGGTGGGCGGGCAGTGGTTCAAGCCGTTCGCCCTCACCATCGCCTGCTCGGTGTTCGTCTCGCTGTTCGTGTCCTTCTCGCTCGACCCGATGCTCTCCGCCTACTGGGCGGATCCGCACGTGCCCGAGGACAGAAAGCCCTGGATCACGAGGAAGCTCGACACGTTCAACCGCTGGTTCAACCATCAGGCAACGCGCTATCGCGGCGTCATCGCGTGGGCGCTCGATCATCGCTCGGCGATGGTCGCGCTGGCCATCGGGACCTTCTTCGCCTCGTTCACGTTGTTCGCCGGTGGCGTGACCGGGCTGCTCGGCGCCTTCGTCGGCATCGCCGTGCTGGTGTGGGCGCTGACGAGCAAGCGGCTGGCCCGCGTGCCCCGGATCGGGCTCGCGATCACGGGCCTGCTGCTCTTCTTCGCCATGCCGAAGGTCATCGCGGGGTCGGGGCTCGCGTGGCGGACGGTGGGCGTGGGCTTCTTCCCGGAAGACGACCGCGCGGAGCTCATCATCGCCCTCGAGACGCCACCCGGCTCGAACATGGCCTACACGCGGCTCAAGGCGCAGGAAGCGGCGCGTCTCACCCGCGCGCATCCTGAAGTGCTGTACACCTACACGACGCTCGGCGGTGGCGCGTCGGGCACGGTGGACGTCGGCAACATCTACGTCCGCATGGTGCCCAAGGCCAAGCGCTCCCGGAGCGCCGAGGAGTTCGCGACCGGGCTGCGCACCGAGATGAAGCGTGTCGCGGGGGTGACCCTCGCCGTGTTCACGAGCGACTTCGGCGGCGGGCAGAAGCAGCTCCAGTTCCAGCTCAAGGGGAACGACCTCGCCGCGCTGAACCAGGCGGCGGAGCAGGTGATGGACGTGGTGCGCAACACCAGGGGTGCGGTCGACATCGGGCTGTCCACCAAGGGGCAGAAGCCGGAGCTCGTCGTCGACCTCAACCGCGGGATCGCCGGCACGCTCGGCGTGACGGTCGGGCAGGTCGCCCAGTCGCTGCGGCCGGCGTTCGCGGGCATCGACGTCGGCGACTGGCAGGACCCGTCGGGCGAGATGCGCAAGGTGCAGGTGCGGCTCGTCCCGGAGTCGCGCAAGAATGCGGACGATCTCCGGCAGCTACCCCTCGTCGTGGCTGGCCCGAACGGCGCGCCGAGCACGATGCCGCTCGGTCAGGTGGCGACGGTGAACCAGGGCGTCGGTCCGGCGATCATCGATCATCTGGATCGCGACCAGGTCGTGTCGGTCCAGGCGAACACGTCGGGGCGTGCCACGGGCGACGTGACGGCCGAGGTGAACGCGAAGCTGGCGAAGATGACCTTCCCGCCGGGCGTCTCGCTCTCGCTCGGCGGCGACGCGCAGGCCCAGCAGGAGGTGTTCGGGCAGATCTTCTTCGCGCTCGGCATCGCGGTGCTGTTGATGTACCTGATCCTGGTGGTGCAGTTCGGCTCGTTCCTCGATCCGCTGGCCATCCTGATGTCCCTGCCGCTGTCGTTGATCGGCGTGCTGCTCGCGCTGGCGGTGTCGGGGATGACGGTCAACCTGATGTCGCTGATCGGAGTGATCCTCCTGATGGGGATCGTGGCGAAGAACGCGATCCTGCTGATCGACTTCGCGAAGTGGGCGCGCGAGAAGGAGGGGATGCCGCTGCGCGAGGCGCTCATCGAGGCGGGCGCGATCCGTCTGCGTCCGATCCTCATGACGACCTTCGCCCTCATCGCGGGCATGATCCCGGTGGCGCTCGGCCGCGGCGAAGGGGCGCAGTTCCGCGCGCCGCTCGGGATGGCGATCATCGGCGGCGTGCTGACGAGCACCCTGCTCACGCTGCTGGTGATCCCGACGTTCTACGAGGTGATGGACGAGTGGCGCACCAAGCTGGCGACGCGGTTCGGCATGACGCCGCCGATGACGGCGGAGCATCCGATCCCGCGCGGCGCGGTGCCGGCGATGGGGGACTGAACGTGAGCCGTGAACCATGAACGGTGAACGCAGGGCTGCGCTGCGCAAGGCGGTGGCGCAGCTCGTCGGCGGCGTGGTCCTGCTCGACGCCGTCGCCCTCACGATCTGGTACGGCGCGGGGATCGCCCAGACGCGATATCAGACGCGCATGACGTTCACGATCGTGTGGACGATCGCCACAGCCCTGACGGTCGCGTTCCTGCTGCGCCGAGTTCGGATGATACGAATGGGGCGTGAACCGTGAACCGTTCACCGTAGCAACGGGTACGGATTTACGGGCGACCCTTTCCACCAGACTTTCACGTCGCTCGAGCTGGCGATGGCGAAGTGCAGGTGCGGCACGGTCGGCGACGCATTGCCCGTGGTGCCGACGATGCCGATCTGCTGCCCGCGACGCAGGGGCTGGCCTTCGGCGAGGCCCGGCTGGTACGCGTCGAGGTGGCCGTACATCAGGATGAACCGCTCGGTCGAGTCGGCGGCGTAGACCATCAGGCCACCGGCCTTGCTGTCGAACAGCTTGAGCACTCGGCCCGGTGTCGCGGAGAGAACGGGTGTGCCGCGCGGGGCGAGGATGTCGAGCGCCTCGTGCGGGCGCGTGCCGCCGCCCCGCATCTCGTTGTAGGTGTCGTGCAGCGCCGCCTTCGACATGCCGGCGAGAGGCATCGCGAGCTCGTGCTGGAGCACGGTGAGGTTGCTCTCCGACGGAAGCGCGGCCGGCGCGGAGTCGATGACGTCGAGCGTGTGCGCCGAGTCGGTGCGGAGCGCGGAATCGATCGCCGCCGGCCCGAATCCGCGTACGGGCGTCGCGCTGTCCGCCCCATAGGTATCCGGCGAGGGCGTCGGCGCATTGGGCTTCGGATCGCCGATGAACACCGCACCGCCCGCACTGTCGGCGGCGGCCTTCTTCGCTGCCTCGTCGGAGGCGTCGTGCACCTCGATGCATGCCCCGAGGACGAGGGCGGCGAGCAGGAAGCTGCGCCGCGCACCGCGGCGGATGATCCTGGACTGAGCGGGCATGCCGACAACCGGGAGCAAGTCCGGTGCCGATCGGCCCAGCTCGTCAGTCGCTCAATGCAGCGGCGGGAGCGGTGGCAGGGTGGCGAGAAAGGCCGCGAAGGGCTCCTTCCATACCGCGGCTACGGTGTGCGTCCCATGCCCGCGGGTCTGTGGCGAGATGGGCAGCAGCAGGTAGCGGCCGCGCTTCACGCGCGGCATCAGCCGCTCCATCAGGCCGAGCTCCGGTGGGTTCACGGCATCGTCGGCCGAATTGATCGCCAGCACCGGCGCGACGATGCGCTCGAGCTGCGGCGACGGGTCGTAGTCGCGCGACGCATCGAAGGCGTAGAGCATGTCGTTGGCGTCCATCGTCCGCATGCGGGCGTCGAGATACGCCCTGATCGCGCTGTCGGCGGCTTCGCGCGTCGGCGCGTCGCGATGCTGCACGAGGGGCGCGCTGGTCATGATCCACAGCATCTGGAGGGCGGCGCGCAGCCCGGGCGGGGGCGAGGTGTACTCGCCGTTGTGCCAGGCGGGATCGTCGCGGATGTCGTCCATCGCCATGCGGCGCATCATGCGGTTCCGGCCGACGATCGCGGTGGGCACGCTGGCGAGAGGGACGATGCCGTCCATGAAGTCGGGATAGCGCTCGCCCCACACCCAGCTGTGCATGCCGCCCATCGACGTTCCCATGACGAGCCGCAGATGCGTGACGCCGAGTCCCTCGACGAGCAACCGGTGCTGCGCGTCGACCATGTCGTCGTAGTCGTAATGGGGAAAGTGGGCGTGGAGCCCTTCGCTGGGGCGGCTCGATCCGCCGTGGCCGATGCCGTCGGGAAGGACGACGAAGTACACCGTCGTATCGAGGGGCTGCCCACGTCCGTAAAGCTCACCGGCAAAGGCGCGGGTCAGGAACTGCGCCCCCGATCCGGTGGTGCCATGCAGGATGAGCACGACGTTGCGCACGACGCCGGCCGCGTCGCGCCGCGGTTGGCCAAGGGTGCGGTAGTGCACGGTGAGGCCGGGGAGCGACTCGCCGCTGGTGAACCGGAAGCCGCGCAGCACGAAGTCATGCTCCGCGGGACCAGGCGGACGCTGAGCGCGCGAGGCGACAGGCGCGACGGTCGCCGCGCCTGCGCACAGGACGAGCAGAGAACTCAGGAGTCTGGAAGAAGGCATGCCGGCAGCTTACGCCGCCGGCATCCGCGGGGCCAGGGTGCGTCGCCCTGCCCGGGTCCTACCGCGACCAGCGCGTGTAGACCTTGTTCACGATGCGCCAGTCGCCGCCGGCGCGGACGAGGTTGAGGTAGTCGACATAGACCTCCTTCGGGTAGTTCTCGACCACCTTCACCGAGGCGACGTCGCCGGTGATGTCGACCAGGGCGATGGTGAGGTCGCCCTCCTCTTCCTTGCCGGCGTTCGCCGCGAAGCTCTTGTACCAGTCCGCCTGCGAGAGCTGGCCCATGGTGCCGTCCCGCCGGACCCAGATCAGCTTCGCGTCGGGGGCGAAGGCGGCACGCAGGCTCTCCACGTCGTTGAACTTGAGGCCGTGCAGGTAGCGCTCGACGACGGTGCGGACGCGGGGCTCCTCGACCTCGGAGCTGCTGCCGGCCGGTGCCGGGGAGGACGACGGGACCGGGGAGACGGTGCAGGCGAGGGCCGAGCTGCACAGGGCGAGCAGCACGAGAGGGCGGTTCAGCATGTCGTGGGGCGGTGCGGCGTGGGGTCGGTGGGGCGGGCGTCGCCCGCGGTTACCGGAGACGGCCGAGCGTCCCGTCTAGTAACGCCGCGCGCTTCGATCGAAGAGCAGCGCGCCGGACCCGCCGCCGGCGGCAGTCGCCGCGTGATGCCAATCACCCACCGGCACCATGCCGGAAAGGGTCACCGAGGCGCGATCGGCGAAGGCGTCGAAGCCCGGCGCCTGCTCGTGGAGCTCCATGCGCGAGCCGTCCACGAGCTCCACGACGAGGGCGAGGGCGTCACCCGGTGCAGCGTGCCGGCGCGCGTGGAGGCGCCGGATGTCGGACCAGCGCGCGGCCGCGACGCACCGGCCTCCCGCCCAGAGCGCGAAGCCGGCCGCGACGACGACGATCCGGCCGCGGTCCGTCATGTGATCCGGGCCGGTGGTCAGGCGAAGCCGGGGCGGATGCGGGTCGTCTGCGCCGGCGCGGGGTCGAGCACGATGGCGACGATGCTCTCGCAGGCGACCACGACGCGGAAGGTCTCGTTCGACGCGTCCGCGGTCTGTCCGTAGCGGGGCCGATTGTGCGTGAGCTCGCCGCGCATCTGATACGCCTCGAAGGTGACGCGCCCATCGGCGACGTCGACGACGCTTCGCACGCGATGCGCGTGGCCGCCCACCAGCAGCAGCTCGACGACGGGGCTGCCGCCGGCGGCTTCGACGTCGCGGGGAAGGACGGTGCGGAAGTAGTTCGCGTCGAACATGCAGTCGCCTGACGGAGTGGATCGTTGACGGCGCGACCGGCCGCTAGCTTGCGGCATGGCTCGCCTTCCCAGGTGGATCCCGAGAAGCCCTGGCTGTGGATGCCTGGTGCTGCTGTTGCTCGCGTTTGCGGCCGTCCTGCTGCTGTTCGACGGCAGGTGAGCGAGCCGGGGAAAGATAGCTTCCGTGCCGGTGGGCGTCCGAGGCGCGCGCGACCCCGACGCTAGCGCTGGGCGGCGAGCCAGTCCAGCGCCTGGGCCCGCGAGTCGAACACCTCGAGCTTCCGCCGGGAGAAGAGGGCGATCATGCTGATGGCTGCCCGGTGGAGCGACGAGTTGCTCACGACGGCCGCCGTCCTGACGATGGGGCGGTTCTTGGCGGTCATCTCCTTGAATGCCTCGACGATTTTCCGGTCGTACCGGGTGTCGGTGACGTCGGTGAGGGTCATCGTGTCGCCCCCCGCCGGCAGGGCCCCGATGAAGCGGGTGGCCTCGGCCACGGCGGCGAGCCCCTGCTCGGGGTCGGTGATGCCGGCAAAGTCGAGGAGGATGATGCGCTTGCCCTTGTGCTCGATGAAACGCACGCGGTCCATGCTTCGGCGGGATTGAGAGGTTGGTGGCGAGTCCGAGGGCCGGCGACGATATATAGACGGCGAGGAAGATGGCCTCGCTACACCGGCAAGGGGAGGAGGGGTCGTTATTCTAGCGCTCGTGCTTCAGGCTGCGGCCCCGGTGGTGCGGTCGCTGCAGGACATCCCGCTGCTCGAGCGCCTGTGGAAGTACACGGCGCTCGGCGCGACGAGCATCGTGTTCGAGGAGGCGAACCCGATCCTCGGCGGCATCGCCGTCCGTCATGGCCGCGCCGGGTTGATCGGCATCGTCGTCGCGGTGGCGTTCGGCACCTGGCTCGCGTCGGTCGCGCTGTACTTCGTCGGCCGCTGGCGGATCGACTGGGTGCGCGCGCGCTTCCCGGACAAGCGGCGGCTGCTCACCGGGGCGTTGACGGTCGTGCGCCGGCATCCCTGGCGGGCGTCGCTGGCGATCCGGTTCGCGTACGGGCTCCGGCTCCCGCTGCCGATCGCCTGCGGCGCGGCGCGTCTTCCGTTCTCGCTCTACCTGATCGCCAGCGGCATCAGCTGCTGGGCGTGGGCAGTGGCATTCGGCTATCTGGGATTCGCCGCGGGCGGAGCGGCGCTACGGGTGCTGGGCTTCGCGCACCGGCTCGACGTCCGACTTGCCCTGCTGGCGGTGATCCTCGCCGTGGTGCTGGTCCTCATGATGCGCCGCCGCCGCATCGCCGAGCAGACGGCGCGGATGCTCGGCAGCCCCGACATCTCGTTCGCGAC
The DNA here is from genome assembly GCA_013361335.1 of Gemmatimonadaceae bacterium. Lineage (GTDB taxonomy): Bacteria > Gemmatimonadota > Gemmatimonadetes > Gemmatimonadales > Gemmatimonadaceae > AG11. Next base: position 1,649 of record JABFYH010000095.1, on the reverse strand, counting down.
GGAGGAGCGGACGGTGATGAAGCGCGAAGCGCTGTAGTCGCGACCGGCCCCGCGACTGACTGTGCACCACAGTCAGTCGCTGAGCGTGCGCGCCGCCTCTGTCAGCAGCGTCCATGCCCGAGCGACGTGCCGTTCCTCGGTCCTGATGTTCCCGATCGCGAGGCGCAGCACGTAGCGTCCCCCGAGCTTGGTGTGGGAGAGATACGCCTCACCACTGGCGTTGACCCGCTCGAGGATGGCCGTGTTGAGCCGCTCGCGCTCCGCCTCGGTCGTATGCGGCGGCGCGTAGCGGAAGCAGACCAGCGACAGGTGCACGGGAGCGGCGAGCTCCCAGGCCGGCTCCTCCCGCACCCACCCGGCGAAGGTCGCGGCGAGGGCGCAGTGCTGTTCGAGGCGGGCCGCGAGACCCTCCGCACCGAAGGCGCGGATCACCATCCAGAGCTTGAGCGCGCGGAAGCGGCGTCCGAGCTGCACGCCGTAGTCCATCAGGTTGACCACCTCGTCCTGCTCGCGGGTGACCAGGTACTCGGGGACGAGGGAGAAGGCGCGCCTGAGCACCGCCGGATGACGGGTGTAGAACGCCGAGCAGTCGATGGGCGTGAACAGCCACTTGTGTGGGTTCACGACCAGCGAGTCCGCCAGCTCGACGCCGGCGAGCACCTGCCGGAGACGGGGCGACACCGCGGCCACACCGCCATACGAGCCGTCGACGTGCAGCCAGACGCCCTCGTGCCGGCAGATCGCGGCGATCTCCGCCACCGGATCGATGCTGGCGACGCTCGTCGTGCCGACCGTCGCCACGCAGGCGAGGGGAAGAGATCCACGGCTCCGGTCGGCGGCGATCGCGGCGGCGAGCGCGTCGGGGCGCATCCGATAGTCGTCGTCGGCCGGAATCCTGATGACGTTGTCGAGCCCGACGCCGATGGCGAGCGCGCCTTTGTCGACGCTCGAGTGCGCATGTTCGGAGCAGTAGACGCGGAGCACCGGCAGCTCCGGCCGGCCGGCCATCCCTCGCGCGCGAATCTCCAGCTCCGGCTTCGCCTCGCGCGCCGCGGCGAGCGCGAGCATCGTCGAGATCGAGGCGGTGTCGTTGATCAGCCCGAACCATCCGTCGCCGAGCCCCAGGAGCTGGCGCAGCCAGTCCATGGTGAGCTGCTCCAGCTCCGTGGCCGCGGGCGACGTCTTCCACAACATCGCGTTGACGTCGAGCGCGGCGATCAGCAGCTCGGCGAGAATGCCCGGAATGGATGACGAGATGGAGAAGTAGGCGAAGAAACCGGGGTGGTTCCAGTGCGTGACGCCGGGCAGGATGCGCTGCTCGAAGTCCGCGATGATGCGCTCGAGCGACTCCGCGCGCGTGGGCGGCGTGGGGGGCAGCGAGGCGCGGACATCGCCCGGCGCGAGCGGCGACACGACAGGGTGCCGCTCCGGATGGTCGAGATAGTCGGCGATCCAGTCGAGCAAGCGCGCCCCCTGCGCGCGCAGCTCTGCGGTCGGGAGATCCCCCAGTGGTGAATCGTTCATCGTCTATCGACCTCGCACCGCGGCGAAGGGCGCGTAGCGGACGTCTACCGCCACCGGAACAACCGCAGGGCCAGCGTGAACGTGACCACCAGCCATGCCACGATCACCCCCATCTGCGGCAGCAC
>JABFYH010000098.1 GCA_013361335.1 Gemmatimonadaceae bacterium | reverse complement strand
GGCGAGATGGGGATGGATCCCACCGCGCAGGGGCGGGTGCGCTTCGATACGGGTGAGCGCGAGGGAAAGCGGTCGCGCGCCTTCTGCGCGCCGGTTCGCGTCCCCGACGAGGTGTATCTCGTCCTGCGCCCGCACGGCGGCCAGACCGACTGGAACACCTTCCTCCACGAGCTCGGCCACGCGCTGCATTTCGCGTACATGCGTCCCGATCTCCCGATGGAGTTCCGCTGGATGGGGGACAACTCGGTGACGGAAGGGTACGCCATGCTGTTCGATCACCTCATGCAGGACGCGGGGTGGCTCGCGCGATACACCGGCCTGACGAAGAAGACGGTGCCGGGCTTCCTGCGGAGCGCGGGGTTCGAGGAGCTGCACTTCCTGCGACGCTACAGCGCGAAGCTGCTCTACGAGACGCAGCTCTTCGGCGGCGCGGTGTCGTGGGAGGGTGCGCCCGACCTGTACGTGGAGCTCCTCACCGGGGCGACGAACTTCCAGTATTCGGCGGCCGACGCCTTCGTCGACGTGGACAACCGGTACTATGCGGCGCGCTACCTGCGCGCCTGGCAGCTCCAGGCGCTGATCACCGAGACGCTGGTGGAGCGGTACGACACCGACTGGTGGCGCAACCCGCGCGCGGGTCCCTGGATCGCCCAGTCGCTGTTCGGCGAGGCGCAGCGCGAGCTCGCGCAGGAGCAGGCCGAGCGCGTCGCCGGCAAGACCCTGAGCTTCGCGCCGCTCGTGCGCAGCATCGAGCGCATGCTCGCCTGAGCGCACGCCATTCGTCACCACGCCGTTGTCGACCCGAATGCGCCCCAGACTCTTCGCCGCCGCTCTGCTGATGACCCTTTCCGCCGCCGCCCCGGCCCCCGCCCAGGAACCGGATTGGTCCGCCGCGAGCAAGGAGACGCTCGCTCATCTCCAGGCGATGATCCGCCTCAACACGGTGAACCCGCCCGGCAACGAGCTCCAGGTCGCCCGCCATCTCGACTCCGCGCTGAAGGCCGCGGGGATCGAGACGCACCTGTTCGAGCCGGCGCCGGGTCGCGGCGCGCTCGTCGCGCGCCTTCGCGGCACCGGCAGCAAACGCCCCGTGTTGATCATGGGCCACATGGACGTCGTCGGCGTCGAGCGCGACAAGTGGTCCGTCGACCCCTTCGCCGCCGAGATCCGTGACGGCTACCTCTACGGCCGCGGCGCGATCGACGACAAGGGGATGCTCGCCGCGAACCTCGAGACGATGCTCCTCCTCAAGCGGAACGTCATCGACAAGGGAGGCACCCTCTCGCGCGACGTCATCTTCGTCGCCAACTCCGACGAGGAGCAGAGCGGCGAGTGGGGGATGGGCTGGCTGATCAAGAACCACCCCGAGCTGATCAGGGCCGAGATCGCCCTCAACGAAGGTGGACGGACGCGCATCGTCGGCGGAAAGCGGCTGTACGTCGCCGTGCAGAACACCGAGAAGGTCCCGCACACCGTCACCGTCACGGCGCGCGGCCCCGGAGGCCACGCGTCGATCCCCCTTGCCGGCAATGCGATCAGCCGGCTCGGCCGCGCGCTCGCCAGGATCGGCGACTACAAGGAGCCGGTGCAGGTGAACCCGACGACGCGCGAGTTCTTCTCCCAGCTCGGTCGCGTCTGGCCGAATCGCCAGGAGCGGACCGCGATGGCCGACGTCGCCTCGACCGACACGCGGCGCATCCAGCGCGGCGCGCGGGTTCTCGCCGGCATCCCGGTGTTCGACGCCGTGCTGCGCAACGGCATCTCGCCGACGATCGTGCAGGGAGGGATCCGCACCAACGTGATCCCGACCGAGGCCTCGGCCAAGCTCAACATCCGGACCCTCCCCGGGCAGTCGATCGACTCCGTGGTGCGGCGGCTGCAGCGGGTCGTCAACGACACGATGGTGACCATCACGGTGACCGACCGCGGCGAGGACTCGCCGGCGAGCGACTTCCATTCGCCGATGTTCGCCGCGATCCGGGAGAGCGTGCAGGCGCTCGACGCGACGATGACCGTCGTTCCCTACCTGAGCACCGGCGCCACCGACAGCGCGCGGCTGCGGGCCTGGGGCATGCAGGCGTTCGGGCTGCTGCCCTTCCCGATGAACCAGGACGACGAGGACCGCATGCACGGCAACGACGAGCGCATCCCGCTGGCGAGTCTCGACTTCGGGACGCGGATGATCTACGGCGCGATCCTGCGGGTCGCACGATGACGCAGAGCATTCTCGTCACGGGCGCGTCGCGCGGCATCGGCCGCGCAATCGCGCTGCGCTTCGCGCGCGAGGGGTGGACGGTCGTCGCCGTCGCGCGCAAGCAGCCCGAGCTCGACGCGCTGCGCGCCGAGGTGATCTCGGCCGGTGGAATGTGCCGCCCGATCGCGCTCGACGTCGCCGACGCCAGCGCAGTGGCGCGCCAGCTCGGCGGGATCGAGGTCGACGTGCTGGTCAACAACGCCGGCGTGGGCGTCCTCAAGCCGATGATGGAGCTCTCGGCCGAGGAGTGGCACCGCATGCTCGACGTGAACGTGAACGCGCTCTTCCACGTCACGCGCGCCGTGCTTCCCGGCATGTTCGCCCGCAAGGCTGGTCACGTCTGCACCATCGGCTCCATCGGCGGACGGAGCGTCTTCGTCGGGGGCAGCTGCTACGGCGCGACGAAAGCGTTCGTCACCGCGTGGGCCGAGAACCTGATGATCGAGGTCCGCGATCGTGGGGTGAAGGTGTCGGTCGTGATGCCGGGCGCGGTGACGACGGAGTTCAACGGTAACGCGCCGGGCGAGAAGGATCGGTGGAAGCTCGTGCCGGCCGACGTCGCCGACGCGGTCGCCCAGGTGGTGCTGACGCCGCCGAACGTGCTGATCCATCGGCTCGAGGTGCGGACGTTGACGGTCCCGGCGAAGGGGCCAGGGAAGTGAGGGCGACGTCGTAAACGTCTGGCCGGCACGCGGTTGCGGCCCCATATTCCACGCGTGACCCCGTCCCCCCCGCTCACCAGCGAGCGGCTGCGCGCGTCGCCGGAGAGCACCGAGTCCGGCGTGCGCGAGCTCATCGCCATCCGCGAGATCGTGCACGCCTTCCTCACGGCCGACCGGCCCGAGGAGGTGTTCCAGTTCGCGCTCGACCGGGTGAGCCCGCTGGTCGGCGCGACGTTCGCCTGCGTCTATCTCGTCGACGGCGCCAGTGAGCTGATGCGGCTCGCCGCGGTACACAACTGGCCCGAGCGCTACACCCCCTTCCTCGGCGAGATGCGGGTGCGGCTCGGCTTCGGGCCGAGCGGGGAAGCGGCGGCGGAGCGGCGCGTGATCGAGGTGCCGGACGTGATGGCCGACGCCTCGCTCGAGGACTGGGCCGAGGTGGCACACGAGCTGGGCTTCCGCGCCATCGTCGCGTTGCCCTTGCAGACGGGCGATGGCGTGCTGGGCGCCGTCGCCTTCTACTTCGAGCGGGCCGGCGCGATCACCGCCGAGACGCGGTCGCTGCTGCGCATGGTCGCGGACCAGATGGCGGCGACCGCGCAGAAGGCGCGCCTCATCGAGGATCTCCGTCGCGCGAACGCCGCCCTCATCGAGACGAACGCGGAGCTCGAGCGGCAGTACGGTGCGCTGCTCGAGGCACGGCGGGTGAAGGACGAGTTCCTGGCCAACATCTCGCACGAGCTGCGCACGCCACTCACCGCCGTCATGGGCTACCTCGCGCTGATGGACGAGGGGTTGTCCGGGCCGGTGACGCCGGAGCAGCGGAAGACCATCGCGCAGGTGAAGACCGCCAGCGAGCATCTGCTGGACCTCATCGGCGACCTGCTCGAACTGACGACGCTCAAGCGCGGGGGGCTGGAGGTCGTCACCACGACCTTCGACGTGCGCGAGCCGCTGCGCGACGCCGTGGCGAGCACCCGCGGCCGCGCGCCCGACGTCGCCCTGCGTGTCAGCGAGCCGGAGACCGTCGTCACGATGGTGAGCGACCGGCGGAAGATCAGCAAGATGCTCGTCGCGCTCCTCAGCAACGCCTACAAGTTCACCCAGACGGGCGAGATCCGGCTATCGGTCCAGGTGGCCAACGGGCGCGTGCAGTATCGCGTACAGGACACGGGGATCGGTATCCCGAGCGACATGCAGCAGCTCGTGTTCGAGGAGTTCCGGCAGGTCGACGGCTCGAGCACGCGGCGCTACGGCGGTCCTGGACTCGGCCTCGCCCTGGCGCGGCGCCTGGCCCGGCTGCTCGGCGGGGAGATCGTCGTGCGCTCCGCGCCCGGCGAGGGATCCACCTTCCAGGTGGAGTTGCCGCTCGCGTACCGGGACCCGGAGCGCGCGTAGCCCTCCCGGCCGGCCGCCGCGCCCCGTTAAGCTTCAAGGCATCGCGACCGCGGCGACTGGTGTCCAATCGCCACGCCGCCAGGCTCGCCCTCGCTTTCCAGGCATCCATCCGACGCCGCTCATGATCCAGTCGCAGCGCACGCTCCAGGAGTACCGCTCCTCCCTGCCCCCCGCCGAGGTGCTGGCGCAGGCCCGAAAGTTCTTCACGCGGCGGAACAGCATCTACGCCACGTTCGTGGAGCGCGAAGGACCGAACTACCTGACCTTCCGCGGGCAGGGGGGCGAGGAGCTCGTCATCGCCGCGACGGTGAAGGACGGCGCCACGCTGGTGACCGGCTCGACGTATCTGTTCGACATGCAAGTCGCGCGCTTCTTCAGCACGCTGGCGCCCTACGTGCTCGAGGAGACGTTGCTCGCCCTCCCGACGCTCCCGGGCAAGCCATGAGCGCGCCCTTCGTCACCCAGCTCCGCACGCGCGGGGACGTCATCCAGATGGCGCCGGCGGGCGTCGCGGCGATCACCGTGCGGGTGGAGATGCCGGAGGTCTGGGACGTGGTGCGCGTCGCGGTAGCGCCCACGGAGTCGGTGCTCGCGCTCAAGCTGCGTGCGCTGGCGGCGCTCCATGCGGCGGGGGAGCCGGCCGAGGCGTTCGTGATGAAGCTTCGCGGGTTCGAGGTGCTGGACGAGAGCACGACCCTCGCCAGCGTCGGCGCGATCGACGGCTCGATCTTCCTGCTGACGCACCGCCGGCGGCGTGCCGTCCGCTGAGCACCGCCGCCGCCTCCGGTTCTCCCGTGCACGCGCACGACGTGCGCACCGAGCCCGACGCGCTGCGCGACGCCCTCCGGCGTCTGCGCGCCGAAGTGAGCAAACGCATCGTGGGTCAGGAGGCGGCGCTCGACGAGATTCTCATGGCGCTGGCCGCCGGGGGACACGCCCTGCTCGTCGGCGTGCCCGGCCTGGCCAAGACGCTGATGATCCGCTCGATCGCCGAAGCGCTCTCGCTCGAATTCCGGCGCATCCAGTTCACCCCGGACCTGGTGCCGAGCGACATCACGGGGAGCGAGATCCTGGAGGAGGATGCGGCGAGCGGCGCGCGCAGCTTCCGATTCGTGCGCGGCCCGGTGTTCGCGAACATCGTCCTCGCCGACGAGATCAACCGCGCGCCGCCGCGTACCCAGGCCGCGCTGCTCGAGGCGATGCAGGAGCACCGGGTCACGGCGGCGGGCGAATCGCTCCGGCTGCCGGAGCCCTTCTTCGTGCTGGCGACGCAGAATCCGATCGAGCAGGAGGGGACGTACCCGCTCCCCGAAGCGCAGCTCGACCGCTTCCTGTTCGACGTGCGCGTGGGCTATCCCTCGGCGGACGACGAAGTGTCGATCCTCCGCGCGACCACCGGCGCCGCACCGGCCGCGCTCCGTCCCGTGCTGGGCGCCGAGGAAGCGGTAGCGCTGCAGCGCGCCGTGCGCGACGTGGCGGCGAGCGAGCCGGCGCTCCGGTACGCGGCGTCGCTCGCCCG
>JABFYH010000198.1 GCA_013361335.1 Gemmatimonadaceae bacterium | reverse complement strand
CCCACAGCCGGCGGCGAGAGCGAGCAGCGCGATGAAGGGGACGACCTGGACTGACGAGCGGCCAGGGGCGGACGTCGGCATGGAGGGAGCGCGGGTGGCTGTGGTTCCGGCGGGCGCGCGAAATTACCAGGGATCGCGCTGTCTGTAAAATCGCTCTCGCTTGCGGCCAGACTAACCAACGACGATGGGTCGTTCACACTGGCCCCAACGACGAAGGGGCGTCCTCCGGCAGAGCCCCGCGCACCGATCCCGGCCTACACCTCAAAAAGGCGCTTCTCCTTTTCCGGTTGGATTGCGCGGTTCACCGCACCGGCACAGGCCCGACGCAGGATCGGTTGCATCCGTTCGATCCGTGGAATCCGTGTGGCCCACGTCGTTGATGCCAGTCGTGCAGGAAAGGCGCTCAGCCGCGACCGATCGTCCCGCCGAACAGGTCGAACAACGTTCGCCAATGCCGCTCCGCCGCGGCGGGATCGTGGGCCGGCGTGTCGGACGGGACCCAGCCGTGCCGCGCGTCGTAGGTCTCGATGCGGTGGTCCACGCCAGCCGCCGTGAGCGCGTCCTCGAGCCGCTGCTTCTGTGCATCGTCGAAGCCCGCATCCTCGATCGCCCCCGCGACGTACACCCGTGCCTGCATCGCGGGCGCAAGGCGGTGCGGGCTGTCCGGCGCTTCGGTGGCGAGACCGCTCGGGTGATAGGACGCCGCTGCCGCCACACGATCGGGAAAATGACCCGCCGCGGCGAAGGACAGCCGTCCGCCCAGACAGTAGCCGGTGCGATAGTACAGGTCGGGGAGCAGCACGTGATAGCCGGCGCTCGCCATCCGCTCGCCCATCTCGAACAGCGCCGGCCTGATCCCGATGCCGTCCATGAAGAACAGCACGCCCGGCCACCGCCCGGGCGTCTCCGGCGAGAAGACGTGCGCCGGACAGGTGCCGTCCTCGGTGCGGAGATCGATTCGCTCGTGTGACATCGTGAGGCTCGGAAGCTGTCAGCGCGTCGGGAGCACCGAGTTGTAGTACCACACCGCCTTCGACAGGCTCCGGTTGGCGCGCAGCGCGAACGGAATCGATGCGATCGAGAATGCGCCGGCGGTCACGGCGAGCGCCACGGTCGGCGCATCGGCGGCGCTCGAGTTGTTCGACCGGATGAGCGCAGCCACGAACGCCACGGTGCCGAGCAGCCCGAGGGTGCTCGAGCGCCGGATGTCCGTCACGTAGCGTCGAGCATACGCCGCAGCGGAATCCGGGCCGGCCAGCAGCGTGTCGACGCCGCCGCCGAACATCCCGAGGTTGCCCACCTGCTCCCCCGCGCGCCCACGCAGCAGCTTCGGCGCCGAGAGGAAGGCCGCCTCGACGCGCAGGGCACAGCTCTCGTACGTGCACGCGGACGGGGCACGAACGGCGCCGGCCTGCGCCGTCAGGGTCGACGGCGCGACGAGCGCCGCGAGCACGACAGCGCGAAGCAGGGATGGTCGGGGCATTGGTCCACGGAGCGATGGTGGTGACGGAGACGGCGCGAGGCCGGCGAGCGATCCGATCAGGAGCAATGGCCGCGCCGCTCGGCCGGCACGCCGCCGGGTGCGGCTCGTCGAGCCCCGATTCGATCACGATTCGGGAAGCGCCGCCGACCGGGAGACCGGTATCGTTCGGCACCATCTCGCCCGCTCACTCTCGCCGCGCACTCGCCATGACGTCCCGCTCCGATACCCACGTCGCGATCGATCCCGCAATCCTCTACTTCGGTACGCCCGTCGTCCTGGTGAGCTCCACCAATCCGGACGGCTCGCCAAACCTCGCGCCGATGTCCTCCGCCTGGTGGCTCGGTCGAAGCTGCATGCTCGGCTTCGGCGCGCGGTCGCAGACGCCGCAGAACATCCAGCGTACCGGGCAGTGTGTGCTCAACCTTCCCTCGATCCACGAAGCCTCGGCCGTCGATCGGCTGGCGAAGACCACAGGCTCCGACCCGGTGCCGCCGCACAAGATCGCGATGGGATACCGGCACGAGCCCGACAAGTTCGGCATCGCGGAGCTCACCGCGCTCCCATCCGACTGCGTCGCGCCGCCCCGCGTGCGCGAGTGTCCGGTGCACCTCGAGGCGGAGCTCGAGGCCGTGCATCCGCTGGCCGTGCGCGATCCCGCCCGTCGCGGCGGACTGGTCGCGCTGGAGCTGCGCATCGTCCGCGTGCACGTCGACGAAGCGATTCGCATGAACGGCCACACCGATCGGATCGATCCGGATCGCTGGCGCCCGCTCATCATGAGCTTCCAGCAGTTCTATGGCCTTGGCGCCAGGGTGCACCCATCGCGTCTCGGCGAGATCCCCGAATCCGCATATCGACGCCCTGCGCCGAGTGCACCCGCGCGTCGCCTCAGTACCGCCCGCTCGTGAGATCGGCCCCGACCGGGCGTCGCCGTCCGTCGTAACGTTGGGCTTGCTTGAATACGGCGAACGTCTACCTCGATTAGTGGCTTCATCGGCACAGGTTCCGACGTATCGCCAGGACGTGGACGGGCGCGCGCCGTGCCGCCTTCACTCCACCCGAGGATGAATCGACCGTGACGACTCGAGAGAGGCCGGACGGGAGCGCGCCCTGGGTGAGCGCGTCGATCCCCGCCAGCGGGTTCCGCACGACGATCCGCACGCGTACGCACACGATCGTCGCCGACGAGCCGCTCGACGCCGGCGGCACCGACGACGGGCCGAGCCCGTACGAGCTGCTGCTCGGCGCTCTCGCCGCGTGCACGGCCATGACGGTGCGGATGTACTCCGACCGCAAGCAGTGGCCGCTGAGCGACGTCGTCGTGCGCATCCGCCCCGTGCGGTCGCACGCCGTGGACTGCGCCAACTGCGAGACGAAGGAGGTCGGCGTCGGCCGGCTGGAGCGCGAGGTCGAGCTGCTCGGTCCACTCACCGACGAGCAGCGAACCCGCCTGCTCTACATCGCTGACCGGTGCCCCGTGAAGCAGACCCTCGAGCGCGGTCTTCGGGTCGAGGCCGCGTCGTCACTTCTCCCACCGACTCCTCCTCCAGCCTCCGCACCCGTATGAGCCCCGCATCGAGAGAGACCCCACTGCCCGCAGGGACCCCTGCGCCGGACTTCACCCTCCCGGTCACCCCCGATCAACGCGTTTCGCTCAGCGAGCTGCGCGGCCGCCCGGTGATCCTCGCCTTCTATCCGGCGGATTGGAGTCCCGTCTGCGGCGACCAGATGGCGCTCTACAACCAGATCCTCCCCGAGTTCGCCAAGGCCGGCGCCGAGCTGCTCGGCATCTCCGTCGACGGCGTGTGGTGCCACCGCGCCTTTGCCGAGGATCGACATCTCCACTTTCCACTCCTCGCTGACTTCGAGCCGAAGGGTGAGGTCGCGCGGCGGTACGGCGTGTATCGCGAGGATGAGGGCACCACGGAGCGGGCGCTCTTCGTCATCGACGGGGACGGCATCATCCGCTGGAGCTACCGGTCGCCCGTCGGGGTGAACCCGGGCGCCGACGGCATCCTCGACGCGCTCGACAAGCTCGCCGCGGGCGCACACACCAGCCAGGAGGTCTCCACATGAGCGACGCACTCCGCATCCCCGTGTCGCCCCAGGACCATGTCCAGGGCCCGGTCGACGCCCCCATCACGCTCGTGGAATACGGCGACTTCCAGTGCCCGTACTGCTATCGGGCGCATCCCGTCATCCAGGAGCTCCAGCAGCGGTTGGGCGATCGGCTTCGCTTCGTCTTCCGCAACTTCCCCCTCACCGAGATCCACTCGCACGCCCTGCACGCAGCGGTGGCGGCGGAGAGCGTCGGCGCGCAGCTGGGCAGCGACGCGTACTGGCGGATGCACGACATGATCTACGAGCACCAGCAGGATTCGCCGACCGCGCTCTCCGACCACCACCTCGCCGATTACGCCGCGGCCGTCGGTGCGGACACGACGCGCGTGACCCGCGATCTGGAGGACGACGCCTTCGTCGATCGCATCCAGGCCGACTTCAGTGGCGGCGTGCGGAGTGGCGTGAACGGGACGCCGACCTTCTACATCAACGGCACCCGGTACGACGGCGACTGGACCGACGTCGAAACCTTCGCCCACGATCTGGCGCACCACGCACACCCGGCTACGGCGTAACGGGCGGCGGAGCGGTCGAGCAGTTGACGGCTTGTCATCCCGCGAGACCCTCCGCCGCCCTCGCGGGGCTACCGGCGACGCCGGCGCAACAGCAGCAGGATGATCGGCAGTCCCAGCAGCCAGTCCATGGCGCCACCGCGGCTTCCATTGTTCGCCGGCGCGACGGACGTGGCCGCTCGGCCGGCGGCCGCACGCGGCGTGCGCGCGCCCGGCCGCTTCGCCGCCTCCTCGCGCGCCTCTTCCGCCTCGACGAGATCGGCACGCACCGCACCAGCCTCGGGCTCGATCGCGTGACCGTGCTGCGCCGCCCACTCCTGCGTGAACTCCGCGCCGAGCAGGATGATGACTCCCGTGTAGTAGGTCCACACGAGGATCACCGCCAGCGCGCTCGCCGCGCCGAAGGCGTCGCCGGGATTGCTGTGCCCCAGGTAGATCCCGATGACGAACTTGCCGACGACGAACAGCAGCGCCGTCACCACGCCGCCCACCCGGACGTCGGCCCAGCCGATCGTCGCGTCCGGCAGCACCTTGAAGATCGCGCCGAACAACACGGCGAGCACGACGAACGAGACGACGAAGTTCACCACCTCCATCACGACGTCGGGGAGCCCGCCCCCGATCGCGTGTCCGGCTGCGGACAGGGCCGCGGTGAGCGCGAGCGACACGGCGAGGATGAACCCGAGGCCGAGCACCATGCCGGCCGAGATCAGCCGCTTCACGATGAACGGCCTCACGCCTCCCTGCTTCGGGTCCGGCCTGACGTTCCACGCCTTGTTGAGCGCATCCTGCAGCGCGAGGAAGACGCCCGTCGCGCCGAGGATGAGCCCGACGATGCTGCCGACGGTCGCTACGATGCCACCGCCCGCCGAGTCGCGGCTGTGGGCGATCATCGCGTGGATCTGCTGCGCGCCGGACTGGCCAACCATGCCGGCGAACTGCGTCTCGATGCCCCGCTGCACCTCGGCTGGGCTCCAGATCAGCCCCGCGATGGTGATGAGCAGGATGAGCAGCGGCGTCAGCGCGAAGATCGTGGAGTACGCGAGCGCGGCTGCGCGCGTGCCGCATTCGTCTCGGCCGAAGTCCGACCAGGTTGCCTCGATGAGGCTGAGCATGCCGGGCCTGCTCGCCTCGGTGTCTCGATTTGCGCGTGGCATTCGTCTCTCGGCGGGGTTCACGGTGCTTGCGCACCGCGGCAGGCGAGGGGCAAAGGCAGGGCCAGCGACGTCGCTATGCGAGAGCGATCCGGTAGCGCAGACTCTCCGCGCCGCCGTAGTGCGCGGGCTTGTCGAACCGCTCGACGATCCGTCCACCATTCGCCTCGATCACGCGCCGTGACGCGGTGTTGGCGGTGTCGGTCGTCAGCTCGACGTACGGCAGTCCGAGCGCGCGCGCCTCGGGGAGGATGTCCGCCAGCGCCTGCGTCGCATAGCCGAGCCGCCGCTTCCACGGCACGACGGCGTAGCCGATGTGGCCCAGGCAGTACGGCGGCAGGTCAGGGGTCCCGGGCTGCCAGCGGAAGCCGATGCTGCCGCAGAACTCGCCGTCCCACATCCACTTGTGGATGCCGGGGAGGCGCGAGACGGTTTCTCCGCCGGGGAGCGTGATCGCCGGTCCCTTCGCCTCGCGGTCCACCTGCTCGGCGATGAACCGCTCGGGATCCTCGGCGATGTGCGCGAGCTGCTCCTGCGCCGCTTCCGGGCGCAGGTTGTCGGGCGACCATCCGCGAGA
>JABFYH010000125.1 GCA_013361335.1 Gemmatimonadaceae bacterium | reverse complement strand
CTGGTCGCCGGCAAGATCACCGGCAGCGTCGTGCGCGGGCGCCGGGTGCAGGCGCGGCTCGATACGCCGCGTGAGGATCGGCCGGCGCGGCGCGGGCCGCCGGAGCGGGGCGATCGCCCGGACCGTGGTGGACGCCCGGAGCGTGGCGCCCGTCCGAGCCGACCGTTCGATCGCGGCGACCGTCCCGCGCGGCCCTCGTTCGACCGCGCCGAGCGCGGGGACCGTCCGCCCCGGAGCGGTCCGCCGTCGCGCGGTGCCGCGCCGCGCGGGGACCGTCCCGATCGGCCGTCCCGCCCGTTCAACGCCGTGCGCAAGTTCGACCGCGACGGGGGAACCGGCGGTGGCGGCATGGGCCGGCCGACCCGTCCTCGTCCGCGTCGCGACGACGCATGATCGGCGACATGTACCCCGCCGGCGCCGGCGGGTGGATCGAGGTGGTGTGCGGCGTGATGTTCAGCGGCAAGAGCGAGGAGCTGATCCGCCGGGTGCGCCGCGCCTTGATCGCGAAGAAGCGCGTGCAGGTGTTCAAGTCGCACCTGGACGAGCGGTATGCGGGGTTGTACCACGTGTCCAGCCACGACGGCCGTACGGTGGAAGCGGTGCCGGTGGACTCGCCCGAGCAGATCTCGCGCGAGCTGCTTCCGGCGACGCAGGTCGTCGCGATCGACGAAGCGCAATTCCTGCCGATCGGGATCGTCGCGCTGGCGACGGACCTCGCCGCGAGCGGTCGCCGGGTCATCCTCGCCGGCACCGACACCGATTTCCGCGGCGAGCCGTTCGGTCCGATGCCCCAGCTGCTGGCGGTCGCGGAGCAGGTGGACAAGCTGCACGCCATCTGCGTGCTGTGCGGCAACCCGGCGAGCCGGAACCAGCGGCTGATCGGCGGCAAGCCGGCCCGCTACGATTCGCCGACGATCATGGTCGGCGGCGACGAGAGCTACGAAGCGCGCTGTCGCTCGTGCCACTCGGTCCCGCGACGGGACGAAGACCAGGTGCGACTGCTGTGAGACGGTGAGACGGTGAGACGGTAACCGTTTCACCGTCAGACCGTCAGCCCGTCGTCGCGTGCGCCAGCGCGAGGAACTCCTCGCGCGTCCGGGCATCGTCGCGGAACACGCCGCGCAGCGCCGAGGTGATCGTGCGCGAGTTCTGCTTCTCGACACCGCGCATCATCATGCAGAGGTGATAGGCCTCGATGACGACGCCCACGCCGAGCGGCTCGAGCGTCTCCTCCACCGCGAGGGCGATCTGTTCGGTGAGCCGCTCCTGCACCTGGAGCCGCCGCGCGAAGTGGTCGACGAGCCGCGGCAGCTTGGACAGCCCGACGATGCGGCCATCGGGGATGTAGGCGACATGCGCCTTGCCGAAGAAGGGGAGGAGGTGGTGCTCGCACAGCGAGTAGAGCTCGATGTCGCGCACCATCACCATGTTGTGATGATCCTCCTCGAAGATCGCGTCGCCGACGACGTCGGCCAGGCGCTCGGCGTAGCCGCGGGTGAGGAACGCCATCGCCTTGGCGACGCGCTCCGGGGTCTTGAGCAGCCCTTCGCGCTCCGGGTTCTCGCCCAGGAGGGCGAGCTGGTCGTGCACGAGCGCGGCGTAGCGGGGGCTCGCGCCGGCGCCGTCCTCGTCCTCGCGTCGCTGCTCGGTCGTCACGTCGTCTCCGGATCTCGAGATGGGGTAACCAAACGTACGTGCGTTTCCACTCGAACGGGATGGTTCGCGCGTCCTGCGGGCGCGAACCGGTGAAGGTGATCTTCCTTGCCGCGCCGCCTCGCCGGGCCTACTTTGGCAGCGCACCGTTCCCCGGATTCCGCATCCATGCTCCTCGTCGGCCTCACCGGCAACATCGGCAGCGGCAAGTCGACCGTCGACCAGCTCCTCAGCGAGCGTGGGGCGACGATCATCGACGCCGACGTGCTGGCACGCCGGGCCGTCGAGGTGGGCACGCCGGCGTACGCGGCGATCGTGGAGCGCTGGGGCACCTCGATCCTCGCCGCCGACGGCTCGATCGACCGGGCGGCGCTGCGCCGCATCGTCTTCAGCGAGGCGCAGGAGCTCGAGCAGCTGAACGCGATGGTGCATCCGGAGGTGGAGCGTATGCGCGCCGCGCTCGTGGAGCAGGCGCGGCAGCGGGGCGACCGGCTCGTCGTCTGCGACGTGCCCCTGCTGTTCGAGCGCCGCCTCACCGACGGGTACGATCGCATCGTCCTCGTCGACGCGCCCCGTCCGGTGCGCCTGGAGCGGCTCGTCCGCGAGCGCGGGCTCCGCGAGACGGAGGCGATGGAGATGATCGTCGCGCAGATGCCGGCGGAGCTGAAGCGAGCCCGTGCCGACTTCGTGATCGACAACGTCGGCACCCTCACCCAGCTCGACCAGCGGGTGACCGAGGTATGGTCCGCGCTGCTCGCCGCGGCCGAGGCGCCCGAGCCCGCGTCCGTCTAGCGAACGCCGCGCACATGCCTTGAACTCGGCTCCGCCGCCGGGTAGACTGCCCGCGAGCACTCACCTCGACCTCGCGGAGCGCGCCGTGTCCGAGATTCCGAAGGATCTGCTGTATACCGAAGACCACGAGTACGTCAAACCGGCGGGCGCGCCGGGCGAGGTGTTCATCGGCGTCACCGACTTCGCGCAGGGCGAGCTCGGCGACATCGTGTTCGTCGAGCTGCCGAAGGTCGGGGCGTCCTACAAGAAGCACGACGTCTTCGGGACGATCGAGGCGGTGAAGGCGGTGTCCGAGCTCTACTCGCCGGTGAGCGGCCAGGTGGTGGCGATCAACACCCGCCTCGACGCCGAGCCCGCGCTCGTGAACACGAGCCCCTACGGCGACGGCTGGATGATCCGCATGAAGCTGAGCGACGAGTCCGAGAAGTCGGCGCTGCTCGACGCGAAGGCGTACGAGGCCAAGACTGGGTGATCCGTGAACCGTGAACGGTGAACGGTCACCGTTCACGAGCCCACGACATCCTCCGCGTACGCGTCGGTCGGGAGGCAGGAACACACGAGATGCCGATCCCCGTACGCGCTCTCGATCCGCCCCACCGTCGGCCAGAACTTTCGCTCGTGGGTCCACGGCGCCGGGAAGGCCGCCGTCTCGCGGCTGTATGCGTGCTCCCACGCGTCGCTCACCACCGCCCGCATCGTGTGCGGGGCGTGCTTGAGCGGGTTGTCGTCGCGGTCGCTCGTGCCCCGCTCGATGGACCGCACCTCCTCGCGGATCGCGATCAGCGCGTCGCAGAACCGGTCGATCTCCCCTTTCGGCTCGCTCTCGGTCGGCTCGATCATCAGCGTGCCGGCCACCGGGAAGCTCACCGTTGGCGCGTGGAAGCCGTAGTCCATCAGCCGCTTGGTGATGTCTTCCACCTCGATTCCCGCGCTCCCCTTCAGCCCGCGTGGATCGACGATGCACTCGTGCGCCACGCGGCCGTTGGCGCCCTTGTAGAGCACCGGATAGTGCGGCTCGAGCCGCGCGGCGACGTAGTTCGCGTTGAGGATCGCCACCTTGGTGGCGTACGTCAGCCCCTCGCCACCCATCATGTCGATGTACATCATCGAGATCGGGAGGATGCTCGCGCTGCCCCACGGCGCCGCGCTCACCGCGCCCGTCGCCTGGGCCCCGCCCGCCTTCACGACCGGGTTGCCCGGCAGGAATGGTGCGAGCTGCTTCGCCACGCCGATCGGACCCATGCCCGGCCCGCCGCCGCCGTGGGGGATGCAGAAGGTCTTGTGGAGGTTGAGGTGGCAGACGTCCGCACCGATGTCACCCGGGCGGCAGAGCCCCACCATCGCGTTCATGTTGGCGCCGTCCATGTAGACCTGGCCGCCATTCTCGTGGATGATCTCGCACACCAGACGGATGCTTTCCTCGAACACACCATGGGTGCTGGGATACGTCACCATCAGCGCGGCGAGCTTGTCGCGGTTCGCCTCCGCCTTGGCGCGCAGGTCGGCGACGTCGATGTTCCCCTTCGCGTCCGTCTTCGTCACCACGACCGTCATCCCCGCCATCACCGCGCTCGCCGGGTTCGTCCCGTGCGCGCTCTGCGGGATGAGACACACCGTCCGGTGCGCCTCGCCACGCGAGCGGTGGTACGCGGCGATCGTCAGCAGCCCCGCGTACTCGCCCTGTGAGCCCGCGTTGGGCTGGAGCGACACCGCGTGGAAGCCGGTGATCTCCGCGAGCGCGCCCTCGAGGTTGCGGAACATCTCCTGATAGCCCTGCGCCTGCTCCACCGGCGCGAACGGATGGAGCTTCCCGAACTCGGGCCACGTGACGGGGAACATCTCCGCCGTGGCGTTCAGCTTCATCGTGCAGCTGCCGAGGGGGATCATGGAGTGCGTGAGCGAGAGATCCTTCTGCTCCAGCCCGCGCATGTAGCGCAGCATCTCCGTCTCGGAGTGGTGCGTGTTGAACACCGGATGCGTGAGAAACGCGCTCGTGCGGGCGAAGCGCTCGTCGAACCGGTCGTCCACCTCCGACGCCAGCCCACCGGTCTCGGGCGCCGGCTGGTCGCCGGCGAAGATGGTGAGCAGCGTCTGGACGTCGTCCTCGGTCACGGTCTCGTCGAGCGCGATGATGATGCGCCGGTCGCCGGCCCGCCTGAGATTGATCTCCCGACGGGCGGCGGCAGCGACGACCTCGTCGGCGGTCCGCCCCGCCAGCTCGACACACAGCGTGTCGAAGTAGTCGGCGTTCACGAGCGAGTGGCCGAGCTGCTCGAGGCCCATCGCCAAGACTGCAGTGAACCGGTGAATGCGGCGCGCGATCCTGGTCAGCCCGTCAGGCCCATGCCACACCGCGTACATGCTGGCCATCACCGCCAGCAGCACCTGCGCCGTGCAGACGTTGCTCGTCGCCTTCTCGCGGCGGATGTGCTGTTCGCGCGTCTGGAGCGCCATGCGGAGCGCCGGCCGGCCGGCGGCATCGCGGCTCACGCCGATGATACGGCCCGGCAACATGCGCTTGAACTCGTCGCGCGTGGCGAAGAACGCCGCATGCGGCCCGCCGTAACCCATCGGCACGCCGAAGCGCTGGCTGTTCCCCACGCACACGTCGGCGCCCCACTCCCCGGGCGGGGTGAGCAGCACGAGGCTCATCAGGTCGGTCGCGACGATCACGAGCCCGCCGGCGGCATGCACCCGCTCCGTCACGGCGCGATAGTCGAGCACCGCACCGTCCGTCGTCGGATACGAGAGCAGCGCGCCGAAGATTCCCTCGCCCAGCTCGGCCGCCGTCGCATCGCCCACCACCGTGTCGATGCCGCGGGCATGCGCGCGCGTCTGCACGACGTCGATCGTCTGCGGGTGGCAGCGCGCGTCGATGAACAGCGTCTTCTTCGCGTCGGAGCCCCTGGCCTGGTAGGCCATGAACATGCCCTCGGCCGCCGCCGTCCCTTCGTCGAGCAGCGACGCGTTGGCGATCTCCAGCCCGGTCAGGTCCATCACCATGGTCTGGAAGTTCAGCAGCGCCTCGAGGCGGCCCTGCGCGATCTCGGCCTGATACGGGGTGTACGCCGTGTACCAGCCGGGATTCTCGAGGACGTTCCGCTGGATCACCGGCGGCGTCAGGGTGTCGCTATAGCCGTAGCCCAGGTAGGACCGGAAGATCCGGTTCTTGCGGGCGACGGCACGCAGCGCGGCGAGCGCCTCGTGCTCGCTCCGGCCGGCATGGATGGCAAGCGGGCGCCGCAGCCGGATGGCATCGGGAATCGTGGCATCGATCAGGGCGTCCAGCGTCGGATAGCCCACCGTCGCCAGCATCTCGCCGATCTCGGCCTCGCTCGGCCCGACGTGACGGGGCACGAAGCTGTCGAAGCCGGTCTCGGGCGCGGTTCGAATGGTCGTCGTCATGCGACGAAAGATAGCTAGCG
>JABFYH010000103.1 GCA_013361335.1 Gemmatimonadaceae bacterium | reverse complement strand
CTCAGCCATTCCAGACCATGACCCGCTCTCTCTGGCAGGATACCGCCTCGGTCCCCTCCCGTCCGGCGCTGAAGAAGCACGTCACCACCGACGTCTGCGTCGTCGGGGCGGGCATCGCTGGCCTCAGCGTCGCCTACCAGCTCGCGCGCGCCGGCAAGCGGGTCGTCGTGGTGGAGAAGGCGGAGATCGGGAGCGGTGAGACCGGGCATACCACCGCCCACCTCACCAACGCGATCGACGACCGGTACCTGGTGCTCGAGAAGGCGGTCGGCGCGGCGAGCTCGCGGCTGGCCGCCGAGAGCCACACGGCGGCGATCGACGCCATCGAGCGCATCGTGCGGAGCGAGTCGATCGACTGCGACTTCACCCGGCTCGACGGCTACCTGGTGTGCGCCGAGGGGGACGAGCCGTCGCTGCTGGAGGAGGAGCTGAAGGCGACGCATCGCGCCGGGCTCGCCAGCGTGACGCTCGAGCCGTCCACGCCGGTGCGCGGCTGGGCGAGCGGGCCGGCGCTGCGCTTTCCGGCGCAGGGGCGCTTTCACATCCTGCGCTACCTCGCGGGCCTGGCGAGCGCGATCGAGAAGGCGGGGGGCGCGATCCACTGCGGGTCGCGGGTGGAGAAGATCGAGGGAGGCTCGCCGGCCATGGTGACGCTGGAGAACGAGTACACCGTGGCCGCCGACGACGTGGTGGTCTGCACCAACGGGTCCATCAGCGACATGATGGTGACGCACATCAAGCAGGCGCCGTATCGCACCTTCGTCGTCGCCTTCCGCGTGCCGAAGGGGGGCGTGCCCGACGCGCTCTACTGGGACACCGGCGATCCGTACCACTACGTGCGCCTCCAGGCGCTCGACGCGGCGAGCGATGCGCTCATCGTGGGCGGCGAGGATCACAAGACGGCGCACGAGGACGACGCGGGCGACCGCTTCGAGCGGCTGGAGGCCTGGACGCGGGCACGCTTTCCGATCGCCGGCGAGCGCATCTACCAGTGGTCGGGGCAGGTGCTGGAGCCGCACGACTACCTGGCGTTCATCGGCAAGAACCCCGACGGCGCCGAGCACGTGTGGCTCGCGACGGGCGACTCGGGGATGGGGATGACCCACGGCACGATCGCGGGGCTGGTGCTGGGCGACCTGCTGGTCGGCAAGGAGAACCGCTGGGCGAAGCTGTACGACCCGAAGCGGGTGACGCTGCATCACACCGAGCTGGCGACGATGGCCAAGGAGAACGCCGACGTCGCCGCGCAGTTCGTGGACTACGTGACGCCGGGCCAGGCGGACGTCGAGTCGATCCCGAAGGGTGAGGGCCGCGTCATCCGCCGCGGCGTGCACAAGATCGCCGCCTACCGCGACGACAAGGGCGCGCTGCACGAATGCTCGGCGGTGTGCACGCACCTCAAGTGCATCGTGGACTGGAACACCGCCGAGAAGAGTTGGGATTGCCCCTGCCACGGCTCGCGCTTCGATCCGCTCGGCAAGGTGCTCACCGGTCCGGCGACGGCTGATCTCGAGCCGCTCTGATTGGTTTGGCTTCGGGATCGCTGCGCCGCGGTCGGGAGTGCACGCTCCCTTCGTCGGCGGGACTCATCGCTCGCTGCGCTCGCTCGAGACGCCGCTCCGGGAGCGTGCAGCTCCCTCCCGCCTCACCTTTCCCGCGAGGTCTGAGGGCGGCTCAGATCGTGCGTCGCGGGCCCGATGCTCTGCCGCGCGATCGAGGCGAGCCGGGGCCGGGGTGGTGGGTCAGGAGCGCCCGTCAGGCCGGTGGGGAATTCACCGTGCCGGCCGCCGCGGGAAGGCGGTGCGGACGCAGCTTGGCCGTGAAGGGAAGGTCATGCGGGAGGGCGCCGGGCGTTCCTTTCGCCGGCGTCTCGAGCGAGCGCAGCGAGCGATGAGTCTCGCCGAGCGAAAGGAATGCCCCGCCCGACCGCCGCGCGACGAAACCCTAGCCGACCGCCTCAGCCCGGAGCCCGCACCGCGGTCGGGACGGTGAAGCTCACCGTCGTCCCCTCGCCGGGCGAGCTCGTGGCCCAGATCCGACCGCCGTGCTGGGTCACGATCGCGCGGCAGAGGAAGAGGCCCAGCCCCGCGCCGCGCTGTTTCGTCTCGCCACCGTCGACCTTGACGAACGGCTCGAAGATCGACTCGAGCTTGTCCGCCGGGATGCCGCACCCCTCGTCGCGCACGGCGATGCGCACCGCGTCGCCCTCGTCGCGCGCCGTCAGGGTGATCGTGCTCCCCGCCGGCGCGAAGTTCGCCGCGTTGCCGATCAGGTTGCCCACCACCTGCTCGATGCGCCCCACGTCGACCCACAGCTCCACCGGATCGGCGTCCGTCGCGAGCGTCACCTTCCCCTGCTCCAGGCGCACCCGCGTCGCCTCCGCCGCCCGCTCGAAGAGCCGATCCACCGCCACGAAGCCCGGCCGCAGGATCTCCGTCCCCGTCTCGATGCGCTCCACATCGAGCAGATCGCCCATCAGCCGGTCGAGCCGCTCGGCGTTGCGCGAGGCCATCCCGACGAGCATCCGCTCGCGCTCCCCCTGCTGCTCCGCGCCGGCGCGCATCAGATCCAGCGCGCCGCGCATCGCCGTGAGGGGCGTGCGCAGCTCGTGGCTCGCCATCGCGATCAGCTCGCTCTTGAGCTGCGCGGCGCGCACCTGCTCCGTCACGTCCTGGCCGATGCTCGCCGTGCCGATCACCACCCCGGTGTCGTCGCGCAGGATCGTCGAGTCGAAGCGGATCCGGCGCCGCTCGCCGCCGCGCGTGAGGACGTCGTTCTCGTGGTGGCGCGGCACCTCGCCGCGGGCGATCTGCTCGTGGAACAGTCGCGTGACGCTCTCGTCGTGCGGCACGAAGCGCGCGAACCAGTCGGCGCCCATCACCTCGTCGCGCGTCCATCCGGTGAGCTCGAGGGTGAAGTCGTTGACGAAGGTGACGCATCCGCTGGTGTCGAGGCAGACGGCGACGGCGCGCACCGTCTCGAGCACGCCGCGGAAGCGCGCCTCGCGCTCGCGCAACGCGATCGCCGCCGCCCGTTCCGCGGTGACGTCGCGGAAGGAGACGGCGACGGCATAGGGCGCGTCGCCGCGGGAGAGCGGACGCGCGTTGACGGCGATCCAGATCGGCACGTTGTCCGACGCGCGGCGCACGCCGAGCACCACCTCGGCCTGCGCGCGGCGGGTGTGCAGGGCGACGATGGCCGGATGCGCCTCGCGCGGCATCTCGCCCCCGTCCTCGTCCACCATGCGCCAGTTCCAGTCGAGGAGCCGCCGGCCGACGAAGTCCGCCGCGCGCGCGCCGAGGATGCGCTCGCCGCTGGGGTTGAGGAGCTCGATCGTGCCGTCGACGGCGACGATGGCGATCCCTTCGTTCAGCACGTCGACGATCGCCCGATGCTCGGCCTCGGCCTCGCGCGCGCGGGCCTCGGCCTGCCGCTGCACGCTCACGTCGCGGAGGATGGCGCGCGTCGCCACGGGCACGCCGTCCACGATCCGGCAGTCGGTCTCCCCGACCACGGAGATGCGCCGGCCGTCGCGCGCCACGAGACAGAGGTCGAGGGTCGCCCCTCCCCCCGCGAGCACGGGCTCGAGCTGCCGCAGCCCCTCGGCCCGCGACTCGGGGGCGAGCAGCTCCTGGATCGTCAGCCCGGCAACGAGATCGGCCTCGTCGTACCCGAGGGTCCGCAGCCAGGTCGAGTTGGCGAAGAGCACCCGCCCCTGCATGTCGGTGCTCTGGATCAGGTACCGCGCGTGCTTGAGAAAGTCGCGCAGATGCCGCTCGCCCGGCTCGAGGGGGTTGGACGGAGTCCGCATGGAGCAGTGACGATCCACCCCGCTCGGCGGAACGTCCTACAACAGCGAACGCGGATTGCGCGGATGCACGCGGATCATCTACATCGCTCCCAGCACGGGCCAGCTCCGCGCGCCAACTCTTTTGCATTCTTTGTTGTCCCGGCGCTGGCCGTGGCACACGGAGCCCAACCGCTTCTCGGGGCGATGGGCAGGATCCGCGTGCATCCGCGGCGTCCGCGTTCCGCCGTTCGAGCCCTGGCGCGAAAAGCTCGAGCGGGTCAACTGCCGACTGCCGGCACCTCGAAGGCGATCCTGGTGCAGCCCGGCTGAGCGCGGACGGCGACGGCGCCCCGATGCTCCTCGGCGACCATCCGGACGTAGGCGAGACCAAGCCCCAGGCCGCCGACGCGGCGGCGGCCCGCGGCTTCGCGGACGTCGAAGCGCTGGAACAGGGCGCGGCACTGCTCCGGCTCGATGCCGACGCCATGGTCCTCGACGACGAAGCGCACCATGCCCCGCTCGGGGTCGTCCGTCGTCGCCACCGTGACCACCGTGCCCGGCGGGGCGAACGTGACCGCGTTCCGGACCAGATGGGCCAGCGCGCGGCCAAGTCGCGGGCGGTCGCCGGTGATGGAGCCCCGCGCGTCGAGCTGCAGCATGACGTCGATGCCCGTCTGCTCCCGCGTCGACCGCGCGCCGTCGACGCCAAGGGCGACGATCTCGCCCGGCTCCACGCGCTCGCGGTCGAGCGTGAGCCGGCCGTCGGAGGCCGCCTCGAGGTCGAGACAGTCCTCCACGATCCGGAGCAGCCGGTGGGTGTTGCGGTGCGCGAGGTCGATCAGCACCGCGTCGCGCCCACCCGCCGGGGAGGCCGCGGCCCGGGACATCATCTCCAGCGCCCCGAAGGCCGCGGTGAGCGGCGTCCGCAGCTCGTGCGCCATCATGGCGGCGAATGCGCCGCGGCGCGCGGCGTCGTCCGGCGGCTGGATCATCGCGGTGCCTTCACGATTCGACGCACGCCCGGGCGGCGGCGCGACGTGACGCGGGCGCTGCGCTTCACGACCCGCTCGATCTGGAGGTCCAGCGCCACGTCCTCGACGATTGGCAGCTCGTCGCCGTTCGGGAGCACGAACTTGAGCTGCACCCGACGGTCGCGCGCGTAGTCGAGCACGGTGCTGCCCGCGCCGACTCGCCGGCTGTCCCCGAACTGGCGCACGAGCATCCGCTCGTCGGTGACGCCGCTGTCGGCGAGGATGTCGCGCACCATGACGGCGCGCCGGCCGGAGAGCTCGCGGTTGGCGTCGGAGCCGCCGCGCGGATCGGCGTGCCCCTCGATGGCGAGGGAGAGCTCGGGATGTGCCTTCAGCGCGCCGGCCACACCGCTCAGCAGCGCGGCGCTCGGCATCCCCACGACGTCGGAGCGCACGGCGAAGTGCACCTGGCGCGCACGGACGCGGGCGTCCTCCTGGAGCCGCGCGACCTCGCTCAGTGCACGCACCTCGGTCTGCTGCGCCAGATCGGCCTCGGCGAGCAGCACCGACGCGCGTGTGACGTGCTCCACCGCGACGCACGACAGCGCCGACGACGACGATTCCGAGATCGCGGCGGGCAGCTGCACCGCCGATCCGCTCGCGTCTCTCGCTCCGCCGGCGAGCATCACCGTGGGCGACAGGAGCTGGACCGGCCGCGCCGAGGCGCGCACGAGCTCGATCTCCGCCGCGGCGAGCGCCGAGGGATCGGTCACCACCGCCGGCGCCGACGCGAGCCGGTCCACCTCGGCCCAGTTGTCGGGGCTGGTGCGGTCGGCGGCCGCGGCGAGCGTGCCGCGTCGCGCGAGCCGGGCGCCTGGGGTTGGGGCCCCAGACGTCGTATCGAAGGGCGCCATCAGCGTGCGCGCCTCGGCCAGCGCATCGTCGGCGTCGCGGCTTTCCGGCCGCTCGACGTACGCCTCACGCGCGAAGGCGAGCCAGGCCCCCGCACGGGCCAGCGCGACGCTCCGTGCGGGGAGGTCGGCGCCGTCGTTGCGGAGCAGCGACCGGCGGTGCGCTTCCCATGCGTCGAGCGCGGCGAGATCGGCGGCGCGGGACTGGTTGCTG
>JABFYH010000084.1 GCA_013361335.1 Gemmatimonadaceae bacterium | reverse complement strand
CGTATGAGCAGTCGTCAGCCGTCATCGTTGCCGAGCACGCCGCCAATGACGCTTCCGAGCAGCGCACCGCCGAGCGCGCCCCGGCCCTCCTGCATCCGACGTCCACCCGCGCGGGGCGACGCGGCGATGATGCGATCGGCGAGGCGCGAGAACGGCATCGTCTGCAGCATCACCCGACCCGGCCCGGTGAGCGTCGCGAAGAAGAGTCCCTCCCCGCCGAACAGCGCCGTCTTGATGCCCGGCACCATCTGGATGTCGTAGCCCACCTGCTGTTCCATCGCCACGATGCAGCCCGTGTCGACGCGCAGCACCTCGCCCGGCGCCAGCGTCTTCTCCCAGAGCGCTCCCGACGCATGCAGCACGGCCACGCCGTCGCCGCTGATGCGCTGCAGGATGAACCCCTCGCCGCCGAAGAAGCCGGCGCCGATGCGCTTGGTGAAGGCCACGTCGACGTTCGTGCCGCGAGGCGCGCACAGGAAGCCGTCCTTCTGCGCGATGATCGTCCCACCCCATTCGCGCAGATCCACCGGCCGGATCTTGCCGGGAAAGTGCGACGAGAAGGCCACGCTCCGCCGCGACGACGCCGCGTTGGCGAAGGTCGTGATGAAGAAGGTGTCGCCCGACAGCACGCGCCGCGCACCGGAGAACAGCTTGCCGAGCATCCCGCCGCCCTGCTTGTTCGGATCGAGCGTCGTGTTCATCTCGATCCCCTGTTCCATGAACATCATCGCGCCCGCCTCGGCGATGACCGTCTCGCCGGGATCGAGCGTCACGACCACCGCCTGTAGATCATCACCGATCAGCTCGTAGTCGAGCACGTCGGACTGCTGGCTCATCGCCTTGCGCTCCGTGGTTGGGATGGACGCTGCCCGTACGGCGAGGCGGGCCGCCCCGTTTCGTCGGGAATCGTACCTAATACAACCTGCAGCGACGAATCGCTGGCCGCGCCGTTGACGGCCCGCTGCTCGGTCCGTTAATTCGCGCGATGCGCACCCGACTTCTCGCTCTGCTCGCGCCGCTCGCCCTCGCGCCGCGCGCTCACGCGCAGGCGCCTGCCGCGCGGCCCGACTCGACCCCTGTTCTCCTCGCACCCGCACGGGTCTTCGACGGCACGGATCTCCACGAGGGCTGGGTCGTCCTCGTGCGCGCCGATCGCATCGCCGCCGTCGGGCCGGCCGCGTCGATCGCGGTGCCGGCGGACGCCCGCTGCATCGATCTCGCGGGCACGACGCTCCTGCCCGGCCTCATCGAAGGGCACTCGCACCTGCTGCTGCATCCGTACAACGAGACCTCCTGGGACGACCAGGTGCTCCGCGAGCCGCTGGCGTTGCGCGTCGCGCGCGCCACCAACCACGCGCGCGAGACGCTCCGCGCCGGCTTCACCACCGTGCGCGACCTCGGCACGGAAGGCGCCGGCTACGCCGACGTCGGCCTCAAGCGAGCCATCGCGCAGGGCATCATCCCCGGTCCGCGCATGATCGTCGTCACGCGCGCCATCGTCGCCACCGGGAGCTACGGCCCGCACTACACCGGCGACGTCCAGCTGCCGCAGGGCGCCGAGGAGGCGGACGCCGGCAGCATCGCTCGGGTCGTGCGCGATCAGATCGGGCACGGAGCCGACTGGATCAAGGTGTACGCGGACTACCGCTGGGGGCCGAACGGCGAGACGCGCCCCACCTTCACCCTCGACGAGCTGAAGGAGATCGTCGAGATCGCACGGAGCTCCGGCCGCCCCGTGGTCGCGCACTCGTCGACCGCCGAGGGAATGCGGCGCGCCACGCTGGCCGGTGTGGAGACGATCGAGCACGGCGATGCCGGCACTCCCGAGGTCTTTCGCCTGATGAAGGAGCATGGCGTCGCCCTCTGCCCGACGGTCGCCGCCGGCGACGCACTCCTCCGCTATCGTGGGTGGAAGCCCGGCGACCCGGAGCCGCCGCGGATCACCGAGAAGCGCGCCAGCGTGCGCGCGGCGATCGCCGCCGGGGTGACGATCTGCAACGGCAGCGACGTCGGCGTCTTCACGCACGGCGAGAACGGCCGCGAGCTCGAGCTGCTCGTGGATTACGGCCTCACCCCGGTGCAGGCCTTGCGCGCGGCGACGAGCACCAACGCCCGCGTCTTCCACCTGGACGATCAGCTGGGCAGCGTTCGCAGCGGGCTGCTGGCCGATCTCGTGGCCGTGCGCGGCGATCCGACCCGCGACATCCACACCATTCGCGACGTCCGCTTCGTGATGAAAGGCGGCGCGGTGGTGCGACTGGATCAGTAGGAGGGCGGCTGAGCGGAGGAGCAGACGAGCGCGGTCACGCTCCTCCGCTCATCCGCTCCTCCGCTCATTTGGCCCTCGGCTCGCCACCGCGTAGCAGAGCGGGCCGAGACCGATTGCGACGGCAGCACCCAGCAGCGCCGGTAGGCCGTACTCGCCATCGGCGAAGCTGAGCCCCACAACCAGCAGCAACACCGCCAACGGGCAGGCGGCCAGGATCGCCACGCCGAGCGTTCCCGTTGGAATGCGAAAGGCGCCGCGCAGCGCCGGCTCACGACGGCGGAGCCAGATGAGCGCCCCGAACTCCAGCATCAGCGCCGAGGAGTAGAGCAGGACGTCGGCGACGACGAGGCCGCTGAAGGGCACGAGCATGAACAGCGAATACCAGACGGCGGCGAACAGCACGGCATTCCTCGGCGTGCCTCGCGCGTCGGTGCGGGCGAGCGGCGCGGGGAGCAAGCCGTCCGCCGCCATCACGAACGGGATGCGCGAGTAGGCGAGCAGCAGCGCGTTGAACAGGGCGACCGCGCTCACCATGCCGCCGAGCGCGATCCACGCGCCCAGCATCGGCCCGAGCGATCCGCCGCCGGCGCGGGCGATGGCCGGCCAGCCCCCCTCCGTCCATGTCGTCCAGTCGGTCGCCGCCAACGCGGCGACGAGCGGCACGAGATAGCCGGCGACCACCAATGGCAGCGCATACGACAGCGCGCGGGGATAGCTCCGGGTCGCGTCGCGCACCTCGCCCTGGACCGTCGACGCATTGTCCCAGCCGATGTAGTTCCACAGCGCGATCGAGAGCGCCACCGCCAGCCCGCCGGCGCCTGAGCGCCCGGGTGCGGCGAAGGGATGCCACGGTACGTGCGACGCATGGGCCAGCGCCACGATCGCGGCGAGGGCGAAGCCGGCGATGATGAATGCTCCCGCCAGCACCGAGCTGCGCCCCACCCGCGCCGCGCCGGCGAGATTGAGCGCGGTCGCGCCCCAGATCACGGCGAGACCGACCGCCCAGATCCCCCACGCCGGCAGCGTGGGCCAGAAATAGCCGAGATAGGTGACGAACAGCTTCGGGTAGATCGCCATGTCGACCAGCGAGTACATCCAGGTGAGCCAACCGTTCTGGAAGGCCCAGAAGGGCCCGAACGCCCGCTGCACCCACCGGTAATACCCGCCTTCCTCCGGCAGCATGCTCGCGAGCTCCCCGACGATGAGGATCTCGGGAAGCGAGTACACGAGCGGTACGAGCACCAGGATGAGCAGCGCGAGCCCGGGCCCCGCCTCGCGCACCAGCGACTCGGTGGTGTAGGCGCCGCCGGAGGTGCTGAAGTACAGGATGAACACCAGCGACAGCGTCGTCAGCGAGCGAGTTAACATTCAAGGAGCCGGATGAGCGGTGGAGCGGATGAGCGGTGGAACGCTACTGCCGTGCGCGCCGCTGCTCCACCGCTCTCCCGCTCCGCCGTTCGTCCGCTCGTCCGCTCCGCCGCCCCAGATGACTCATCCCGTCATTCCGAGAATCCGCACCCGGGGAAAGCTCCCCGACGATCAGCGCCCGCAGAGCTGGAGCGAGCGTCTGACCGCGCTCCGCTATCTCCCGGCGCTGCTCCGCCTCGTCTGGGAGACGCATCCCAGTTACACGCTGGCGATGATCGTTCTGCGGCTGCTGCGCGCCTTCGTGCCGGTGGCCTCCCTCTGGGCGGCGAAGCTCATCATCGATGCCGTCGTCGCGCTGGCCCGCACGCCGGGCGCATCCCTCACCCCGCTCTGGCGCGTCGTCGCGCTCGAGCTCGCGATCGTCGTGGCGGGCGAGATCCTCGCGCGCGCATCGTCGCTGGTCGAATCGCTGCTCGGCGATCTCTTCTCGAACCACATCAGCGTGCGGCTGATGCGCCATGCCGCCACCCTCGACCTGGCCCAGTTCGAGGACCCGGAGTTCTACGACCACCTCGAGCGCGCGCGGCGCCAGACGACCGGCCGCATCGGCCTCATCGCCCTCCTGCTCGCCATGGGTCAGGACCTGGTCACCCTCCTCTCCCTCGGCGCGGCGCTGGTGGTCCACAATCCCTGGCTCCTGCTGTTGCTGGCAGTGGCCATCCTGCCGAGCTTCCTCGGGGAGACCCATTTCGCGGCGCTCAGCTACTCCCTGCTCTTCCGATGGACTCCGGAGCGCCGCGAGCTCGACTACCTGCGCTTCGTCGGCGCGAGCAACACGACGGCGAAGGAGGTGCAGATGTTCGGCCTCGCCGGGTGGCTGAGCGACCGCTACGCCGTGCTCGCCCAGCGCTACTACGACGAGAACAAGCGGCTGAGCGTGCGGAAGGGGATCGTGAGCGCGCTCCTCTCCATCGTCGGGACGCTGGGCTACTACGGCGCGTACGCGACGATCCTCCTCAGCGCCGTCGCGGGGACGATCACCCTCGGCACTCTCACCTTTCTCGCCGCCGCCTTCGGCCGCAGCCGCGATCTGATCCAGCGGCTGCTGCTCTCGGCGAGCGACATCTACGAGCAGAGCCTGTATCTCCGGGACCTCTTCGTCTTCTTCGAGATGGTCCCGACGATCCATTCGCTGCCGGGCTCACCGCCCGTGCCGGATCCGATCCGGACCGGGTTCGTGTTCGAGAACGTCGGCTTCACCTATCCGGGGAGCGACCGCTGGGCGGTTCGCCATGTAAACCTCGCCATCGCTCCCGGCGAGCGGATCGCGCTGGTCGGCGAGAACGGCGCCGGGAAGACGACGATCACCAAGCTGCTCGCCCGCCTCTACGACCCCACGGAGGGACGCATCCTGCTCGACGGCGTGGACCTGCGCACCTATGACCTCGCCTCGGTTCGCGAGGCGATCGGTGTCATCTTCCAGGACTTCGTGCGCTACGACATGCGCTTCGACGAGAACGTCGGCGTCGGCGAGATCCAGGGGGTGGCCGAGTACCTCGCCCAGGCGCGCGACGCGACGGTCGAGATGCCGGGGGTCCCCCCGGCACCGCTCGTGGATGCCGCCGAGCGCTCCCTCGCGTCCTCGCTCCTGCCACGCTTCACCGGCGGCTACCGGCAGATGCTCGGGCGCCGCTTCGACGACGGCGTCGATCTCTCCGGTGGCGAGTGGCAGAAGATCGCCCTGGCTCGTGCGTACATGCGCGCCGCCCAGCTCCTGATCCTGGACGAGCCCACGGCCGCCCTGGATGCCCGGGCCGAGTACGAGGTGTTCCTGCGGTTCAGCGAGCTGATGGCCGGCCGGATGGCGGTGGTGATCTCGCATCGGTTCTCCACCGTCCGGATGGCCGACCGGATCATCGTGCTCAGTGGCGGCCGCGTCGTGGAAGAGGGTACGCACGAGGCCCTGGCGGCCGGCAATGGCCTATATGCGGAGCTGTTCGAGATGCAGGCCGCCGGGTACCGCTGAACCGCCAAAATAGCGCCTTTTTCCACCCCTCCCGACGGTTACACCGACCCCGTGATAAGAGTCACTTCGGCAAGCGGGCCCAACCTTTAATCTTGGCCCCGTGCAGTGCGAAGCAGCCTGCAGTCGCGAGTGTCTCGTTGGAGGATCGCCATGCGTAGCACGGTCCGTGTCGTCCTGTCGTCGTACGTCGTCGTCTTCGCCGGTTGCAGCTCGGCCCTCTCCGGCGGCCCCGCCACCGCCGGCCAGCCCGCGGTGATTCAGCAGGGCGGTCCGATCCGGGCCGCGGCTCCGGCACCCATCCGCTTCGCCCGCGCGCGCGCGACCGCGTCGGATACCCTCTCCATCCAGCTCCAGGGTCCCGCCGCCGTGACCACTCCGGGGGCAGCCAGGATCACCGCCGACGTGCGGAACGGCCGCGCGACGCGATACTACTTCTGGTGGTTCGTCGCCTCGTGCGCTCAGGGCGCCGGGTGCACCCCGTCGTCATATCGTCTGGCGGCCGAGGGGGAGGACCGTGCCGCGCTCGACGTCCCGTTCGGCGCGCAGCACGCGGAGCGCGACATCGTGGTCCAGGTCGCGGAGATCGACGGCGACGGCCTCACCGGCTCGAGCGCGCAGCTCGCCGTGATGGGCCCGGCCCCTCGCGGCCCCGCGCGGGAGAAGGTCTCGGGAGGGATCTGCGACTGGTACGCCGGCACCTTTTATCCGCACCGGGGCCTGTACACGGACCCGTTCTCGGGCCGGACCTGGGAGCGCGGCTTCCGGCGGGACTACTGCAAGAACCAGCTGTCCTGGGAGCCGACGGGGACCCCGCGCACCGAGACCTGAACGCCTGACGTCGGGCAGCGGACACATTGCACCGAGCGCCGCACGGATGCCGTGCGGCGCTCGGTCGTTCATGGCTCCCTACTGGTTGCGTGAGATCAGCTGGATGACCCCGCCTCCGTACTGCGCGCCGAACCGCGCGACGGCGTCGGTGCCTGGATAGTAGCGGATCTCGGCCACTCGACCTGGCGGGATGTTGCGCATGGTCTCCGGTATCCCGTATTCCTGGTCGTTGAGGAACACCACGGCGCGAGAATGCGTGTTCGACCGAAGGGAGATGCTCCCCCGGTCGTTCAGGTAGTTGCCATGCAGGCGGGCGACGATGTCGTAGACATTGGTCGCCTCGGCCGCGTCGATCTCTTCCTGGGTGATGACGTTGTGGCTGGCCGAGCCGCGGGTCTCGGGGGCCCTGTGGTGACAGCCGACCGAGAGCGCGAGCGCCAGCGCGATCCAGCGTGCCCGGAGCATGGAGCACCTCCATGACGTGATCGGGGCCAGGCCCCAGAGACGAACGGCCCCGGTGCAGACCGGGGCCGTTCGATACTACGCACAATCCGAGCTTACGGGCAAGCCGGGGTGATCGTGGTCACGTTGCGCGTGTCGAACTGGCTCTTCGGGATCGGCAGCACGCTCTGGAAGATGTCGCCGTTGCTGCGGCCCGGACCGGCCGACGCGTTGAGGAGCCCATACTCGCGCAGATCGACGAGCCGCTGCGCGCTCTGGCCAAGCAGCGAGTAACGCTTCTCGTACAGCACCGCCTTGATGGCCGATGCGGCGTCCACGAAGTCGAGATACGGGGTCAGACCGCCGTCGGCGGTGCGGACCGCATTGATATCGGCGGTCGCCGCGGCGAACTGTCCGAGCCCGATCTCCGCCTGGGCGCGCAGCAGCAACAGCTCCGCGTTGGACAGGATCGGGATCGGCTGCGTGAGGGCGCCCGAGGGGTCGGTCATCGTCCCCTTGTACCGGCCCGTCACGTTGCTGAGGGTCTTGGGCGTGACCGGGAAGATCTTCGCCGCCCGCTTGTCACCCGCCTGGATGCTGTCCCCGACGAACGGGTTCAGGAAGATGTTCGCATCCGCCAGCGGGTTGGTCTGGTCGCCCGACGCCGTGCTGTAGGTGTACTTCGGTCCGAGGTTCATCGGGGCGCTCGGGCTGGCGAACGACGCGTTGATCGCCGCGATCGCCGCGTTGAAGCCGGCGGTGCCGGTCGCCTTCGTGCGGTTGCCCTGCGGCAGCGCACGGTAGACCTCGACCTTGCCCTTCAGCCCGCGATTGAACTTGGCGAAGGTCGCCGGCGTGTTGAACCCGCTGAAGCCCGACGGCAGGGCGAAGGGGAACGCGGCCGCCCCGGCCGCTACCAGGTTCGTGTTCGCGCTGTCGAGCAGGGCGGAGATCTCGGCCAGCACGTTCGGCTTGCACTCGAACTGCGCCGGCGGATCGTTGACCGGGTGGTTCACGTCGAACGCGATGCCGAGGGTGTCGCGGGTCTCCAGCACCCGGTAGTACGACAGGGCCTTCATCGTCTGCACGAAGCCCTTGGTCGCGGACACCTCCGCCGGCGACAGGAACGTCGCCGAGGCCAGGTTGTTGAGGATCGTGTTCCCCGACCGCACCGTGACGTACATGTTCGTGAACGCGCCGCCGCCGGTGAACGCGGAGTAGTCGGCGGGCGCGGTGCCGATGAGCTCCGTGATGTACCGGTTCTCGGCGTTGTCCAGCCGGTAGAAGTCGCGGGCCATCGTCTCGGTGAAGACGAGGTAGCGGCCGTCCAGCTCGGACCGTGACGCGTTCACCAGGCCGGTGGCGAGCAGCTGCAGCACGGTCGGCGTGAGCCCGTTCGCGAGCGCGGTCTCCGCCGAGATGTTGTTGAGGTCCGGCACGCTCGTCGAGTCCTTGCACGCCGTGCCGGCGATGCCAAGACCCACGAGGAGCGCGAGGGTACGCTTATGCATTAGGGACGTCATCCTGGGTAAGCGGATCAGAAGTTGGCGCTGAGCGACACGAAGATGCTGCGGCTCGGCGGATATGGCGTCACGTCCTGGAACCGACCGATGGTCTGGTTCGAGAAGTTGGAGACTTCGGGGTCGTACCCGGTGTAGTTCGTCCAGGTCTTCAGGTTACGCCCGCTGACCTCGAGGCGGACGTCCTGCGTCAGGGAGGGGAACACCGACTGCGTGAGGCGGCTCGGGATGGTGTAGCTGACCGAGATCTCGCGCAGCTTCGCGAAGCTGGCGCTCTCGAGGTAAGACCTGCCGTTGATGAGGAAGTTCTTGTTCCGCGCGATGGTCGCCGCGGTATCACCCCGCATGCCCGTCGGGATGTCCTCGTTCGTCGCGAGATCGAAGTACGCGTTCGTCAGGTTGGCGACCTTGCCGCCCTTGCGCCACTCGAGGAGCCCGTACAGGCGAACCGGGCCGACGTTGATCTCGTTCGAGAAGCCCATGTTGAAGTCCGGGGCGCTCTCGTAGATGCTCAGATGGCGGGAACGGCGGATGTAGGTGCCGGTGTTGCAGGTGCCGGCGGGTCCGCAGGAGAAGGTGCTGTCGAAGCCGTTGCGAGCCTGCACGGACGACGGGGAGTAGCCCTCGCAGACGTACGGCGCGCCGTACGCGGTGCTGAAGAACGCCCCGAAGTTGCCGCACTGCACCAGGCCGGTCTGCGGGTCACGCAGCGACGTGATGCGTCCGTCGACGTTCGCGTAGGTCGTGCGCGAGACCCAGGTGACGCGGCTGGTCTGGATCGGGGTGATGTTCAGCCCGACCTCGGTCCCGGTGTTCTGGAGCGCGCCGGCGTTGACGTTCTTCGTGCCGAAGCCGGAGGTCGTCGCCACCGGGATCGACAGGATCAGGTCAGTCACCTTCTTGCGGAACACCGTCGCATCGAGCGCCATGCGGCCGCCGAACATCTGCATGTCGACACCACCCTCGACCTCTTCCGAGATCTCCGGCCGAATGTCGGACGCGCCGACGATCGTGGACGGGCGGGCGCCGAGCACGCCCTCGTTCACGCTCGTGATGAGCGCCGTGAACTTGTTCCCGTAGGGGGGCTGGTTGCCGGCGCGGCCCCACGCGGCGCGGAGCTTGAGCTCGTCGGTGAACCGGGGCAGCCAGGGCAGCCGGTACGACGCCGCCGCCTTCGGGTAGCTGTAGAACTTCTTGTCGTCGCCATTGACCGACGACCGCTCGGCGTTGATGGCGCCGGTAAGGAGCAGGCGTTCATCGAGGGCCAGCACCTCTTCCTGCGCGAAGTACGCGAAGTCCTTGACCAGGAACTGCTGCTCCAACGACTGCTGGACCGCGGCGGAGCTCACGTTGAAGGCCCCGGACGGTACGTTGCGACCCTGGTTGTAGATCAGGTCCTGCTGCCGGCGCTCCTGCCGGAGCCCGAACGACGTCGTCGCCGTCGCGATGTCGGCGATGAACTTGTGCGCGCCCGAGAGGTTCAGGTTCGCGTTGACGTTCTGCGACTTGTTCTTGACGATCGTGCCCGGGAGCTTGTCGTTGGGCTCGAAGTACGCCTCGGGCGGGGAGTTGAGGCTCGAGTTGTACGAGTACGCATCGACGCCACCGATGAAGGTGAAGTCGAGCGTCTGCCGCGCCGAGGTGTAGGCCGAGTAGGTCGTGTTGACGCTGCCGATGTAGCGGTAGACGTCTTCGGGGTTCTTGACGAGATCGGCGTTCTGGAACGGGTTCGAGCCGGACGCCAGGTACGGGTTCGGCTGGCCCGCGGCCAGGTCGATGAAGGTCGGCGTCGCGGAGAAGATGTCGCCCGGGGAGACGATGTCCTGATTGTCGTTGCCCGAGATGCCACGGTCGGTGAGCGAGTGCACGAACTCGTTGTTGGACCGCAGGGTGACACGCGTGCCGAGGAGCTGGCTGAGGTTCGCCGTGACGGACTGCTTCTGATAGTAGGTGTTCCGCTGGATGGCGTTGTCGCGCTTGGCGAGTCCGCCGACGTAGAAGGTCGTTCCGCCGCTGCCGCCGCGCAGGGAGAGGTCGGTCTCGTACGACAGCGGGTTGCCGCCGTAGAACTCGCTCTCGAAGTCATGACAGGCACCGCCGGAGGCGGTATAATCCGCTCCCGAGCCTGGCAGCGCCGCTTCCGCCTCGGCGGCCGAGCCGAAGCAGCGGAGGCCGAGCTTCCGGGCGAGGCTGAACTGGCCGACGCGCTGGGTGATGTTGCCCTGGGGCCGGCCCGTGGCGCCCTTGCGCGTGGTGATCACGATGACGCCGTTGGAGGCCTTGGACCCGTAGATGGCGCCGGCCGAGGCACCCTTGAGGACTTCGATGCTTTCGATGTCCGCCGGGTTGAGGTCGGCGATACGGTTGACCGGCTGGTCCTGGCTGTTCGTGATACCGCCGCCGGCGGCGGTGATCGAGTTGACGCCCGAGCCGATCTGCGAGTTGTTGACGAGCACGCCGTCGATGACGTACAGGGGGCTCGACGCGGCGTTCAGGGAGGTGACGCCGCGGAGCTGGACCTGCGAGCCACCGCCCGGGGCGCCCGAGTTCTGCGAGATGACGGCGCCGGGCACCTTGCCCTGGAGCGCATTCTCGATCGTCGGCGTCGGAGCGCGGTTGAGCTGCTCACCGCTCACCGCCGCGACCGCGTTGGCCGCGTTGGCGCTGGAGACGGTGGTCGTGGTGCCGGTGATGACCTGGGTCTCGAGCTGGAGGATGTCCTTCTCGAGCCGGACGTCGAGCTGATCGGAGGTCGCCTGGAGGGGTTGCGTGACGCGACGATAGCCGATGCGCCGGACGACGAGCACCTGCGCCCCCGCCGGCACGTTGTTCAGCGTATACCGCCCGTCTTCGCCCGTGTAGGCGCCGATCGTCGTGCCTTGCACATTCACGCTCGCAGCCTGCACCGGCTCGCCAGTCGTGGCGGTGACACGGCCGGTGACACGGCGCTGAGCGGACGCCTCTGCGCTGACGACCAACGTCAGCACGAGCGTCAGAACCCACATTCCGAACTTCCTCACAGTCCCTCCAAGCACGATAGGGATGGGCTGCCGGACGGAGATGTCCGGCGACCGATAAGGCAAAGACCCAGGCAGTTCCGTGTTCGCCACATCGATTTGTCCGGCTCGTCACGGAAACCGAGCCGGACAGCCCCAAGACTTACCGCCTCACCCCAGCTCTGTCAAATGTCCGGCTCGCCTGCGTCCGGCCGGCTGGTGGGCGCACGCTCAGCTCACGCGCGCCGGCGCCGAGCCCGGTTCGGTCTTCGCCATCACCTCGGCCGGCTTCACCGCGTCGGGGGCCTCGGTCTTCAGGGAGCGCTCGACCTGCGCATCGGTCGGCGTCAGCCCGGCGGCGGCCTGACGCTTGACCAACGTCAGGATCGTGTAGACCGCTACCGGCTCCCCGTCCTGGTTCGTCACCTCGACGTCCCAGTGCACCACCCCCTGCGGGATCTGCCCCTCCCGATCCTCCTTCGCCGTCTTCTGCTTGCAGGTCAGCCGGGCCCGGATGGTGTCGCCGATGTACACGGGCTTCACGAAGCGCAGCCCCTCGAGGCCGTAGTTCGCCAGGACCGGACCCGGCGCCGGATCCACGAAGAGCCCGGCCGCCGCCGACAGCACGAAGTAGCCGTGCGCGACGCGCTTCTCGAAGAGAGACTCCCGCGCCGCGAGGTCGTCCATGTGCGCGTAGAAGAAGTCGCCCGAGATCCCGGCGAAGCTCACCACGTCGCTCTCGGTCACCGTGCGTCGATGGGTGAGCAGCGTCTCCCCGATCTCGAGCTCCTCGAAGTACTTCCGGAAGGGATGCACCCGGTCGATCCGCTCGGTGGCACCCCGAGACCATTCGCGCGTCACCGCGGCCACCGTCTGCGGCGAGCCCTGGAGCGCCGTGCGCTGCATGTAGTGCAGCACGCCCCGCACCCCGCCCATCTCCTCGCCCCCGCCGGCGCGGCCAGGTCCGCCGTGCACCAGGTGCGGCAGCGGCGAGCCGTGCCCGGTCGATTCCTTCGCGCTGTAGCGGTTCACGAGCATCAGCCGCCCATGGTACGCCGCCGTGCCGAGCGCCACCTGCCGCGCAACGTCGTCGCGGGCGGTGAAGAGCGAGCCGACGAGGCTTCCCTTCCCCAGCTTCGCCAGCTCCGTCGCCTCCTCCACCGACCGATAGGGCATGACCGTGTTCACCGGGCCGAAGGCCTCGACGTCGTGCGGCTCGGCGCGCTCGAAGGGTCGGTCGTTGTAGAGCAGCATCGTCGGGAAGAACGCCCCCTTCTCGGGGTCAGCGCCGCGGACGTCGAGCGTGTCCGGCCCGCCGTACACCAGCTCCGCCGCCGAGCGCAGCCGATCGACGCTCTTCTCCACCTCGCGGACCTGCCCCTTCCCCGCCAACGGACCCATTCGCACACCCTCGAGCGACGGATCGCCCACCACCACCCCCGCCAACCGCTTCCGCATCGCGGCGATCACATCGTTCACCATAGCCTCGGGGACGAAGGTGCGGCGGATGGCGGTGCACTTCTGCCCCGCCTTCACCGTCATCTCCTTCGCGACTTCCTTGATGAACAGGTCGAACTCCTCCGTGCCCGGCACAGCGTCCGGTCCGAGCATGGAATAATTGAGCGAGTCCGCCTCCTGATTGAAGCGCACGTTGTGCTCGAGCACCGCCTTTCCCTTCTTGAGCATCAGCCCCGTGGCCGCCGACCCGGTGAAGGCCACGGAGTCCTGGCAGCCGAGGTGATCGAGCAGGTCGCCGGCGCTGCCGCAGATGAGCTGGAAGCTGCCCGCCGGCAGCAGCCCCGACTCCACCATCATCCGCGCCACGGCCTCCGTGAGATAGCTCGTGACCGTCGCCGGCTTGACGATCGACGGCACCCCCGCGAGGAAGGAGGTCGAGAGCTTCTCGAGCATCCCCCACACCGGGAAGTTGAAGGCGTTGATCTGCACGGCGACGCCCTCCATCGGCACGCAGATGTGCCGGCCGATGAAGGTGCCTCCCTTGCTCAGCGCCTCCGGTCCGCCATCCACGAAGTAGGTCTCGTCGGGGAGCTCGCGCCGGCCGCGGCTCGCGTACGCGAACAGCGTCCCGATACCGCCGTCGATGTCGATCCAGGAGTCCCCCTTCGTCGCCCCGGTCCACGCCGAGATCCGGTACAGCTCCTCCTTGCGCGCCGTGAGGTACTGCGCGAGCGCCTTGAGGATCCGGGCGCGCTGGTGGAACGTCAGACGACGCACCGCCGGTCCGCCCACGCGGCGCCCATGCTCGAGCATCGCCCTGAAGTCGAGCCCGTCGCTCGACGCCTGGGCGACCTCGGCGCCAGTCACCGCGTTGTAGAGCGTCGTCCCCTTTCCCGACCCCTCGACCCACTGGTCGAGCGCGTAGTTCCTGAGCCGCGTCACCGTCTCGTCTCCTTCCAGGTTCGATAGTCCGACGCCGTCCCCTGTGGCGCCTCCGCGGGACGCTCGCGCAGCGGCGCGACCGGTCGCAGCGTGGCGTGCAGCCGCTCTGGCAAGGACTGGTACAGGGCCGTCCCGCTAGTCTTCCAGGCGAGCATCTCGTCGCTCACGTCCTTCACGACCTTCGCCGGATTGCCGACGACGACCTTGCGCGGCGGGATCCGCATCTCCGCCGGCACGAAGCAGAGCGCGCCGACGATGCACCCCGCACCGACGTGCGCGTTGTCCATCACGACCGCGTTCATCCCGATCAGCGCGTTCGCGCCGATCCGTGCGCCGTGGACGATCGCCCCGTGACCGATGTGCGCCGCCCCCTCCAGCACGACGGTCACGCCCGGGAACATGTGGATGGTGCAGCTCTCCTGCACGTTGCATCCGTCCTCGATCACGATCCCGCCCCAGTCGCCGCGGATCGCCGCGCCGGGCCCGACGTACACGTCGCGTCCGATCACGACGTTCCCGGTCACCGTCGCATTCGGGTGAATGAACGCGCTCTCGTGAATCACCGGAATGAAACCCTCGAAGGCGAAGATGTTGCTCATACGCGCTCCAGCACCGTCGCCATCCCCTGGCCAACGCCGACGCACATCGTCGCCAGCGCGTACCGGCCGCCCGTCCGCCGCAGCTCGTGCGACGCCGTCAGCAGCAACCGCGCCCCACTCATCCCGAGGGGATGACCGAGCGCGATCGCGCCGCCATTGGGGTTGACGCGCGGGTCGTCGTCGGAGAGCCCGAGCTCGCGGAGGCAGGCCAGCGACTGGGCGGCGAACGCCTCGTTCAGCTCGATGACCTCGATGTCCTCCAACGACAGGCCGGCCGTCGCCAGCACCTTGCGGGTCGCCGGCACCGGTCCGATCCCCATGCACCGCGGCTCCACGCCGACGACCGCCGTCGCGACGACCCGCGTCAACGGTGTGGCGCCCAGCTCGGCCACCCCCTTGGCCGACGCCACGAGCAGAGCAGCCGCGCCGTCGTTCAGCCCGGAGGAATTGCCCGCGGTCACGCTGCCCCGCCCGTCGGTGCGGAAGGCACACTTGAGCTTCGCGAGCGCCTCGATGGTCGTGTCGGGGCGAATGAACTCGTCGGTGTCGACCCGACGCGGCTCGCCCTTGCGCTGCGGGATCGCGAGCGGCGCGATCTCCTCGACGAACCGGCCCGCCGCTCGAGCCCGCGCCGCTTTCTGCTGCGAGCGCACGGCGAAGGCGTCCTGGTCGGCGCGACTCACGCCATACTGCTCCGCGACGTTCTCCGCGGTCTGCCCCATCGAGTCCACGCCGTAGCGCGCCTCGAGCACGGGGTTGATGAAGCGCCAGCCTAGGCTGGTGTCGAAGAGCTGCACGTCGCGGGCGAAGGGCTTGCTCCCCTTGCTCATGACGTACGGCGCACGCGTCATGTTCTCGACGCCACCGGCGATGAAGAAGTCCCCTTCGCCGAGCTTCACCGCGCGCGACGCATTCGCCACGGCACTCATCCCAGAGGCGCAGAGCCGGTTCACCGTCTCGCCGGGGACGCTGACCGGGAGTCCGGCCAGCAGCGCCGCCATGCGCGCGACGTTGCGGTTGTCCTCCCCCGCCTGATTGGCGCAGCCGAGGATCACGTCGGTGACGTGTGCCGGATCGAGCGTCGAATGCCGGGCGACGAGGGCGGCGATCACGTGCGCCGCCAGGTCATCGGCGCGGACCTCGCTGAGCTGCCCGCCGATGTTGCCGACGGCCGTCCGGACCCCGTCGACGATGTATGCGTCAGTCATTGGATTGGTCGAGATGGTGCTTCTGCGGTGTGCGGTACACCGTGGCGTGCATGAGGGCCACGCAGGTCCCGTCCTGCCGCGCCACGGTCACTCTATAGAAGCCGAGCCGCGCCCCCGCCGTTTCCTCCTCCGCGACCGCGATGAGCTCGTCGTTGAGCTCGACGGGCACCGGATACGAGATGGTGTTGTCCACACTCACCGTCACGTGGCCGTTGGTGTTGGAGGCGAAGGCCAGCGCGCTGTCCGCCAGGGAGAACACGATGCCCCCGTGCGAGACGCCGAAGCCGTTGAGCATGTCGGCGCGCACCTTCATGCGCAGCGTGCAGGCGCGGGGACGGATCGCCACCAGCTCGGCGCCGAGCCAGCGGGAGTACGCGTCTCGGCCCATCATGCCGGCGGCGATCGTTTCGGCCTGGTGCTGCTCGTCGATTTCGGTCGTCATGCGAGCAGTGGCTCCCCGGCGCGCACGCGCCGGCGTAGGAGGGGACTGGGGCGATAGCGATCCTCGCCGTACTCGGATTGAAGTGCCTCGAGTCGCGCGAGCACGGTGGCGGGTCCGATCGCATCGCCCCAGGCGAGCAACCCCCGCGGATAGTTCACCCCTTTCGTCATCGCCGTCTCGATGTCGACCGGGCTGGCGACGCGCAGATGCACCGCCTCGACCGCCTCGTTGACGAGCATGGCGACGACGCGATCGACCATCGTCCGACCGAGCGCCTCGTTCCTTGTCGGCTCCGGGCGCACTGCACCGTCGCGATAGTCGTAGTAGCCGCGCTCGCGCTTGCGGCCGTACCACCCCGCCTCGACGAGACGACGCTGCGTCAGCGCCGGCTTGTAGCGCGGATCGTGGTAGAATCCTTCGAACACGCTTTCCGTGACGGCGTAGTTCACGTCGTTGCCGATGAAGTCCATCAGCTCGAATGGCCCCATCCGGAACCCGCCCAGCTCGCGCATCGCCCAGTCGATCGTCGGCGCATCGGCGACCCCTTCCTCCAGCAGCCGCAGCGACTCACCGTAGAACGGACGGGCGACGCGGTTCACGATGAAGCCGGGCGTGTCCGTGGCGACCACCGTCGTCTTCTTCCAGCCCGTGACGAGCGCCGTGGCACGCTCGACAACGCTGGCGTCCGTCGAGATGGCGGGGACGATCTCCACCAGCGGCATCACCGGCGCCGGATTGAAGAAGTGCACGCCGACCACCCGGTCCGCGCGGCGACATTGCCCGCCGATCGCCGCGACCGAGAGCGACGACGTGTTCGTCGCCAGGATGCACTCGTCGCCGACGACCTGCTCCAGCGCGGCGAACAGCGTGCGCTTGACCGTCAGATCCTCGAGCACCGCCTCGATGACGATGCCGCACCCCGCATACCGGTCGAAGCTCGCGCCGAGCTCCCCCGCAGGGGAGACGCGCGCGAGCGCGGCGTCGGCCGCGGTGCGATCGAGGCGGCCCTTCTCGACGTCGCGGGCGAACGCGCGTCGCATCCCATCCAGCGCGCGATCGACGGCCGAGGCGTGGACGTCGCCCAGCACGACGCGATGGCCCGCCGCGGCGGCCACCTGCGCGATGCCGCCTCCCATCGCGCCGGCGCCGACGACGCCGACGACGAGCGACGAATCGCCGGCCATCAGCGGCCCGTGAAGCGCGGCGAACGCTTCTCCATGAAGGCGCGAACGCCCTCGGCGTAATCCTCCGTGCGGCCCGCCTCGCCCTGGAGCTGCTCCTCGAGATCGAGCTGGGTGTCGAGGTCGTTGGCGAATGCGGCGTTGAAGCCCCGCTTCGTCAGGCCCAAGCCACGGGTCGGAAGGCAGGCGAGCCGCTTCGCGATCTCGAAGCTCGTCCCGGCGAGCACCGTCGCCGGCACGACGTCGTAGACGAGACCCCACTCCCTGGCGCGTCCGGCCGTCAGCTTCTCGCCGAGCATCGTGAGCGCCGCGGCACGCTGCAGGCCGATGATGCGCGGGAGGATGAAGGTGCCGCCGCTGTCCGGGATGAGCCCGATCTTGCCGAACGACTGGATGAACGTCGCCTCTTCCGACGCGACGACGATGTCGCACGCGAAGGCGAGGTTCGCCCCCGCACCGGCGGCGACGCCGTTCACGGCGCAGACCACGGGCTTCTCCATCGTCCGGATGGCGTGGATGATCGGGTTGTACTGCCGCCGCACGACGTCGCCCAGGTCGGGCGACGGGCGCCCCTCGCCCGGAAGCACCTCGCTCAGGTCCTGCCCCGAGCAGAAGGCGCGGCCGGTGCCGGTGATGAGCACTGCGCGGACGCTCCCGTCGCCGGCGGCTTCGCCGAGCGCACGCTGGACGTCCTCCGCCATCCTGGCGTTGAAGCTGTTGAGAACCTCCGGACGGTTCAGCGTCAGGAGCATGACGCCGTCTCGGCGCTCGACGACGATGTGCACGAAGGGCATGAGCGGCTCGTGGGGAGGGTCGCAGTGGGAACGC
This sequence comes from Gemmatimonadaceae bacterium, assembly GCA_013361335.1. Classification (GTDB taxonomy): domain Bacteria; phylum Gemmatimonadota; class Gemmatimonadetes; order Gemmatimonadales; family Gemmatimonadaceae; genus AG11. Next base: position 4,424 of record JABFYH010000084.1, on the reverse strand, counting down.
GTTTCTAAAGATAGGCGGCGGCGCGAGTCCCGGGGGACCGCCCGCTCCCGCTACTCCGGCCCGGACCCCACATTTAGCGGATGCCACGCGCCGCCACCAAATCGAAGAGCCGCACGAGCTCCGGATCACCCGTCGACCCCCGCTTCGATTGGCGGCGCATCGCGTACCACGTGCTCGCGTCCCGCGCCCTGGACGACCTCGAGGAGGCGACCAACCGGAACCGCGGCAGTGTGCCCCGCGAGCATGTCGTGCTCTACCAGTTTTCCGCTCGCGGTCACGACGTCGGGCAGTGCATCCTCGGCTCCCTGCTCGATCATCCGCACGACGGGGTCGGCGCGTACTACCGCTCGCGTCCCCTGCTCCTCGCCCTCGGCCTGCCGATGGACGACGCGCTCGGCAGCCCGCTGGGACGCGCCGGCGGGTTCAGCGACGGGCGCGACATCGGCGTCGTCTGCAACCTGCCCGGGTGGAACGGCCCGACGGTGCTGCCCATGGCGGGCGACGTCGGGTCACAGTACACACCGACGGCGGGTTGGGCCCAGGCCGCGCGCTATCACCGCGACGTGCTCGGGGACCGGAGCTGGGATCGCAGCATCGCCGTCGCGCTCGGCGGCGAGGCGTCCGTCGCCACCAACGGCTTCTGGTCGGCGCTCACCATGGCCACCACCCTGAAGCTCCCGATGCTCTTCTACATCGAGGACAACGGGCTCGGGATTTCGGTGCGCGGCGAGATGCAGACGCCCGGCGGCAACATCGCCACCAACCTGGCGTCGTTCGGGAATCTGTTCATCCGCGACGGCAACGGCTGTGATCCCGCCGAAGCGTCGGCGCGCATCGCCGAGTGCGTCGATCATGTGCGCAGCGGCGCCGGCCCGGCCCTCGTGCACCTCACCGTCCCGCGGTTGAGCAGTCACTCGGGCCCCGACAACCAGAAGGGCTACCGGACCGACGAAGAGATCGCCGCCGATACAGAGCGGGACCCGTTGCCTCAGCTCCGCGCGCACCTCGTGCCCGCTCTGATGAGCGAGCAGGAATGGAGCGCGCTCGAGGCGGAGGTGGCGCGCGACGTGGATGCGGCGCTCCAGGCGGCGCGCGCGCGGGCCGTCCCGGACGCCGCGTCGGTCAAGCGGTTCGTCTACGCGGAATCCCCAAGACCCGGCGACCCCCGGACCTTCGGCGGGCTGACGACCGGGGAGCGCGATGCCCTCCGCGGGAGCGAGACTCCGGTACCCGACGGCGACGTCGTCCGGCTCGCCGAGGCGGTGCGTCGCACGTTGGCCTCGGAGCTCGCCGCCAACCCGAAGCTCGTCGTATTCGGCGAGGACGTGGGACGCAAGGGTGGCGTGCATCTCGTCACGGAGGGGCTGCAGAAGCGCTTCGGCGCGGCGCGCGTGTTCGACACCAGCCTCTCCGAGGAAGGAATCATCGGACGCGCCGTCGGGATGGCGGTGAGCGGGTTGGTGCCCGTCGCGGAGATCCAGTTCCGCAAGTACGCGGATCCCGCGCACGAGCAGCTCAACAACACCGGCACGATGCGCTGGCGCACCGCCAACCAGTTCGCGGCGCCGATCGTCGTGCGCATGCCCGGAGGCTTCGGCAAGGACGTCGGTGATCCGTGGCACTCGCTCAGCGGCGAGGTGACCTGGGCGCATGCGCTGGGCTGGCAGGTGGCGATGCCGTCCAACGCGGCGGATGCCGTGGGTCTGCTGCGGGCGGCGATGCGCAGCCCCAATCCGACGATCTTCTTCGAGCATCGCTCGCTGCTGATGACCAGCGACGGCAGCGCGCGCTATCCGGGCGACGAGTACCTGGTTCCCTTCGGTCGGGCCAGCCGGCTGCGGGAAGGCGACGGCATCACCGTCGTCACGTGGGGCGCGATGGTGCACCGGGCGATCGAGGCGGCGGACCGCTTCTCGGGCGACGTGACGCTGCTCGACCTTCGCACGATCATGCCCTGGGACCGCGCCGCCGTGCTGGAGTCGGTCCGACACACCGGCAAGTGTCTCATCGTGCACGAGGATACGACGACCGCGGGATTCGGCGCCGAGATCGCCGCCGTGCTCGCGCGCGACGCGTTCTGGCATCTCGATGCGCCGATCGAGCGGCTCACCGTCGACGACGTGCCGATGCCATACCACGAAGTCCTGCTGCAGGCGGTCCTGCCCGACGCGGAGCGCATCGCCGAGCGCATCGCCGCGCTGCTTGCGACGTGAGCCGTGTTTCCCGGGGGTCGAACTACAGAACGCAGATTGCGCGGACGGACGCAGATTGACGCGGATCGCTCCGCGGCCGGATGTCTCCATGGGATGAGGAGGCGTCCTGAGTACGCCAGGCGAGGCCCGCTTGACGAGGAACTCCGGAGCACGTAGAATCGCACGAGCCAGCCCACACCCGTTCGGAGCAGCTCCATGACCACCGCCGCCTTCGTCACCACCCCGATTGCCATGCGCGCCGACGACCGTCGGCGCGTTGCAGGCGTCGTGGTTGGTGACCCGACATGCATGGCGGAGGTTGGCTCGAGGTAGCGGCGCGTCCCGCCCTCGACTCGACGAGCGACTCGATCGCCCCGCCTGCGCCCTGCCGCAGACGGGGCGATCTCTTTTCCGACATGGCGGCCGCTCGGCCGCTTCCATACTCCGAACTCCACTATGAGCTCCAATAGAGAAGCAGTGCTCGGCTCGCCCACTCCAACGCCCTCCGTCTGGGCGGCGATCCGGGAGTCGCTCGCCGGCGCGCACGGACGCGACTTCACCGAGGGCGCCGTCGGCCGGTCGATCTTCATCCTCGCCGTGCCGATGGTGCTGGAGATGGTGATGGAGAGCGTGTTCGCCGTCGTCGACGTCTTCGTCGTCGCCCATCTGGGCGCCGAGGCGGTCGCCACGGTCGGACTCACCGAGTCGCTGATGACGATACTGTACGCGATCGCGTTCGGGCTCAGCATCGGCGCCGGCGCGATGGTGGCACGCCGCATCGGGGAGAAGAACCCCGAGGCCGCGGCGCACACCGCGGCACAGGTCATCCTGTTCGGCGCCATGATGTCGCTGCTGCTCGGCATCCTTGGCGTCGGCTTCGCGCCGCAGCTCCTGCGAGTGATGGGCGGCTCGGCGGACGTGCTCACGCATGTCTCGTTCACGCGTATCATGCTGGGTGGCAACATCACGGTGGTGATGCTCTTCCTCCTCAACGCGACGTTGCGCAGCTCGGGGGATGCGGCGGCGGCGATGCGCGTGCTCTGGCTCGCCAACGCGATCAACATCGTGCTCTGTCCGACGCTCGTGCTCGGGTTGGGTCCGGTCCCCGCGCTCGGCATCAAGGGCGCGGCGATCGCGACGACGATCGGGCGCAGCATCGGCGCCGTGTTCGCGTTGAGTCGCCTGTTCAAGCCCGGCTCGCGGGTGGAGCTGCACGCGCGGCATTTCGCCTTCGATCCGGCGTTGATCGTGCGGGTGATTCGTCTGTCGTCGGCCGCCACCATCCAGGTCTTCATCGGGATGGCGAGCTGGATCGGGCTGGTGCGCATCCTCGCCGGCTTCGGTAGCGCCGCGCTCGCCGGCTACACGATCGGCATCCGGATCGTGATCTTCGCGCTTCTGCCCTCGGCCGGCCTCGCCAACGCGGCAGCAACGATGGTCGGTCAGGCGCTCGGGGCACGCAAGCCGGCGCGGGCGGAGCAGGTGGTGTGGACGGCGGGGCGGTACGGCATGTGGTTTCTCGGGACGGTGGGTGCCGCGTTCGTGCTGCTCGCGCCGAGCATCGTCGCGATCTTCACCAGCGACCCCGCGGTGGCGACCTACGCGACCCGCACGCTGCGCACCATCGCCCTTGGCTTCCCCTTCTACGCATACGGCATGGTGTTCACGCAATCGTTCAACGGCGCCGGCGACACGCGGACGCCGACGTACATCAACCTGTTCGTGTTCTGGCTGTTCGAGATTCCCCTCGCGTGGCTGCTCGCCGGACCGCTCGACTTCGGTCCGCAGGGCGTGTTCACAGCCGCGACGGTCGCGTTCTGCACGCTGGCGGTGGTGAGCGCCCTGCTCTTCCGGCGCGGCAGGTGGAAGGCGCTGCACGTATGAGGCGAGCAGCCCGCGACTGACGCATCCCTGCAACGACAAACAGCGACGGCTCGAACCACAGAGAGCGCAGAGGACCACAGAGAACTGCACCAGCGGAATCCTCTGATACTCTGCGTCCTCTGTGGTCAATGCTCTTGCTTGCGACGACCGCGATCCCCTGTAGGGGTTGTCGGACGACCGACGCGACACGCGCGTTTCACAACTTGGCGTGCGACGTGTGACGAGTCGCATGAATCGCGTGGCGAGCTGCGTGATGCCGCTCGACCCGACATCGACACGCGACGTTCACAAACTTTCGTCAACCTTCCCCGTAGTGAAGGTGTCTGACTGGCAACAGGGTCGATGACC
>JABFYH010000111.1 GCA_013361335.1 Gemmatimonadaceae bacterium | reverse complement strand
GTGTCCTTGAGCGCGCCGCGCGTCTCGGCCAGCGTGTACGACGTCGAGCCGAAGGCGCCGAGGCCCTTCTTCACGAGCCAGCCGCCGAGCGCGAGCTCCACCAGGCCGGTGACGAGCGCGCCGAGCCACATATGGCCGTTGTCGAGCCGTCCGACGAGCGTGGCGACGAAGATCGTGAGGGCGACCAGCATCACCACCGCCGCGCCGAAGGCCAGCGCCATCCAGAGGACGCCGCGCGTCGCGCGATGCAGGCTCTCGCGCGTCTCCAGCTTCGCGAGCTGCACCTCGTCCGTCACCAGCCGCTTGGAATCCTCGGTCAGCCGGCGGATCAGGTCGGGGATCCCGGTATCGGGGTCGGTCACGATCGGTCGGGCAGTCACGAACGCCTCCTCATTGTGCGGCGGTGGTGGAGGCTGAGCGGGGCAAGAGACGGGCCGGTGGGGCAGGCGACGTGCGTTACTCGGGCTGCACGAAGACCTCGCCCGCCAACCCCACACCGATGGCCCGCGTCGCTCCCTCCACCCAGACCGTGATCGGGCCGTCGAACGGCGCCTTGTCGAGGATGCGCAGGAGAGAGCCGGGTCGAATGCCGAGCTCGGCGAGATAGCGCAGGCGCTCTGGCTCCCTGTCGTGCACCCGCCGCACCCGGACCTGCGCCCCGGCGGCCGTCTCGGCGAGCGGCTGCAGCGCGGCCTCGTCGACCCGGCCGTCACGGGTGGGAATCGGCGCGCCGTGCGGATCGTGCACCGGATCGCCGAGCGCCGAGGCCATCAGCTCCACCAGCTCCTCGGAGGCCGCGTGCTCGAGCCGCTCCGCCTCGGCGTGCACCCGGTCCCAGGGATAGCCGAGCACCTCGGTGAGATAGCATTCGAGGATGCGGTGCCGGCGAAGGGTGCGAAGCGCCGCGCGGCGGCCGTCGCCCGTGAGCCGAACGCCGCGATAGGGCTCGTGGGTGATGAGCCCCTGGTCGGCGAGGCGCCGCACCATCCCGCTCACCGACGCCGGGGAGACGGCCAGCCGGTCGGCGATGTCGTTCGTGGATGCCGGCGCGCCGACCAGCTCCAGGTCGTAGATCGCCTTGAGGTAGTCCTCGACCGGACCGCTGAGCGACAGGGGCGGCGGGCTGGCCGTCATGCCGGATGCAGGTGTCGCGGTGTCCCGCGCACCATCAGCACGGGGACGGTCGTGTGATGCCGCACCTCGTTCGCCACGCTGCCGCGCAGCAGGTCCTGCAGCCCACGGTGGCCGTGGGTGCTCATCGCCACGAGGTCGCAGTGCTCGCGCTCCGCCGCGGCGGCGATCTCCTTGCCGGGATCGCCCCCCGCGAGCACGCACTCGGTCACGATCCCCGCCGACTCCAGCGCGTCGGCCCGCTCCTCGAGATACTCGCGGTCGTACTTCATCTCGGCGCTCTCGCGGAGCACGAGCTGATGCTGGTTGCGCGCGGCCCAGCCGTCGGCGACGTGGATGAGGACCACCGAGGCGTGGCACAGCTTCGCGAGCTCGCGCACGTGGCTGACGATCGCGTCGTCGTAGTCGGTGTGCTCCAGCGGGACGAGGATGCGCCGATACATGGCCGGGACGGAGAGGGGAGCCGATGCGCCGCGCCCGCCTACGCGAGCCACCCGCGCACCGTCTGGAGGAGCAGCCATACGTTGAGCGTCGCGATCACCACCGCCACCGTGTACGCCATCACCTTCATCCAGGTGGGGTTCACGAACTCGCCCATCTTCAGCTTGCTGGAGGTGAACATTACCAGCGGGAAGACGGCGAACGAAAGCTGGAGGCTCAGGATCACCTGGCTCAGGATGAGAAGCTTGGCCGTCCCCGACTCGCCGCCGACCACCGCCACGATCACCGCCGGCACGATGGCGATCAGCCGCGTGATGAGCCGGCGCAGCCAGGGACGGATCCGGATGTTGAGGAACCCCTCCATCACGATCTGGCCGGCCAGCGTCCCGGTGAGCGTGGAGTTCTGCCCCGACGCGAGCAGCGCGAGGGCGAACACCGTGCTCGCGCCCGCGCCGAGCAGCGGCGTGAGGAGCTTGAACGCGTCCTGGATCTCGGCCACGTCCCGGTTGCCCGTCGTGTGGAAGCTCGCCGCGGCGACGATGAGGATCGCCGCGTTGATGAAGAGCGCGAACGACAGCGCGATCGTCGAGTCGACGAAGGCATAGCGCACCGCCTCGCGCTTGCCGGCCGACGTCTCCTCGTAGCGCCGCGTCTGCACGATCGACGAGTGGAGATAGAGGTTGTGCGGCATCACCGTCGCGCCGAGGATGCCGATGGCGATGTAGAGCTTCTCGCGGTCGGAAACGATGTCGGCGGTGGGGAGGAAGCCGCGAAACACGCCGGCCATGTCGGGGCGCGCGAGGAACAGCTCGAACCCGAAGCAGAGGCCGACGGTGGCGACGAGGGTGATCACCAGCGCCTCGAGGATGCGCACCCCCTTGTTCTGCAGATAGAGCAGCAACAGGACGTCGAGCGCGGTGATGGCCACGCCGACCGGCAACGCGATCCCGAACAGGAGATTGAGCGCGATGGCCGACCCGATCACCTCCGCCAGGTCGCAGGCGGCGATGGCGATCTCGCAGAGGAACCAGAGCGCCCAGACGACCGGCGTGCTGAAGTGGTCGCGACAGGCCTGGGCCAGGTCGCGGCCGGTGACGATGCCGAGCTTCGAGGCCAGCCCCTGAAGGAGCACGGCCATGAGGTTCGAGATCAGGATGACGCTGAGGAGGGTGTAGCCGAAGCGCGATCCGCCGGCGAGATCGGTGGCCCAGTTGCCGGGATCCATGTAGCCGACGGCGACGAGATAGCCGGGGCCGGCGAAGGCGAGGATCTTCCGCCATTTGCTCACCCCGCCGACGGGAACCGAGCGGTAGACCTCGGCCAGACTGGGCGCGACCCGGGCGCGCCGCCAGCCGGTCTCGGGCTGGGGAAGCGGCTGACGGGGTGGCGAAGCGGGGGCGAGCGTCGGGCGGCGTGCGAACATGGAAACCAGCCGAGGAAGCAGTTGGTCTATAGACGATGCTGATTGTTTAGGGTCACCTAAACATATTTCGAGGCGACATACATGCAAGAGGGCTATCCCTCGCACGCTGGGATGACAGGGGCCGAACTCGACGCGAGGGCTCGTCTGCGCCTTATTTGGTGGCCCTCCCAACGGAGATCACCTCATGTCCACGCTCGCCCCGCCCTCCAGCGCGATCACCCTCGGCCAGGTCGCCCTCACCGTCAGCGACGTCGAGCGGAGCACCGCTTTTTACCGCGACAAGGTCGGCTTGCGCTTCCTCTTCGCCGCCGGGCCGACGCTCGCCTTTCTCGATCTCGGCGGCGTGCGGCTCATGTTGAGCACCCCGGAAGGCGCGTTCACGCCGGGCGGGAGCATGGTGCTCTACCTCAAGGTGCCGGACATCTCGGCCAGCTACGACGCGATGCGCGGGCGCGGTGTGGCGTTCATCGACGAGCCGCACCTCATCGCCCGCATGCCGGATCACGACCTGTGGATGACCTTCTTCCGCGATCCGGACCAGCACACCCTCGCATTGATGTGCGAGCGTCCGAAGGCGTGAGGCGCTAGTCGAACGATTCGCCGGCCCGCGGCTCGCCGACGTACGTCAGGAACTGCCGCAGCACGCGCTCGGTGAGCCCCCACACCGTGTAGGGCCCGTGCCGGAACACGCTCACGCGCCGCTCGCCGCCGCGCACGCGCACGTTCCCGGTGCCCCACGCATCGGCGGTGCGGAGCGCCGAGAGCGGCACCCAGAAGGCCGCCGCGACTTCGTTGCTCGGCACGATCTCCACCTCGGCGCGCACCAGCGCGACGTACGGGCGAATCACCATCGGCGCGAGGGTCGGCGTGCGCGGCGTGACGTCGTCGAGCGCGCCGAGCAGGCGGCCGTCGCGGGCGACGTCGACGCCGGTCTCCTCCCAGGTCTCGCGCACCGCGGTGGCGGCGAGGTCGGCGTCGGCGGGCTCCATCCGGCCGCCCGGCAGCGCGACGTGACCGCTCCAGGGATCGCGCTCGGCGTCGGCGCGCTTGATCATCAGCACCTCCGGCTCGCCGGTGCTCCCCAGGCGGAGCGCGAGCAGAATCGCTGCGAGACGCACGTCGCCGGCGACGGCGGCGGGGCGCCCGGGGCGTTGCGTCAGCGACGCGATCAGCCGCACGATGGGCGGATGCGCGGCCAGCCGATCGAGCTCCGCCGCGGTCGCGCTCATCCCGCTGCGATCATCCGTCGACGTCGCCACCGGCTTCGGCCCAGCCGCGAAAGCCGCCGGCGAGCGAGCGGACGTTCTCGTAGCCCATCTGTCGCAGCGTATCCGCGGCGAGCGCGCTGCGGCTGCCGCCGCCGCAGTACAGCACGAGGGGGGTATCGCGCGGCACGATCGCCTCGATCTTGTTCTCGAGGTTGCCGCGCGAGACGTGCAGCGCGCCGGGGATGCGTCCGAGGTTGACCTCCTGCAGGTCGCGGACGTCGAGAAAGGTGACCTCGCCCTTGGCGTGCACGCTGAGCGCGTCGGTGGGGGTGATCTCCTGGATGCGGGCCTTGGCCTCTTTGACGAGATCGGTGCCGCTCTTCATTGGAATGATGCGTGGTGTGAGGGAAGCTGGTGGTATGTTGCAGACGGGGGGGCCGGCTCACCCGAGCTCGACGCGCAGCTCGCAGCGGTCCGCGTCGAGCTCGGCGCGCGCGCCCAGTGGAATCGTCCACTGATCGGCGATGTGGCCGAGGGGGATGCCGGCCACGGTGGGCACGCCGGCGAGCGCGGCGATCTCGCGAAGCACGACGTCGAGCCCGCGCGCGTGCGAGTCGTCGCCGTTGCGAACTTCGGTGAAGTGACCGAACGCGATGCCGGCGAGCTCGCTCAACGAACCCGCGAGCTCGAGCTGCCGCAGCATGCGGTCGATGCGGTACACCGGCTCGCCGACGTCTTCGACGACGAGGATGGCATCGCGGTAGTCTGGCGCGTACGGCGTGCCGGCCAGCCCTGCCAGCAGGGCGAGATTGCCGCCGACGAGACGGCCCTCGGCGCGCCCGTCATGTAGCGTGCGCGCCGCGGCGGCGACGCCACACGAATCGCGCTGGGTGATGCAGGCACGCACGAAGGAGTCGCGCGAGAAGTCGGTGAGCACGCCGCGGGCGGTCGGGCCGTGCAGCGTGACGACGTCGCTGTGCACCCCGAACGCCGCGTGGAGCGCCGTGGCGTCGGAGTAGCCGATGAGCGATTTGGGGCGGCGGCGCATCGCGTCGTAGTCGATCTCGCGCAACAGGCGCATCGTCCCGTAGCCGCCCCGCGCGCACCAGATGCCGTCGATGCGATCGTCCCGGAGCGCGACGTTGAGATCGAGCAGGCGTTCGGCGTCGGAGCCGGCGAGGTAGCCGTCCCGTCGCAGCACGTGCGCGCCGGGTACCGGCTCCCATCCGAGCGAGCGTGCGTTCGCGATCGATTCATCGAGCTCGTCGGGGCGCAGCGGGCCGGCTGGGGCGATGAGCGCGACGCGCGCGCCGGGTCCGAGAGCGGTGGGAAGTCGCATCGTTGGCAACGTAGAGAGCGCCATTGGCGCGGGCAACCGCGTCGTCTGCACGTTGCGGAATCGTGCCACGAAGCCCGCGATCAGCCCGTCGGGAAACGGTGCGCGCGGTCACACAGATGGCACCTCTTATGCGCCTACACCCGGCACGACTGGAGGGGCGCGCGACGAATGCGGGCTCGGCTCCGGCGGACGTCCACTTGATGAAAGGAGGACAGACATGGCAGATCGTGACCAGAACAGCTCGGGCTCTTCGGGGAGCGGAATGAGCGGCTCGTCGGGCTCGTCCGGTTCGTCGGGCAGCTCGGCCTCGGGCGGCTCGTCGTCGCAGGGCGACGGCCTGTCGGGGAGCAGCGGCCGGAGCGGGTCGTCCGGCAGCAGCAGCTCCGGCAGCGGCAGCTCGGGCAGCAGCGG
>JABFYH010000194.1 GCA_013361335.1 Gemmatimonadaceae bacterium | reverse complement strand
TCTGCGCGACAAGCTCGCGGAAGGGCTGAAGGGGCAGGGGTGCGGATGCTGGAGCAAGGTCCGCGGTAGCTAGTCGGCTACCGGGGGTGTGGTGCCCGCTCAGCGTCCCAGCGCCTGAGTGACGGCCGGCCCGGCGACGCCGTTCACGACCACCACCGTCTCGACAGCGGTGTCCGATGCGAGCGTCGCCGCCACCGAGCAGTACTTCTCGAACGCCAGCGCCACGGCGCGTTCGGCGTGCACCGCCTCGATCCCCGCGCCGTCCAGGCGATAGGTGATGCGCAGTCGCAGGAAGCGGCGCGGCATCGCCTCGCGGCGGTCGCCCTCGACGTCGATCGACAGTCGCTCCACCGGCGTGCGCCGTTTCGCGAGGATGTCGACGAGGTCGATTCCCGAGCAGGCCGCGACCGCGCTGAGCAGAGCGTCTGGCGGCGACTGCCCCGTGTGCGCGCTTCCGTCCAGCCGCGTGACGGGGCCGTTGGGACGCCCGGTGTCGAAGCGATGCTCACCCGTCCAGGTGGCGCGGATGACGTTGGGTGCGTGTGCCATGGGCGTCAGCGCTCGATCGGGGCGCGCACGGCGTTGCCCCACTCGGTCCAGCTGCCGTCGTAGTTGCGCACCTTGTCGTACCCGAGCAGGTAGGTGAGCACGAACCAGGTGTGCGAGGACCGCTCGCCGATGCGGCAGTAGGCGACCACGTCGTCGGCTGGCCGCAGCCCCGCCTCGCCCTCGTAGATCGCGCGCAGCTCCGCCGCGCTCCTGAACGTGCCGTCCGGGTTCGCGGCCCGCGCCCAGGGAACGCTCTTCGCCCCGGGGATGTGGCCGCCGCGCATCGCGCCCTCCTGCGGGTAGTCGGGCATGTGCAGCTTCTTGCCGGTGAACTCGTCCGGCGAGCGGACGTCCACCAGCTTGCCGCGTGCCTCGACGTGCGTGCGGACGTCCGGCATGAAGGCGCGAATCCGCCGGTCGTCGCGCTCCCGCGCGGTGAACCGGCTCGGCGCCACCGTGCGCACGTCGGTCGTCATCGGCCGCCCCTCGCTCTCCCACTTCGCGCGGCCGCCGTCGAGGATCCTCGTGTTGGTCACGCCGAAGAGGTGGAACACCCAGAGCGCGTACGTCGCCCACCAGTTGTTCTTGTCGCCGTAGAAGACGACGGTCGTCCGCTCGTCGATGCCGAGTCGCCGCACCAGCGCCTGGAACTGCTCGCGCCCGATGTAGTCGCGTTGCACCGGATCGTTCAGGTCGCTGTGCCAATCGATCTTGAGCGCGCCGGGAATGTGTCCGACCTCGTACAGCAAAACGTCCTCGTCGCTCTCCAGCACGCGCACGTCGGCGTCGTCGAGATGCTCCGCCAGCCACGTGGTGCTCACGAGCATCTCGGGGTGCGCGTACTGCTTGGCGGCGATGTCCTGGTCGGGCATGTGCGGCATGGTCGGGGTGGACGTCTACGGCGAGTAATCCGTCAGGGGCGCGCGCGGTTCACCGACGCGTGCTCTCCCGTCCACGCCGCGGACGCCGGCCCCCGCACCGGCGCGGGGAGCGCGTCGATCCAGTCGAGGATCGCGCTCACTTCGTGCTCCCAGCCCGGCTCGGCGAACAGGAAGTGGCCGTGGCCGCGCGCGACGTGAAGTGGTGCATCGTAGCGGCGCGCCAGCCGGCGCGCCACGGAGAGGGGCACGAAGCGGTCGCGCTCCGCGCCGACGACCAGCAGCGGCGCGCGCAGCGATCGCAGCGGCACGTCGTGCACGCCGAGCGCCACCTGGCGCGCGGCACGACCGCTGTCGGCCACGAAGCGCTGGCGGATGTCCGCGCGCTCGGCGGCCGGCACCTCGTTGAGGACGAGCGCGTCCAGGTCGTTCCTCGTCGGCAGGAAGGGCCGCGACAGGAGGAGCGGGGGAAGGTAGCGCGGCATGCGGAGGAGCAGGGGCCGGCTCAACACGCTGATGCCGCCCGGCGGAGCCGACGACACGAGCACCGCGGCGCGGACGAGGTTGCGCGATGCCAGCAGGAGCGCCACGAGCCCGCCCAGCGAATGCCCGATCACGATCGGGCGCTCCATCGCGCGCGCGGCTTCGAAGGCGTCGTGGCAGTACGCGGCCACCGACGTGCGCCCGATCGACGCGAGCGGCGGAGCCGGCGGATGTCCGCGGAACGAGAGGGCCGCGGCCGGATAGCCGCGCGCCGCGATCAGCGGGAGGACGCGCTCGAACACCCAGCTGCCGGCGAACAGCCCGTGCAGGCACAGCACCGGGGCGCCGCGCGGCTTGGCGACGTCGACGGTCTCCAGACGGAGCGGGCCGATGGAGCGCGGGAGCATGGGACAGGAGTATCCGTCGTCGCGGGCCGCGCGGCAATGGCACGGCCCCACGCCGTGCGCGCGCCGGTTAGAATGCGGCGTGGCCACGACACCCTCCCCCGCCCGGCTCGCGGCGCTGATGGAGCCGTATGCCCGGCACGTGCTGGTCTGCACGGGTGGGTATTGCTCCCCGAACCGGGAGGGTCGGGCGCTCTACGCCCAGCTCGCCCGGCTGCTCCAGCGCGAGTCGCTGCTCTTCGGACCACGTCGCGTGAAACGGGGGGAGACGCCCTGTCTGGGGGTGTGCGCCGGCGGGCCGATCGTCGTGGTGTACCCGGAAGGGATCTGGTATGCGGGAGTCACGCCGGCGCTGATGGAGCGGATCGTCGTCGAGCACTTGCGCGACGGACGGGTCGTGGAGGAGGCGGTGTTCCATCGGCTCGCCACACCCCCGGCATAGTTGTCATTTGCGTGACAGCTGCTCGAGCTCCTCGGCTACCGCGCGCAGGATGCGCGGCCACACGTATGGGGCGGCGCGCGCGAAGAAGTGCTGCCGGGCGACCGGATCGTCGCGCAGGAACTGCGAAAGCCGCAGCCCGCCCTTGCGTGCGTTGCACCCCCCACACGCCGTCACTAGGTTCCCCCCGGACCGGTCGCCACCGCGCATGCGTGGCTGCACGTGGTCCACGGTGAGCGCCGCTGGCTCGAAGCGCTCGCCGCAGTAGACGCACTGATAGTCGTCGCGCGCGAAGATCTGCTCTCGTCGCAAATGATCAACCCTCTGCTTCCGTCGCTGCCGTCCCGCCGCCATCTCCTCGACGCCGCCCAGCGCTACCTGCTGGACCCGAGCGACGAGCAGCTCGCGCAGGCCGCCGGCGACCCACCGCGTCTCACCCCTCAAGCCATCCAGAAGGTCAGCATGTCCCGCTCCCGCGAACGCATCCTCGCCAACATCGACGACATGTACCGCGAAGCCTTCGAGCGGGCCAAGGCCGCGGGGGACGAGGCCCAGATGGCGACCCTCGACTTCGCCTACCGCCGCGAGCAGCTCTACTTCGAGATCCTGCTCGACGTCCGCGACGCGATGGAACGCCGGTAAAGGTCCGACCCACCGGACTGTCGTGACACCGGTGACGATCCGCTACGGCGCTCCGTCGCCTCGCTGATCCGACCGACTATTCGGACCGGCTCCCCCGTGGTGCGGTGCCGAACATCGATCCGGTCTTTCCGGCACTCACCGGCCGGGCGGGCCAGACGAGCGATCCGACGATCGACAGCATCAGCACGAGCAGCACCACCGCCAACGAGATCAGGATCGGCACGTGGATCCAGTGCTCGAGCAGCATCTTCGCGCCGACGAAGGTGAGGATCACCGCCAGCCCGTACTTCAGCAGGTGGAACTTCGTCACCACGTGCGCCAGCAGGAAGAACAGCGAGCGCAGCCCCATCACGGCGAAGATGTTCGACGTGAAGACGATGAACGGATCCCGTGTGATGCCGAAGATCGCCGGGATCGAGTCGATCGCGAAGATCAGGTCCGTCGCCTCGACCAGCACCAGCACGAGCAGCAGCGGCGTGGCCACCCTCCTGCCGTCCTCCACGGCGAAGAAGTGCTTGCCGTGGAAGTCGTGGCTCACCGGCAGGAATCGCCGCACGAACTTCACGACCGGATTCTGCTCGCCGTCGAACTCCTCGTCCTGCTTCACCGCCATCCGGATGCCGGTGACGACGAGGATCGCGCCGAAGACGTAGATGATCCACTCGAAGCGCGCGAGCAGCGCCGCGCCGACGCCGATGAACAGGCCGCGCATCGCCAGCGCGCCGAGGATGCCCCAGAACAGCACGCGGTGCTGATACTTCGCCGGGACCGCGAAGTACTGGAAGATCAGCACGATCACGAAGATGTTGTCGACGCTGAGCGACTCCTCGATCACGTAGCCGGTGAGAAAGGTCAGCGCCGTCTGTCGGTCGACGAAGTGGGCAAGCCCCGCCGCGAACAACAGCGCCAGCCCCACCCACACCCCCGTCCACATCGCGGCTTCTTTCGCCTTCACGACGTGCGGCGTCTTGTTGAACACGCCGAGGTCGAGCGTCAGCATCGCCAGCACGAAGGCGATGAACCCGACCCAGAACCAGATGTTGGTGGCGACCATGCGCGCGCGCGAGCCTCGGGCAGAGTGGGCGAAAACACGACGGGCGAGCCACTACGGCACGCTCGGTGTCCGTAGTGGTCTCGCCCAAGGCTCGACTACCCCCTTCAGCCGACCGGAAACGCTCACGCGTCCCGTCTTGACGATCGGCTGCTCCGGCGCTGCATGGCACCGGCCGGCTACTCCCCACTCCATGAAGCCTCACCAGTTGGGCGCCGTCCGTCAAGCGCCCCTATCGCCGCGGCGGCGGGTGACGCACTCTCCCGCATGCCCATCTCCCATCCTGCCGTCCTCGCCGCCGCGCTGACGCTCGCGTCGCTGACCCCTGCCCGCGCCATGTCCCAGTCGACACCCACCGGGCCGACCCTCGCGCCCGCGCCCGCTCCCGTCCCGGCGCTCGCCATCGTCAACGCCCGCGTCTGGACCGGCGATCCGCGGCGCCCCTGGGCCGACGCCGTGCTCGTCCGCGGCGAGCGCATCGAGGCGGTCGGCTCCAGCGCCGAGGTGAGGAAGCGCGCCGGCGCCGCCCGCGTCGTGGACGCGAAGGGCATGATGGTGACCCCCGGCTTCATCGACGCGCACGTGCACTTTCTCGACGGAGGCTTCGCGCTCTCGTCCGTGAAGCTGCGCGACGCGCGAACGAAAGCGGAGTTCATCAGCCGGATCCGTGCCTTCGCCGCCACCGTGCCGCCCGGCACCTGGATCCTCAACGGCGACTGGGATCACACCAACTGGGGCGGCGAGCTCCCCGACCGCCGATGGATCGACTCGGTGACGCCGAACAATCCGGTCTGGATCAACCGGCTCGACGGCCACATGAACCTCGCCAACTCGCTGGCGCTTGCCGCCGCGGGGATCGGCCGCGACACCAGGGAGGTTGCCGGCGGCACGATCGTCCGCGACGCGAGCGGCGAGCCGACCGGCGTGCTCAAGGACAATGCGATGGACCTCATGTCCAACGCCGTCCCCGCGCCGAGCCTGACGATGAGCCTGCGCGCCCTCGACAGTGCGATGACCTACGTCGCCGAGCACGGCGTGACCAGCGTGCATCACATGGGAAGCTGGAGCGACCTGGCGGTGTTCCAGGAAGCGCACCGTCAGGGTGCGCTGCGCACCCGCATCTCGGCCGCCGTTCCGCTGTCGACCTGGAGCATGCTGCGCGATACGGTGGCCGCGCATGGCCGGGGCGATGCCTGGCTTCGCATCGGGGGGCTGAAGGGGTTCGTCGACGGCTCGCTCGGCTCTCACACCGCGGCCATGCTCGAGCCCTTCACCGACGTTCCCTCCGACCGCGGCCTGTTCGTCAACACGCCCGAGAACCTGTACGCGTGGACCTCCGGCGCCGATCGCGCGGGACTCCAGGTCATCGTGCACGCCATCGGCGACCGCGCCATCCGCACGCAGCTCGACATTTTCCAACGGGTCGAGGCGGAGAACCCGGCGCGCGACCGCCGCTTCCGGATCGAGCACGCGCAGCACATCGCCCCTGCCGACATGAAGCGCTTCGGCGCACTCGGCGTCATCGCGAGCATGCAGCCGTATCACGCGATCGACGACGGCCGGTGGGCCGACGCCGTGATCGGTCCCGAGCGCGCGAAGGGAACCTACGCCTTCAAGTCGCTGCTGGACGCCGGCGCGACCCTCGCCTTTGGCAGCGACTGGTTCGTGGCCCCCGCGGCGCCGCTGATGGCGATCTACGCGGCGACGACGCGCCGCACCCTCGACGACCGGCATCCCGGCGGCTGGGTGCCCGAGCAGAAGATCAGCGTGGAGCAGGCACTGCGCGCGCATACCGCCGGAAGCGCCCGCGCCGGCTTCATGGAGCGCGAGGTCGGCACGCTCGCCCCCGGCATGTTCGCGGACCTCGTGCTCATCGACCGCGATCTGACCCGGATCGCACCGGAAACGATTCGCGATGCGCGGGTGATGATGACGATGGTCGGCGGGCGGGTCGTCTACGACCCGTCCGGCCTGACGCGTTGAGCGGCCGCATGCGCCTGCCGAGTCGTCAGGCGTTCGTGGCGGCCGGCATGGTCTCGCTGCTCCTGCTCGCGGCCTGCGCGCCGCAGCCCGATGCGTCCGGCGGCCGCCCGACGAAGTCGGTGGGCTCGGTGATCGCGCCAGTGCCCCCGGACACGCCGTCGCGGGCGCGGCACGATACGACGCCGGACCCGCGCCTCCGCCTCGCACGCCTCGAGCAGGAGGCCCGGGCGCTGGCGAAGCTCGACGGCTGCACCTCGGCCGGCGCCTGTCGAACGGCGCCCGTCGGGTGGCGTGGCTGTGGTGGCCCGCGCGCCTACCTGGTGGATTGCGCCGCCAGCACGGACACCATGGCGCTCTTCCGCAAGCTCACGGAGCTCGAGCGCGCGGAGCAGGCCTACAACGCCTCGACGGGCATGGCGAGCACCTGCGAGCTCCGCACGCCCCCCGCCGTTCGGCTCGAGGGCAGGAGCTGTCGCGAGCGGCCGACGGGGCCTTAGAACGCCGTGATCTCGGCGATCGCGTTCTTGAACGTCTCCACCTGCGGCAGGATCGCGTCCTCGAGTTGCGGCGCGTAGCCGACGAAGGTGTCGGTGCTCGCCACACGCTTCACCGGGGCGTCGAGCCAGGGGAAGCAGTCGTCCGCGATGCGCGCCGCGATCTCCGCGCCGTAGCCCCACGAGAGCGAGTCCTCGTACGCCACGATCACGCGGTTGGTCTTCTTCACGCTGGCGTAGACGAGCTCCTGATCCCAGGGGGACAGCGAGCGGAGGTCGATGACTTCCGCAGAGAGCCCTCGTTCTTCCTGCATCTGGTTCGCCGCGGCGAACGCCCGCTGGACGGTGGCGCCGTAGGTCACGATCGTCACGTCAGTCCCCTCGCGCACGACGCGCCCCTTGCCGAACGGGATCATGAAGTTCTGGCCCGGGTTCGCCGCCTTGTTGTACGTCTGGCGGTAGAGGTGCTTGTGCTCGAGGAAGATCACCGGGTCGTCGCACCGGATCGCCGTCCGCAGCAGGCCGTTCGCGTCGAGCGCGTTAGAGGGGCACACCACCCGTAACCCCGGGCAGTGCGTGAACAGCGAGGCGCCCGTCTGCGAGTGATAGATGGCGCCGCGGATGTATCCGCCGTACGTCACCCGTACGACCACCGGCGCGGCGAAGGCGTTGTTCGACCGCCACCGCATCGTCGCCAGCTCGTCGCGAAGCTGCATGTACGCCGGCCAGATGTAGTCGAAGAACTGCACCTCGACCACGGGCTTGAACCCGCGCAGCGCCAGCCCGATCGCCCGGCCGACGATCGTCGCTTCGGCCAGTGGCGTGTTGAACACCCGGTTGCCGCCGAATTCGGACTGCAGCCCCCAGGTGACCTTGAACACGCCGCCCTTTCCCTTGACCTTGCCGAGGTAGTGCTCGCGCGACACGTCGGCGACGTCCTGGCCGAAGACGACGATGCGCGAATCGCGGCGCATCTCGTCGCGCATGCACGCATTCAGCAGATCCACCATCGTCGTCTCGTTGCCCGAGAACTGGGGATCGTCCTCCGTGTCGAACTGCTCGGAGGTCGGATCCACCTCCGGCGAGTAGACGTAGTCGTAGACCGTCTCGGCGCCCGGCTGCGGCTGCGCCAGCGCGTCGTCGGTGGCGGCGAGCACCACCGCCTCGACCTCGGCCTGAATCGCGGCGAGCTCCTGCTCCGTCGCGTGTCCCTGCGCGACGAGCCACTTGGGGAACTCCGTGATCGGGTCGCGCGCGGCGTCGGCGTCGCGCTCCTCCGACGGCCGGTACATCACCTCGTCGTCGGAGAGCGAGTGCGAGTACGGGCGGATCACGCTCGCATGCACCAGCGCCGGCCCCTTCCGCTGCCGCGCGTGCTCGACTGCCTTGCGCATCACCTCGTAGCTCGCGAGGAGGTCGCAGCCGTCCACCTCCTGGATGTACAGCCCGGGGAACGACGAGGCCAGCTTGGAGATCGAGCCGCCCGCCGTGCTCACCTCGATCGGCGTCGAGATCGCGTAGCCGTTGTCCTCGACCAGATAGACGACGGGGAGCTTGAGGTTGGACGAGGCATTGAGCGACTCCCAGAACTCGCCCTCGCTGGTCGTCCCCTCACCCGTGGTGACGAGCACCACCTCGTCGCCGTGGAACCCCTCCGTCAGCTCCAGTACCTTGGCGCGCAGCGACGCCTCGGCCGAACCCGCCGCCTGCAGGAACTGCGTCCCCGTGGGCGACGAGGTCGACACGATGTTGAGCGCCTTGTGTCCCCAGTGACTCGGCATCTGCCGTCCGCCGGAGCTCGGGTCGATCGCCGCGCCCACCGCCTCGTAGAGCATCTCGTTCGCCGTCATGCCGAGCTGCAGGCAGAGCGCGCGATCGCGGTAGTACAGGTAGAACCAGTCGTAGCTCGGCTTCAGCGCCATCCCGGCGGCGGTGAGCACCGCCTCGTGCCCCGCGCCCGAGATCTGAAAGAAGATCTTGTTCTGCCGCTTGAGCTGGATCTCCTTGTCGTCGATGCGGCGGGACAGCAGCATCGTGCGATACGCGCCCACCAGCTGTTCGCGCGACAGGGCAGGGGATGCGCTCTTGCGCTCGGTGCGGGTCGAAGTGGCCATGCGGAACCGTCGGGAAGCAGGTGAACACCAAGTGCCAGCGTAAGATAACCGGAGGCCCGAAACGAGCCAGCACGAGCCGTCAGGGCCCTGGCACCGACTGTGCGCTTTATGCGCCGCGTTTCCCCTTCCTCAGAGGACGCAATGCCCCCGGCTTCGCCGCCCAGCTGTCCCTTCTGCGACCTGATCCGCGGTGCAGGAGAGGTTTCGATGTGCTACGAGGATGCCGACGTCGTCGCCTTCCTCGACATCCAGCCGGTGAACCCCGGCCACGTGCTGGTGGTCCCCCGCACGCATTACGAGTCGCTCCAGGACGTGCCGCACGGGGTGGCCATGCATCTGTTCGAGGTGGCCATGGAGCTCGCCCCCGTCGTGAAGCAGGTGGGGCGCGCGGATGGCCTCAACATCGTCGTCAACAGCGGCGCCGCGGCGGGTCAGGACGTGTTCCACTACCACGTCCATGTGATTCCACGCCAGGCGAAGGACGGCTTCGACATCCCGCTCCCTTTCCCGGGGTCCGCGATGCCCGACCGCACTGTGCTCGATGCCACAGCTGTCCGCATCATCTCCGCCTTCCGCGACCCTGTTGCAATTCGCAAGCGTACCGAGCGTCGTACGGCAGTTACCGACCGCCGAGCACCGTCGTCGCATAAGTGAGGGACGCGGAGCGGCTCACGCCTCTTGCGTCGTTGGCATACCCACTGCACTTATACCGCGGCGGGTGGACTGCCCGCCGTCCCGACGCACCCGGAGGCCAATGCACGCAGCAGCCCGGCAAGGGATGATGCAGCGGATGATGCGAGCGCGACACGCGCGGCGCACGCCATGGCTTCTCCGGTGCAACGCCGACCACGGTGCACGACACCCCGCGACAGGGAGCTTCTCCCTGCGCGGGGTGTCGTCTTTTCCAGCGAGGTGAGATTGCCCGCTCGACACGGTCATCGCGTCAACCTCCCCCGCGCCCGGCGCGGACTCCTGCGCCGCGTGCGGCGCCTCATCCCCGCGGAGCAGAAGCGGGCCATCAAGATGGCCGCCCTCCGAGACTGCGGCCGACGCTGCGTCTACTGCGCCGCCCCGCTGGACTACTCCCGCGCCACGCTCGACCACGTGTATCCGCTCGCCAAGGGCGGCGCGCATGCGCCGGGCAACGTGGTGGTGGCCTGCCCGTCCTGCAACCGGCTCAAGACGGACATGCTGCCCGCGGAGTTCTTCCTGCGGTACCCGTGGGCCGGCAGCAACTTCATCCACTACGCGCGGGCGGTGCACCGCGCGCTGAAGCGCCAGGCCCGCCGCGCGGTCAGCCTGGCCTTCGCCCAGATGCGCGCGGCCTGACCACCCGGCGAGCCCCGTAACGCACGAAAGCCCGCGCCGGATCGGCGTGGGCTTTCGCTCGGTTGGAACGGCCGTACGCCCGATCCCGCGCGCGCTATGGGTTGATCGGGAACGGCGCCCTCCGGATCACCTCACCCGGTGAGCGCCAGCCGCCCGGCGGCTCGCGCTGCGTCGAGGGGAGGGGGGCACGGGGACGGGCCTGCGCCGGCGTCGGCTCGGGGGCGGGCTCCTCGGTCCGAACCTCGGCTGGTGCCGGCTCGGGAGCACGTGGGGCGGGCGCCGCAGCGGCTGGCGTCGTCCGCCGCGCGCTCTACACCACGGCGGTCCTGACGTGCACCTCGCACGGTGCCTAGGACACCGTGGGCGACTTCGGAGCCACCACCGCACCGTTGGTGCGCTCCGCGGCCGAGACGACGTCGATCCGGCCGTTGGCGGCGCCGGCCAGCTGTACGTCGCTGCTGGCGCCGCCGGCACGGGCCAGATCCTGCTTGAGATCGTCGCTGAGCGCGGGCTGCTCCGACGTACGAGAGCAGGCGGCGCTCACCAGGAGGGCGACGGACGCGATCGAGAGTCGGAGGGGGTGTCTCATGGCCCTCGATACCCCGACCCGCTTTGGGAGGTCCGGAACGAGCTCATCGGTTGGACCGCCAGATCCGGGCACCGCCCTTGCCGGCCGCGATGGACTCCATCGTCCGCCGCGTGACGACCGACGTCGTGTGCTCGGCCGTGATGTCCCGCGACGGATCGGCCGTCTCGTCGCGATGCTTGATGAGCAGCCACTGCGGCCGGCCGGGTCGACTCATCCGCACGAGCACCCACGAGCCGCGCAGCCGCTTGCCGTGCATGGTGATCTTGAGGTCGCCCTTCTCGTAGCCCCGGCGGAGCGATTCCACCCCGCCACCGTCCTCGGCCTCGTACGTCCCGCGATCCCAGAGCATGACGGTACCCCCGCCATACTCCCCGGCCGGAATCGTCCCCTCGAAGGTGTTGTACGAGATGGGATGGTCTTCCACCTCCATCGCCAGCCGGCGCACCGCCGGATCCAGGCTCGGCCCCTTGGGCACCGCCCACGATTTCATCACGCCGTCGAGCTCGAGCCGGAAGTCGTAGTGCAGATGGCTGGCCGCATGCTTCTGGATCACGAACTGAAGCTGCTTGCCCGTCTTCTCCGGGACACGACCCTCCGGCTCCTTCGTCCGGCTGAAGTCGCGCTTGCGATTGTACTCCGCCAGCGGCGCGGCCCTCGGGGCCGTCGTCGACTTGTGCGTGCTCGACCGGGACGTCGAGGACTTCCGCGCCGAGGACGTCTTCGCGGCCGACGAGCGCTTCGCCGTCGACTTGCGGGCCGTGGTCTTCGACTTGGCGCCCGTCTGCTTTCTCGGCGACGTCGCCGCGCGCTTCCGGGTCGTCGACTTCTTCGCTGGGCTCATGCTCGCTCTCCGGGGTGCGAGCACCCTGAATGGCGAAGAGCGTGCCGTTCGAGCCGTTAGTAATCCACCGGCCGGAGGTACGATTCGCCGATCGTCGAGGTGCTGAGCATCGCCACCGTGGGCAGCCGGCGCTTCCAATGCGTCGACGAGAGCCGCTTGAAGACCAGCTCGACGTTGCGGCGGTCGAAGCCGCGCGCGATGAGCTCCGCCGGCGAGTAGCCGCTCAGCAACCAGTTCAGCAGCTCGTCCGCCTTGGCGTAGCTGATCCCGAAGTCGTCCTCGTCCGTCTGTCCCGCCACCAGATCCGCCGACGGGGCCTTGCCGATCACGACGTCGGGGACGCCGAGGTGGCGCGCCAGCGCCCAGACCTGCGTCTTGAACAGGTCCCCCAGCGGATTGATCGGCGGCGAATCGTCGGCGTGCCAGGTGAAGTAGCCGAACAGCCGCTCCGTCTTGTTGCCCGTTCCGAGGGGAATGGCGCGATGCTTCGCCGACAGGTCGAACAGCGCGATCATGCGCATCCGCGCCATCACGTTACCGCGGCGCGATCCATCGGCGTCGGGCTCGTTCGCGAGATAGCCGTCCACGGCCGGCGTGATGTCGAGCGTCCGCCCTTCGATCCCCAGGGCATCGATCACGAGCTGGCCGTGCGCCAGGCTGTCGGGGCTCGACGTCCGATACGGCATCCGGACGCCGATCACGTTCGCCGCGCCAAGCGCGCGGACGGCGAGCGCGGCACTCACCGCGGAGTCGACGCCCCCGGAGATACCCACCACTGCTTTCTCGAAGCCCCGCCGCCCCATCTCGTCGCGCAGGAAGCGCACGAGCCACTGCTCCACCAGCACCGGATCGATCGCGAGCGGTGGGGGTCCGACGTGCGGGTCCGCCTTGACGACCGGCAGCGCGTGCGGCGCGCCGCGATCGCCCGCCTGAGACTTCGCCGATGGGCGCGCGACTGCATCCAGCGCACCCATCGTCGCCGCGATCGCATCCATGCCGTCGAAGGCGAGGAGATGCGGCGTGCCCGTGTCCGCCTTCGTCAGCGCGTCGCGCAGATGCGGTGCCATCGTCTCGAGGTCGGCGATGAGCGGCATGTCCGCCCGCGCGCGCGTCACGTCGTCGAGGTCGAGGGTCGCGATCACCAGCGCTTCCTCCCACAGCGGGCCGCGCACGCGCAGCTCCCCCTTGGGGCCCGCCACCATCGCGCTGCCTGGGAACTGCTTGCCCCCTTCGCTGCCGACCAGGTTGACGAGGGCGACGAACAGTCCGTGCTCGTCGGCCATGTCCCGGGCGAGGCGCTCCCAGCGCGACACGCTTGCCGGGCCCGGGACGCCGTCGTCTTTCGGCCAGGCGCCGCGTGCGGGCGGGGCGGTGGGGACGATGATGAGCTGGGCGCCGTCGAGCGCGGCCACCGTGCCGGAGAGCGAATGCCACACGTCCTCGCATACCAGCAGTGCCGCGCGTCCCCACGGCGTGTCGAAGGCGCGGATCTCGTGGCCCGGCTCGACGAAGCGTGCTTCGTCGAAGAGGCCGTAGGTGGGGAGGAACACCTTGCGATGGACGTGGCGCACGAGCGGCGCGCTCTCCCCGAGGCTGATGTAAAGCGCGCTGTTGTACAGCTTGTTGCGCCAGACCTCGTAGAACCCTACCGCGACGTCGACCGGTGGTCCCGCGTACCCGCGATGCAGGTCCGCCGCGAGCTGCCCGGCGGTGACGGCGTGCTCGCGCACGCCACCTTCCAGGAAGTAGCCGCTCGTGGACGTCTCCGGAAAGCAGACCAGCCGCGGCCGCGGCTCGAGTGCGGCAGCCTGGGCCAGGCAGGCCCCGATCCGCGCGACGTTGCCGGCGTAGTCGCCCTTCTTCGGCTGGAACTGCGCGAGCGCGAGCGTGAGAGGGGAGGGCATGGACCTTAAAGCTCGCGCCTAACACGGGTCCACGGCAACGGGGCGCCGCGGCTCGTGCACCTGCTCGGTATCAAGTGGCACCGCCGGTCGTCAGACACCCGTACCCGTCGAACCAGCCTCACGCCCTGGTGTATTCCCGCCTCATGTCCCACCCGTACACCCGCCTCGCCGCCGCCCTCATCCTCGCGGCCGCGCCGCTCGGTGCCCAGACCACCGGCGAGCCCTGGCAGATCGTCCCCCAGCCGCAGACGTCGCTCGTGTTCGCCCGGGACGGCTCGCTCATCGGCGAGATCGGCCGCGAGTCGCGGACGTCGGTCTCGATCCGCACCCTGCCGCGGTACGTCGGTCAGGCGTTCGTCGCCGTGGAGGACCACCGCTTCTACCAGCACGACGGCGTCGACCTCATCGGCGTCGCCGGCGCGATCAAGGGGAAGATCCTCGAGGGCATCACCGGCGACAACCGCGGTGGCGCGAGCACCATCACGCAGCAGCTCGTCGGGAACATGCACCCCGACCAGATCGACCGCCGCGACATGGGCCTCGGCCGCAAGCTGCGCGAGCAGGCGGCGGCACGTGAGATGGAGAAGCACTACTCGAAGGAGCAGATCCTCGAGGCGTACATCAACCAGATCAACTTCGGGCACGGCTGGTATGGCGTCGAGTCGGCCTCGCGCCACTACTTCGGCAAGCCCGCCGCCAGGCTCACCCTCGCCGAAGCGGCCACGCTCGCGGCGCTGCCGAAGTCGCCGGTCGGATATGATCCGACGCGGTACCCGGAGAAGGCTCGGGTCCGGCGCAACGTGATCCTCGGCCTGATGGCGGAACAGGGGTACATCACCGCCGCTGACGCCGCGCGCGCGAAGGCGGAGCGGGTGGTCACCGACAGGACGCATGGCTTCGCGGTGCCGTCCGATTACTTCGTCGACGCGGTTCGCCAGTCGCTCGAGCGGAGCGGGTTCAGCCTCGCCGCCGGCGGCTATCGCATCTACACCACCGCCGACGTCGCCCTTCAGCACGCCGCGGTGGACGCACTGGTGCAGGGCACGCTCGACGTGGAGCAGCGTGCCGGCTACACCCATCCGACGCTCGCACGGGCGCCGAACAAGAGCGATGCGCTCGAGGGGGTCGTCGTCGCCATCGAGCCGAGCACCGGGGACGTGAAGGCGTTGGTGGGGGGACGCGATCACCAGCTCGCTCCGTTCAACCGCGCCACCAATGCGCTCCGCCAGCCCGGCTCGTCGTTCAAGCCGTTCGTGTACGCCCTCGCGCTCGAGGACAGCCTGAGCGCGGCGACGATCGTGCCCGACAGCGCGATCACCATCGTGCTCGACAGCGCCCGCAACGAGGTCTACAGCCCCGACAACTCCGACGGGAAGTTCATGGGGCCGATCACCCTGCGCGAGGCGCTCACGCATTCGCGAAACCCGGTGGCGGTGCAGCTGGCGCTGCGCGTCGGTCTCGACTCCATGGCGGCGATGGGCCGCCGCGCCGGCATCTCGACGCCGATCATGCCCGTGCCGTCGAGCGCGCTCGGCGCCTCGGTCGTGCGTCCGCTGGATTACGTCGCGGCGTACACCGTGTGGGCGAACCTCGGCAGTGTGGTCGAGCCGCGCCTGGTCACGCGCGTGGAGGATGCGGCGGGGCGCAGCGTGTATCAGCGCGCGCCGTCGATCCCGCGGTCGGTGATGGATCCGCGGGTGGCGTTCATCATCCGCGACATGATGCGCGACGCCGCCGAGCGTGGCACCGGCGGGCCGGCGCGGCGGGCGGTCCCGGCGAGCGTACCCATTGCCGGCAAGACGGGGACGACCAACGACAACGTCGACGTCTGGTTCATGGGCATGACCCCCGACCTGGTGGCGGGGGTCTGGCTTGGCTTCGACCGGCCGATGACGATCATGCCCGGTGCCGCCGGCGGATCGCTCGCGGCGCCGATCTGGGGGACGATGATGGCGCGGTACTATGCCGGTCGTGCGGCGCCGCCCAGCTGGACGCCGCCCGTCGGCATGCTGACCGCGGAGCTGGACCGCGTCACCGGCCGGATCGCCGACGCGTCCACGCCGTCTGCCCAACGGTACACCGAGTTCTTCGTGCCGGGCACCGAGCCGGAGCCGCTCCGGAGCGTGCCATGGAAGGTGCCGGTGTTCGGGGCGGTCGTCGCGTACTAGGTGGTCGGCTTCGGGCAAATGCACAGCGCCCCGTTCGCATCGCGAACGGGGCGCTGTTTTCGAGCGTGGACTAGTTCAGCCTGTCGTTAGACGACCGGACCTGTCCGACTCGCCGTGTTAGCGGCCGAGCTTGACGACGTTCTCAGCGGCCGGGCCCTTGGCGCCCTGGACCACGTCGAACTCCACGGACTCGCCCTCCGCGAGGGACTTGAAGCCGTGACCCTGAATGGCGGAGTGATGCACGAAGCAATCCTTCTCGCCGTTCGCGGGGGTGATGAAGCCAAAGCCCTTCGTGTCGTTGAACCACTTCACGGTGCCGGTCGTACGCATAGCTGAACTCCTGATGTGTTTGTGGTCGGATGCCGAAGCTCGACACCCTCGATGACCACATTGTTGAACGTGAACGGCGCCCTCACGCGGGGGCTCACCCTGCAGCGCCGGACCTGTACCGGTGCTGTAGCGACGCGGGTGAGAAAAAAAAGGGACCCGCGGTAGCAGGCCCCTGATCCGTCGGAACTAGGTCCCCGGGCCGAAGCTCGGGTGCGTCGCTGAAACCAATAGTAACACATATCACCAAATCGGCAATAGGGCGCTGTCGGGGCGCCGGCAGCCGGCCGACGCTACGCGCCGACCGCCGCCTCCGCCTCCTCCATGATCTGCGGCCGCGCGGCCGGTGGCGTCCCGTTCACCGGCGGCAGCAGGGCGATCGCAAACGCCTCGTCCAGCGTGCTCACGGGGTGGAAGGAGAGCAGCTTGCGCACGTCCTCCGGGATGTCCTCCATGTCCGCCTCGTTGTCCTTGGGCAGGATGATGGTCGTGATCCCGGCCCGATGGGCGCCGAGCACCTTCTCCTTCAGCCCGCCGATCGGAAGCACACGGCCGCGGAGCGTCGCCTCGCCCGTCATCGCCACGTCGCGCCGGACGGGACGTCCCGACATCGCGCTCACCAGCGCCGTCGAGATGGCCACGCCGGCGCTCGGCCCGTCCTTCGGGATCGCACCGGCCGGCACGTGCACGTGCACCTCGATCGAGCCCAGCCGATCTTCCGGGATCTTGAGCGCCGACGCGTGCGTCGCGGCGTAGGTGAGCGCTGCCCGCGCGCTCTCCTTCATCACGTCGCCCAGCTGCCCGGTGAGGATGAGCGACACGTTTCCCCACCCGCTGACCTGGACCTTCTGGTCGTCGGCGTCGGTGGCGCGGTGCGCGCCCTGCAGGCGGCGGATCGCCGCCTCGACGAACATGATGTCGCCACCCATCGGCGTGTAGTACATCCCCGCCGCCACGCCGATCTCGTTCTCCTCGTTGGCCCGCTCGGGGTGCACCCGCGGCCGGCCGAGCAGGTCGCGCACGTCCTCCACACTGATGTGGAGATCGTCCGTTCCGCCGGACGCCAGCTTCCGCGCCACCTTCCGCGCCACGGCGCCCACCTGCCGCTCGAGCTGCCGCACGCCGCTCTCGCGCGTGTAGTTCGTCACGATGCTCATCACCGCCGCATCGTCGAACACGACGTTCTTGCTCTTGAGCCCCGCGTCCTCGAGCTGGCGTGGGATGAGGTACTTCTTCGCGATCTCCGCCTTCTCGCGCTCGGTGTAGCCGGCGAACTCCACCACCTCCATGCGGTCGAGCAGCGGACCGGGGATGTTCTGGATGAAGTTCGAGGTCGCGATGAACAGCACCTCGCTCAGGTCGAAGGGGATGCCGAGGTAGTGATCGGTGAAGGTGTCGTTCTGTGCGGGATCGAGCACCTCGAGGAGCGCGCTCGCCGGATCCCCCTGAAACGACTGCCCGAGCTTGTCCACCTCGTCCAGCAGGAAGACGGGGTTGCGGGTCTTGGCCTGCTTGAGCCCCTGGATGATTCGCCCCGGCATCGCGCCCACATAGGTGCGCCGGTGTCCACGGATGTCGGCCTCGTCGCGCACGCCGCCGAGGGCGACGCGCACATACTCGCGGCCGAGGGACCGCGCGATCGACTTCGCGATGGAGGTCTTGCCGACGCCCGGCGGGCCGGAGAAGAGGAGAATCGGTCCCTTCGCCATCGCGCGCGCCTTCGCCTCCTTCTTGTCCGTCACGGCGCGGTGCTCACCGGTGGCGTTGAGCACCGGCGTCGCCTCGTCCTTGTCGACCTTGAACGCCGACACCGGGATCTCGCCGGTCGCCTCGACCTCCTGCGCCATCTCCTGCGCCCGCAGCTGGCGCACGGCGAGGAACTCCAGCACGCGATCCTTCACGTCGGGCAGGCCGTAGTGGTCCTCGTCGAGCACCTGTTGCGCGCGCGCGAGATCGAGGCTGTCGTCGCTGCGGGTGTTCCAGGGCAGCTCGGCGATCCACTCCAGGTAGGTGCGGATCACCTGCGCCTCCATCGACTCGCGGCCCGCACGCTCGAGGCGGCCCAGCTCGCGCTCCACCTCGGTGCGGCCGGCGGGCGTCAGCTCGAGCTTGTCCAGCTTCTCGCGCAGCTCGCTGATCTCCTTGCTCTGATCGTCGTCGCCGAGCTCCTTCTGGATCGCCTTCATCTGCTCGCGCAGGTACATCTCACGCTGGCGCTCGCCCAGCTCCTCCTGGACCTGCGACTTGATCTCCTCCTGCATCTCGATCATGCCGATCTGGCGCTGCACGTGCACGAGCACGCGCCGCAGCCGGTCCTCGACGTTCAGGTTCTCCAACAGTCCCTGTCGCTCGGCGACCGGCAGCTCGATGTAGCCGGCGACGAGATCGCTGAAGCGTCCCGGATCCGTCACCGCGTCGAGCACCTGATGCACGACCTCCTCGGGCAGGCCGCGGCGCTCGCCCAGCTCCGCCGCGCGTTCGCGAATCTCCTTGTAGAGCGCGACGAAGGCCGGATCGTCCTCGTTGAGCGGCTTCTGCTCCTCCACCGGCTGGACGACGGCGGCGAGGTAGTTGTCGACGGTCGTGTACTGCAGCGCGGTGGCGCGCTGCTCACCCTGGAGGAGGAGCTGCACGCCACCCAGCCCGCGCTGGATCTGGCCGATGCGCGCGATGACCCCCATCGAGTAGAGGATGTCGGGCGTGGGCTCGTCGGTGTTGTCCCGCTGTGCGACGGCGAAGACGAGGCGATCACCCTTGAGGGCCGCCTCGATCGCGCGCAGGGTGCCGGGTCGTCCCGCCGCGATGGGCGCGGTCAGTCCCGGAAAGATGACCGTGCCGCGAAGGGGCAGCACGGGAAGCGTCTGGCGCTGAGCCATGATCTGTACCTGATGTGAAAGAGCGACCCCGGAGCGCCGCGTCTCGATGCGAGCACGCTCGCCCCGGGGTCGAAGGCGACCGGAAAGCGCACACTCCATTCCAATCGGCGTCCGACACCCCGGCAGGGTTTGACACTTCCCGCGGCCATCGTGACGTAGGGACCCTGCCGCTGTGGCGGTCGTCCTTTCCTGCTTCGCTCCGCCGTGCTAGTATGACCACTGCCGGTCTCACCCTGCCTCCCAGTCGTCGCGTGCCCGACCCGCTCGCCTCTGCCGCGGATGACGAGCTCCGCGCTCATGTCCAGCGCGCGCTTGCGGCCCACTACGAGCTCGACTGCGAGATCGGACGGGGCGGCATGGGCATCGTGTACCGTGCCAAGGACCGCCGCCTGAAACGGCCGGTCGCGATCAAGCTGCTCCCGCCCGAGCTGGCGTTCCGCAGCGAGATCAAGTCCCGCTTCCTGCGCGAAGCCGAGACCGCCGCGCAGCTCTCGCATCCGAACATCGTCCCCATCTACACGGTCGACGAGCTGGAACAGCTGGTCTTCTTCGTGATGGCGTACGTGAGCGGCGACAACCTCGCGAAGCGGCTTCACGAGCGCGGCGTGCTCACCGTGGAGGAGACCCGCAAGGTGCTCCGCGAAGTGGCCGACGCCCTCGCCTACGCCCACGACCGCGGCGTCGTGCATCGCGACATCAAGCCCGACAACATCCTGCTCGACGCCGTGACCGGCCGCCCGATGGTCACGGACTTCGGGATCGCGCGCGCCATGGACTCCACCGGGGACAGCCGGCTGACCGCCACCGGGATGGCCATCGGCACGCCGGCATACATGTCACCGGAGCAGGCAGCGGGCGAGCGAGAGATCGACGGGCGGTCCGACCTGTACTCCCTGGGCATCCTGGGTTACCAGATGCTCACCGGCGAGCCGCCCTTCGCGGCCGGCAGCACGCCGGCCATGCTGGTGAAGCACATCTCCGAGCGGCCGGTTCCCGTGGAGCAGCGCCGGGCCGACATCCCGCCCGACCTCGCCCGCTCGGTGATGATGCTGCTGGAGAAGGATCCGGGCAGCCGCTTCCCGACCGCGTCGGCGCTCGTCGCCGCGCTGGACTCGCGCGAGATGATCCCCACGCGACGGCCCACCGCGCCAGCACCGGCGGCGAACCCCGCCCCCGCGGCGCCCATGCGGCCGCTGTACACGTCGCCTGCCGACGGCCCCTATGCGCCCGGGCCGGCGCTCGTGGGCGCGCGTCCGCTCGCCGGCGCGACGAGCGACGAGCTGCGCCGCTGGGAGGCGCCGCCGGTGATCCAGTTCCGGCGCAAGATCGCGCCGTACCTGTTCGTGAACGGCGTGATCGTGCTGTTCACCTTGTTCGGCAGCAGCGACTTCTTCTTCGTCACCGTCCTCTGGAGCATCTACATCGCGTTCAAGTACGCGAAGCTCTGGAGCGAGGGCTACGACTGGCGCGACGTGTTCCGCCAGCCGCGCGAGAAGGAGATCATGGAGGTGCTGGAGGAAGCCGGGAGCTACCTGCGCGCACTCTTCGATCCGGCCGAGCGGGCGCGCCAGCGCGAGGCACGCGCGCAGCGGAAGCTCGCCGCCCGCATGGCCCCGCCTGCCCTCCCCGCCGGCTTCGACGCGTCGCCGGCGGCGTCGTACGCCGCCCTGCAGATTGCCGGACCGCTGGGCGACCGGGTGCGCCAGGCCTTCGCCGATCGCGACGAGATCCTGCGCCGCGTCAACGACCTGCCCAAGTCGCAGAAGGAACAGCTCGGCGACGTGTCGCGCTCCGCGATGGCGCTCGCCGAGAAGGTGCAGGGGCTCGCGCTCGCCTACGACGAGGCCTCGCGCCAGGACATCGGCTCGGCCCGCGAGCAGCTCGAAGGGGAGATTCGCACGCTGGAGGGCGCGGCGAACCCGCTGGAGCGCGGGAGCGAGGACCGGGTGCGCCGCCTCGCGTATCTCAAGCGGCAGCGTCGCGCGCTCGTGGATGCCGCGCAACGCAAGGACACGCTGTCGGCCAAGCTGGAGACCTGCGCGCTCGCGCTCCAGAACATGCGCTTCGACCTGATGCGCCTCGGCGCGAGCCCGCAGATGCACCAGCACATCACGTCGCTGGCCAATCAGGCGATGAAGCTCACCGAGAACGTCGACGACGCGCTGTTCGTCGCCGATGAGATGGGCCGCGCGAGCTCGAGGCGCAGCAGCGGTGGGGCCGCGGCGCGCGCGACGGAGCGCGGGTGACCGATCACCTGCTCGACCGCCTCGTCGTCGCGGTCGGCTCGCAGTACCTCGTCGACACGGAGATCGGTCGGGGAGGCATGGCGGTGGTCTACCGCGCCCGCGACCTCCGCCTCAACCGGCGCGTCGCCATCAAGGTCCTGCCCCCCGAGCTGGCCTTCAACGCGGACGTGCGCGAGCGCTTCCTGCGCGAGGCGCAGACCTCGGCGCAGCTCGCGCACCCTGGCATCGTACCCATTTACACCGTCGACGAAGCAGAGCAGCTGGTCTTCTTCGTCATGGCGCTCGTCGACGGGGAGACGCTGGGCGAGCGACTGCTGCGCGAGCGGCGCCTCCCCGTCGAACAGGTGAGACGTATTCTGACGGACGTCGCCGACGCCCTCGCGTACGCGCACGCGCATGGTGTCGTGCACCGCGACATCAAGCCGGACAACATCATGCTCGAGCGGGCCACGGGACGTGCCGTGGTCACCGACTTCGGGATCGCGCGCGCCGCGGCCGGCGACTCGCGGCTCACCGTCACCGGCGTGGCGATCGGGACGCCGGCGTACATGTCGCCCGAACAGGCGCTGGGCGAACGCGAGGTGGATGGCCGAAGCGACATCTACTCGCTCGGCGTCATCGCCTATCAGATGCTGGCCGGCGAGCCGCCCTTCAAAGCGTCCAACACGCCGGCGATGCTCGTGAAGCAGGTCTCGGAGACGCCGCGTCCCCTCGAGCAGCTGCGCCCCGATGCACCGCGCGCGATGGTCAACGCAATCGCGCGTGCGCTGGCGAAGCGGCCGGAGGACCGATGGCCCGACGCCGGCGCCTTCCGCGACGCCCTGTCCGGCGCGCGCGACGCCGCCCCGTACGTCGAGCGACCCCCCGCGCCCCCACCTGCGTACGACGCCGCGCCCGCGCCGGTGTACCTGCCCGAGGTCCCGATGCCGCCGATGCCCGCCATGCCGACGTGGGGCACGAAGGCCGAATGGAAGGACTGGCGCCGCGAGCACTCGCGATGGGAGGCGGAACGGAAGCGGCGCGAGCGCGCCCTGCGTCACTCGCGCGAGAGCGGCGAGCTCGATCCGACCCGGCCACTGGAGGAGCGGCTCACGGCGTTCCGGCGCCGGTCCGTCGGCTCGGTGGTGACCGTCGTCTCGCTCGCCATCGTGAACGTGGTGACTTCGCCCGAGCATCTGTGGTTCCTCATCCCCGGGGCGTTCCTCACCCTCGGCGTGTTCTCGCGAGCGGGAAAGCTCTGGGCCGACGGCGTCCCCCTGAGCCGGATGTTCTCGCGCGGAACGCTGGAGCCCTCCGCGGGAGCGCCGCGCGCACCGGCGGCCCTCTCGGCGCGCGCCGTGGGTGACGCCGCGCTCGGTCTCGCGCCCGCCGACGTGCTGGCTGGTCCGCACGGCGAGGCGGTCCGCCGCGCCGCGTCCGATCGCGC
>JABFYH010000137.1 GCA_013361335.1 Gemmatimonadaceae bacterium | reverse complement strand
GGCGCCGCCTCCTCCAGCATGGCAGCGGGCGGCTCGGCGCGACGCAGCCGAAGCGTCACACGCGCCCCCCCGTTGGGCCGGTTGGCCGCAGCGACCGAGCCTCCGGACTCCTCGATGAACTTCTGCACGAGGCTGAGGCCGAGGCCCGTGCCCTTGTCCGCCGGCTTGGTCGTGTAGAACGGGCTGAATGCCGCCTTCAGATTCAGAAAGCCGGGCCCGTCGTCGTCGAAGTGCACGTGCACGTCGCTGCCGACGGCGGCGGCGGTGATCGTCAGCCCGGTGCCGGATCCGGTGACAATCGAGTCCAGTGCGTTGTTGACGACATTCAGGATCGCGTGCTGGAGCTTCTGGGCGTCGACCAGGACGTGGAGCGACGCCGGAATGTCCACGTGCAGCGTCTTGCCCGTCTGGACGAACGCATGAGCGCGCAGGCCGACCGCGGTGTTCACCGTCGCGGCCAGAGGCAGCGGCTCGATGTGTCCGGTCGCCTTGCGCGCGAAGTTGAGGAGGCTGCGCACCAGATCGCGCGCGCGAATCGCCTCCCGCTCGAGCGGCACGGCCAGCGAGCTCGCGACGTGGCGCATCTCCGGATCCGACGACGCGGAGAGCTCCGTGCGCAGCAGCTCCGCCAACCCGAGCACGCCCCCCAGCGGGTTGTTGAGCTCGTGCGCGAGGCCCGCGAGCATCTGCCCCATGGCGCTGAGCTTCTCGTGCTGCACCAGCTCCTCCTGCGTATCCTGGAGCTGCTCGAGCGACTGGCGGAGCTCCTCGTTCTGCATCTCCACCGTCTCGCGCGCGAGCTGGACGCTATCGGCCATCTCGTTGAAGGCCTGCGCCACCTGCCTGAGCTCCACGTAGTGCTGCGCGGGCACGCGCGCGTGGGCGTCGCCGGCGCGGATGAGCTGCGCGGCGGCGGTGAGCTGCTCGAGCGGCACCACCACCTGCCGGCGCAATTGCCGCGCGAGCCCCGCGGCGAGCGCGAAGAGCGCGAACCCGATCAGGACGAGCCCTCCGCGCACCCGCGCGGCAACGGCACGATGCTCGGCCAGCAGCGCGGCGCGCTGCGCGAGCCGCGCGCGGAGGAAGCCGGTGACGGCGGTGTCGAGCGTGGCCGTCATGCTGTCCAGCCTCGGGAAGCGCGCGCGTGCCGCGGCGATCTCCCCGCGCTCCGCCAGATCGAAGGCACGCTGGGCGAGCACCTCGAACTGCTCGTGCGTCTCCTTCATGCGCTCGACCTGGAGCCGCGCGGCCGCGGACAGGTCGTGGAAGAGATACTGCCGCATCTGCGCGTCGGCCTCGTCGCCGAGGGCGCGGAAGCTCGCGCGATGCGCGGAATCCGGGTCGGCGAGAAAGCGGTGCGACTCGAGCTCCTGCCGGTAGGT
Source organism: Gemmatimonadaceae bacterium (assembly GCA_013361335.1). Lineage (GTDB taxonomy): Bacteria > Gemmatimonadota > Gemmatimonadetes > Gemmatimonadales > Gemmatimonadaceae > AG11. The sequence continues at coordinate 4,657 of JABFYH010000137.1, read as the reverse complement.
GAGCGCGACGATGTCGTCGGCGGTGCGCTGCTCTCCGAGGAAGGCGTTCGTGTCGCGATCGATCTCGTCGCGCATGCTGAGCACCGTCGACAGCGCGACGAGCATGGCGACCGTCGCCACGACCACCACCGCGAGCGCGCCGACCGCGAGCGCCCGACGGAGGCTGGGGACGATCAGGCGGCGGGGCACGCGCTCAGCGTCCTGCGCCCGGCGCCGGGTCGGCGTTCGCGGTCACGAGCACGTACGTCGGCGCCCGATCGCCCTCGGGGGTGAAGCTGATGGCGCCGGTCGCGCCGACGAAGGGCGCGCGGCCGCGTCCGAGCTGGTCGAGCCAGCGCCGGATCGCCTCGCGATCGGGGCCGACGTCGCGGATGGCGGCGCCGAGCAACATCACGGCGTCGTAGGTGAGCACGGCCTGGTCGGTCATCGCCACGCCGCCCAGCGCGATATAGCGCGCCCGCAGGGCGCGCAGCGCGGGCAGGGTGTCATCCACCAGCCGCACGTAGCGCACGCCGGTGAAGCGCGGATTCTTCCCCATGCCGACCGTCTCACTCCCGAAGCCGTCGGTGGCGAGCACCTGGAGGTCGGGCAGTGCGCGGTGCAGGGAGTCCGCGATGCGTGAGAAGAAAGCGGATCGGCCGAGCCACAGGAGCATCGTCGGAGCTGCGGCGGCGAGGGCGCGCACCACCTCGGTGCCATCGGTCTCGCGCTCGGCGTACGGGCCCTGGTAGACCGGCCGGGCGCCGCGCGCCGCCAGCTCGGCCACCACCATGCCGCGCAGGGAGCGGCCGTAGTCGTCGTTCGCGTAGACGACGGCCAGCCGTTCGGCCGTCGGCCGCGCGATCCGGCCGACGAGAAACCTCGCCTGATGGACGTCGCTGCCGACGAGCCGATAGCTGTAGGGGCCTGCCTGGCTGTACAGGGGGGAGGTGGTGGTGGGCGCGATCTGCACGACGCGCCGCGCGTTGTACACCTGCGACGCGGCCAGGCTGGCGCTGCTGTTCGCGTGTCCCACCACGGCGATGACGCCCGGGTCCACCGCCAGCGATTCCGCGCCCTGGAGCGCGATCTGTGCGCTGGACCCGTACGCCCCCGACAGTGCGCGCAGCTCGACCCGTGGCCCACCGGCAGCCTGCAGATCCGCCACCGCCAGCTCTGCCGCACGTACGCCCTCGCTCCCCAGCACCAGCCCGATGCGCGGCGGAGCATGCTCCGCACAACCCGCGACCGTGACGAGCAGAGCGACGCCACCCCTCAGCGACCATCCCCACACTGTGCTTGAGCTCCATCCGCTCATCGTCGCCTCCTCTGCGGCGGGACCAGTATACCGGCGGCGACAGGGGCCCGTTAGACGTTATCTTTCGTCGCATGACCGCCACATCGCCGTCCAGCACCGTGCACGTCGTCGGCGGCGGGCTCGCCGGCTCGGAGGCTGCCTGGCAGCTCGCCGAGCGTGGCCACCCGGTGACGCTCCACGAGATGCGCCCGGTGGTCGGCACGCCGGCCCACAAGACCGATCGGCTGGCGGAGCTCGTGTGCTCCAACACCTTCAAGAGCACCGAGACCAGCAATGCCCACGGCCTGCTCAAGGCCGAGATGCGCCTGCTGGGCTGCATGATCCTTCAGTGCGCCGATGCCGCCAGGGTGCCGGGTGGCAGCGCGCTCACGGTCGACCGGGACCTCTTCTCCGCCGGCGTGCACGAGCGGATCGTCGCACATCCCCGCATCACCGTCGAGCGGGGCGAGGTGGCGGTGCTCCCGTCGCCGGGCGTGGTGGCCACGGGCCCCCTCACCTCGAGCGCACTGACCGATGCCATCCGCGCCAGGCTCGGCGTCGACGCGCTGGCGTTCTACGACGCCATCGCGCCGATCGTCAGCCACGAGTCGATCGATCACGACGTCGTCTTCCGCGCCTCGCGCTACGGCAAGGAGACGATGGAAGGCGAGGGCGACGGCGCATACCTGAATTGCCCGATGTCGCGCGAGCAGTACGAAGCGTTCCTCGACGCGCTCATCACCGCCGACCGCGCGACGGCGCACGAGTTCGATGCGGTGCCGTACTTCGACGGGTGCATGCCGGCGGAGGAGATGGCGCGCCGCGGCCGCGAGACGCTGCGCTTCGGCCCGATGAAGCCGGTCGGGCTCACGGACCCGCGAACGGGGCGCGAGGCGTACGCCGTCGTCCAGCTGCGACGCGAGGATCGCGCGGGGCGGATGTGGAACCTGGTCGGCTTCCAGACGCGGCTGCGCTATCCGGAGCAGCAGCGGGTGTTCCGGATGATCCCGGGGCTGGAGCAGGCCGAGTTCCTTCGCTTCGGGTCCATCCACCGGAACTCGTACCTCAACGCGCCCGCGGCGCTCACCGCGCACCTCTCGCTGCGCGACGATCTCCGCACGCTGTTCGCTGGTCAGCTGACCGGTGTCGAGGGCTACACGGAGAGCACGGCGACGGGACTCCTGGCGGGAATCAACCTCGCACGCCTGCTCGCGGGGGAGGAGCCCGTCGTGCCGCCGCCGACGACGATGCTCGGTGCGCTCTACCGCTATCTGCGCGACGCCGATCCGGCGCACTTCCAGCCGATGAACGCGAACTTCGGGCTCGTCGACGATCTCGGTGTGCGGGTGAGGGACAAGCGCGCCAAGAAGGAGCGGCTGGCCGAACGGGCCCTCGCCGATCTGGGGGCGTGGCGCGACGCCCAGCTCGCGCCGGCCGCGAGCGCCGGCGCGTGAGCGCTCCCGATCGCCCGTCGGACGTCGAGGAGTACCTGCGGCACCTCGCCAAGGAGCGCGACGTCTCGCCCCATACCGTCTCGGCATACCGTCGCGACCTCACGGAGTTCGTCGGATTCCTCGGCGGCTACTACGGCACCGAGGGGTGGAGCTGGGAAGGGGTGGACCGGCTCGCGATGCGCGGCTTTCTCGCGCAGCTCTCGCGGCGGGGCGTGGGCAAGCGCACCATGGCGCGCACCCTCTCCGCGGTCCGGAGCTTCTACCGCTGGATGCATCGCAACGAGCTGGTGGAGTCCAACCCGGCGCGCGCCGTCGGTGCGCCGAAGCAGGAGAAGCATCTGCCCGGCTACCTGGACCGGGTGCAGATCGATCTGCTCTTTCAGCTCGCCGAGGCGCGTGCGCTCGAGGGCGATTTCGTCGACGTGCGCAATCTCGCCATCCTGGAACTGTTCTACAGCACGGGGATGCGGCTCTCCGAGCTCCAGGGGCTGAGCCGCGGCGACCTCGATCTGGTGAGCCAGCAGGTCAAGGTGCGAGGGAAGGGGCGCAAGGAGCGCATTGTGCCCGTCGGCGACCACGCGAGCACTGCGCTGCGAAACTACGAGGCGAAGCGCGACGACCTGCTGCGGCGCGTCGGGTCGGCCGGAGAGCGGGCGGCGTACTTCCTCGCGCGCACCGGCAAGCGGATCGGCGTGCGGATGGTGCAGAAGGTGGTGTCGGGATTCCTCGAGCAGATCGACGAGGATGCCGGCCTCTCGGTGCATTCGCTTCGCCATACCTTCGCCACCCATCTGCTCGACGCCGGGGCCGATCTGCGGGCGGTCCAGGAGCTTCTGGGTCATGCGTCGATCTCGACGACGCAGATCTACACCCACACGAGCGTCGAACGGCTGAAACAGGTGTATCAGAAAGCTCACCCCCGGGCATGAAGATCGCTTGAGATCGCCCACGTCCCTGTCCGGAGCTCGCGCGTGCGCATCGAAGCCGTTCCGCTGATCGTCGGCGCTCTGCTCGCCCTGCTCGGGCTCGGGCTGCTGGCGGATGCGTGGATCCCCGAGGACGTGGCGCCCTTCCGCGAGCGTCGGCGGCGCCCGCGGACGGAGCGGAGCCTGGGTGGCGAAGCGATGATCGGGCTCGGCGTCCTCTGTCTCGCGGGGGCGATCGTGAGCCGCGACAGCTGGGACTACGTCAACGTGGCCATCATCGCCGGGGCCGTCTTCCTGCTCATCGGCGTGTGGATGAACCGCCGCTACCTGCGGGACCGGTTCGTCAACCGCGGCGCGCTGCGGCGGGACGAGGAAGGGCGTACGCAGGGTCACGAAAAGGACGCGCCACCGCCGCCGAAGCCGCGCATCCGCTAGCTTTCCGGCATGTCGGAACTTCCGCGAATTCGCGCGACGACCATCCTGGCCGTGCGGCGCAACGGTCAGGTGGCGCTGGGCGGCGACGGGCAGGTGACCGTCGGCGAGACGGTGATGAAGTCGAAGGCCAACAAGGTGCGCGCGATCGGCGACGGCAAGCTGCTGGCGGGCTTCGCCGGTTCGGCCGCCGATGCGCTCACGCTGTTCGAGAAGTTCGAGGAGAAGCTCCAGCGGTATCCGGGAAACGTGCCGCGCGCGGCGGTGGAGCTGGCGAAGGACTGGCGAAGCGACCGCGTGCTGCGCCGCCTCGAGGCGCTGCTCGTCGTGGCCGACCGGTCGCACGGGTTCGTGATCTCCGGCAACGGGGAGCTGATCGAGCCGGACGACGGCATCCTCGCCATCGGGTCGGGCGGCTCCTACGCGCTGGCCGCAGCCCGCGCGCTGGCCGCCAACACCCAGCTCAGCGCCGCGGAGATCGTCCGCCAGAGCCTGACCATCGCCGGCGAGATCTGCGTCTACACCAACACGAACATCACCGTGCTCGAGGCCTGAGCGGGCCGCGGCGC
>JABFYH010000190.1 GCA_013361335.1 Gemmatimonadaceae bacterium | reverse complement strand
GCCAGAGGCGGTCGCCGATCGGCGGCCGCGCCATGACCCGCACGGCGGCGACGATCGACGTCGGCCCCGCCGCCGGGGCGAAGGCGCGCAGCACCAGCTGGCAGAGGGCGCACTCCGCGGCGTGCACCGGTCGGCACGACGCGTCGGAGCGCGACTCGGCGTGCGACTCGGCGCCCACCCCCTGGCGCTCCAGGCGCGCATCGGCGAACGTCGCGGCGGCGGGCAGCGCGAACTGCAGCACCGCCCACACCATCGCCCAGCCGCGGAATCCCCAGCGCCGACGCATGGGCGGAAGGTAGACGGGCACCCCGGATCGGGCAAATCCGTGGTCCGTCGATGCCGGACCGGCCGACGCGGGGTACTGGATGCGTGCGAGCCCCCGCGGGGATACAATTTCCCCCCGGGTTCAGGCCACTGGCGGCGCCGCCAGCCCGCGGGACCACCCCGACCCATAGGTGTCCGTTGAATCAGGCCATGGTGACCACCGCATTCGAGCTCACGAACCATCGCGTCGTGCGCAGCCTCGGCGTCGTCCGCGGCGTCACGGTGCGGTCGCGCTCGATGATCGGAACGATCGGCGCAACCTTTCAGACGATCGTCGGCGGCAACATCTCGCTGCTCACGGAGCTGTGCGAGAAGTCGCGGGCCGAGGCCTTCGCCTTCATGCTGCGACATGCGGACGATCTCGGCGCCAACGCGATCATCGCCGTGCGCTACGACGCCACCGAGATCATGAACGGCGTGACGGAGGTGCTCTGCTACGGGACCGCCGTCGTGGTCGAGCCGGGCTGACCGTGCTTGCGCCTCTACTCCTCGTTGCGGCATTGGCGCTCGGGCGAGCGAGCCCGCCGCCGGCAGCCCGCCAGCTGCTCGTCGTCACCACCCCGGGATGGGACTCGGTCTCGGGAACTCTGCGTCGGTACGAGCGGAGCGGTGCGGGGGCACCCTGGCGGACTGTCGGCGCGCCGGTGCCCATCGTCGTGGGGCAGTCGGGGCTCGCCTGGGGCGACGATGCATCTGGCCGGCGCGGGGATCCACGCAAGCACGAGGGCGACGGTCGCGCGCCCGCGGGCCGGTTCACCCTCGGCACGGCGTTCGGCTTCGCGCCGCGGGGAGAGATGGATCGCGTCCGGCTCCCATACCTCCAGCTCGCGGACGACACGGAGTGCGTGGACGACTCCGCATCGGTGCACTACAACACGCTGATCGACCGCGGTGCGGCGCGCCGCGTGGATTGGGCGAGCTCTGAGCGAATGCGCACGATCGATCTCTATCGGTTGGGGGTCGTCGTGCGGTACAACGCCGACCCCGTCCGTCGCGGCCGCGGCTCGTGCATCTTTCTGCACATCTGGCGCACCGCCGGGTCGCCGACCGCGGGTTGCACCGCCATGCCGGCCGATGATCTGGAGACGGTCGTGCAGTGGCTCGATCCCTCGCGTCGTCCGCTGCTCGTGCAGCTGCCGGCATCGGAATACGCTCGACTGCGTCGCGCATGGCGTCTGCCGTGATCGAGGGCGCGCTCGACCTCGACAGTCCGCGGTGGGCCGAGCTCACGCAGGCCTATGGCTCGGCCGAGGATGTGCCGCGCCTGCTCGAGGCGCTGGCCTGCATCGGCCGCGAGGACGCGCGCGCGGAGGTCTGGTTCGCACTCTGGCGGACGCTTCACCGTCCGGGCGAAGCGTTCACGGCGTCGTATGCCGCGGCGCCGCATCTGCTGGCGATCGCCTCCACGATGGGGCTGCGCGAGCGCGCGGAGGCGGCGCATCTGCTGACGCGGATCGAGGCAAGCCGGCGCGCGCGTGCCTCGGCCGCGGTGCCGGACGACCTCCTCGTCGCCTATGCCGGCGCGGTGGACGGGCTTCCGGCATTCATCGCGGCATGCGGCGGCGAGCCGTGGCCGGCGGACGTCGCGCAGATCTTCGCCGCGGCACTGCTGGTGGGGAAGCGTCAGCCCGAGCTGGCGAACGGCGTGCTCGAGCTCGGGCGTGCGCTGACCTGTCCCACCTGCGGCACCGAGTACGTGGCGGCGACGCGCTCCTGAATCCCGCCGGACGCCTACGCCGCGCGTCGCATCCTACATCTCGAACTCGTTCGCGAAGGCGACGGCGAACTGGAAGGTCTTGGCGCGGCTGCGGCTCTCCATCGCGTCCGCCACCCGCTCGAGCCGCTTGGGGATGCCGAGGATCTTTTCCTGCGCCTTCTTGCCCATCTCGTCGAGCCCGTCGAGGGTCTCGATGGCCCAGAAGCGGATCTGCTCCTCGACGATCGTGAGGTAGTCGCGCGGGCCGTAGATTCCGGCGCGACGGATGACGTCGGCCATCTCGCGGAAGTTCGGCATGTTCACACCCGGCATGTCGATCGAGGGCATGATCTCCGCCGCGGAGGCGAGCGCGGTGTTCGGGTCGCGCTTGAGCACCTCCTTGAAGATCGTCCGGTAGAAGGTGTAGTGGCGCGCCTCCTCCTTGGCGACGTTCGAGAGCACGGTGCCGATCGTGGGCTCGTACTTGCCGGCCAGCTTGCCGGTATTGGCGTGGCTCACCTGCGTCGCGCGCTCCTGGAGCGTCGTGTAGACGAACACGCGATACGGATCCTTGTCCCACGACGGCTCGAAGCCCGCCTTCAGGTACTCGAACTGCATCCGCTCGAGCACCGGGTTGTCGAGGATCCTGCTGTCGTGCATGTAGTCGTGCAGCACGGCCCCGTGCCGATCCTCTTCCGCCGTCCACAGGTTGGTCCACTTCGACCAGAAGGTGTCGCCGCCGAGGTAGGTGGCGAGCAGCCGATGGAAGTGCGGCAGTCCCTCTTCGGTGAGGAGATTCAGCGCGAGGGCGACGCGGGCCGGCAGGCTGATGCCGGACGAGCGCTCGCGCAGCTCGCGGATGTGGTGGTCGGGGTCCGTGTCCGGCGCCGGCGCGAGCAGCTCGCTGGGAAACCAGAGCACCCGCTTCGCCTCGTGCGTGATCATGAGCTGATGCACGACCTCCTCGAGGTCGGCCAGCACTTCGACTTTGGCGAGTGTCGCCGATTCTGGACGTGTCATGCGTGCAATTTGGCTGGTGCGCTGGGTGGGGGCTAGGCGCGGATCGATCGTTACGCGGCATCTCCGCAAGCGGCGAACCGCGCGTTCATTGGCAGCCTTTACAACGGCTGGCGAGCCCTCCAACGTTGCGGGAGCGCGGCCTGCCGGGTCGCCTCGCCGAGGAGCAACGATGGACGAGTATCGCCCCGACACCGAATCGAGCGGCGCGCTGACGCCGCCCCCGACGCGCCCACCGGTCGCGGTAGCGGCCTCGGCGCCCATTCCCGACCGCCCATCGGCAAGCCGTGTCCCCGCCCGGCGGCGTGGCCTGCGCGGACTGATCGAATCGGCGCTCGACGGCCTCGATGCGATCGCCGAGCGGATCGCGGGTGCGGCCGGCCTTCGCTGAGCCGACGATGATCCGATTGCCGCGAGTCGCCGCCGCGAGTGTTCTGCTCGGGATCGGAGTGGCGCTCACCGGCTTCGCCCCCGTTCGGCGCCAGCAGCCGGCGAAGCCACTGCTCCAGTACCTCATGGTCGGCACGAAGCGGATCGCCTTCGAGTCCCCCGAACACACGGTGGCGCGGTTCCGCTACGTGGATCAGGCCCTGGGCGCCGCCCGCCGTCCACGGGCGTCGCGCGACGGCCGCCCGATGAGCGCCTGCTATCGTCCAGTCGCCGATCCGCTCGCCGGTCCGGTGACGCTGCTCTTCGAGTCGGACGAGATGGGCGACACCGAGGATCTGACCGAGTTCGAGGTCATTCCCGTCGGCAGCCGACCCGAGGTCGAACGGGGCTGCGCGAAGCTCGCCGTGGCCGCGAGCGCCATCGTCACCGATCGCGGGATCCGCCTCGGGCTGACGCGGCCCGAGGTGATGCGGCTCCTCGGCACACCGGTGCGCGACCGCGACGACGTGGCGGAGTTCGAGGTGACGACCGAGCGTACCGTGCGCACCGCCGGCGCCGAGGACCGATACGATCTCTTCACGTCCCTCACCGTCACCTTCCGCGACGGCCGCGTGGTGGCGTTCAGCGGCGCCATCGGCGATACGGATTGATCGAGCCCGGCGCGCCGCCTTCGTCGGTCGGGTATGCGCGGCGCATCGGACCCTTCTCGGGCACGATGCTCGTGGTGGGCGGCATCATCGGCTCGGGCATCTTCCTCAATCCGGCCATCGTCGCCCAGCGGGTCGGCTCCGCGCGACTCATCATGCTCACCTGGCTGCTCGGCGCGGTGATCGCGCTGCTCGGCGCGTTCATCTTCGCCGAGCTGGGAGCGCGGCGGCCGGCCGCCGGCGGTGGCTACGTCTACCTTCGCGAGGCGTTCGGTCCGCTGCCCGCCTTCCTGTACGGCTGGGCACTCCTGCTCGCCATCGCGACCGGGGCCGCCGCCGCGGTCGCGGTGACCTTCGCCAGCTATGCGGCGCCGCTGCTCGGTCTGCGCGCCGCGAGTGAGCCGTGGCTCGCCGCGGCGGCCATCGCCCTGCTCTCGGCGGTCAACGCGGCCGGCGTGCGACAGGGCACGGTGACCCAGAACGTCTTCACGGTCCTCAAGCTCGCCGCCATTGCCGCCCTCGTCGTGAGCGCGCTGCTCGCGCCGCCCCTCACCGTCGCGGCAGCCGCGCCCGCGTCGCCGGGCGCGACGCCGCTGATCGTCGCGCTCGGAACGGCGCTCGTGCCGGTACTCTTCGCCTATGGCGGATGGCAGCAGACCAACTTCGTGGCCGAGGAGATGGTGGACGCCGAGCGCAACCTGCCGCGCGCCCTCGGCATCGGCGTGCTCGTGGTGGCGCTGGTCTATCTGTCGGTGAACCTGACCTATCTTCGCGCTCTCGGCGTGCCCGCGCTCGCCGCCAGCCGGGCTCCGGCGGCCGACGTGATGGGCGCGTACTTCGGGCCGGCGGGACGTCGACTGATCGCCGCCGGCATCGCCGTCTCGACCTTCGGGTTTCTCAACCTCGTCATCCTCGTCACGCCGCGCGTCTATCAGGCCATGGCGCGCGACGGCCTGTTCTTCGCACGCTTCGCCGACCTTCACCCGCGCACCCGCACGCCGGTGGCGGCGATCGCAGTGCAGGGCATATGGGCGATCGGGCTGCTGCTCTCCGGCAGCTATGGCCAGCTCCTCGACTACGTCACCTTCGCCGACTGGATCTTCTTCGGCGTGACGGCGGCCACCCTGTTCGTCTACCGACGGCGCGACGTTCACGCGGGATCGCGGTATCGCGCGCCATTCTACCCGGTGAGCGTGCTCCTCTTCTGCGCGGCGTGTCTGTACGTCGTCGCGGGCGCCGTCTTCTCCAATCCGTGGAACGCCGTGCGCGGCAGCGTGCTGCTCGCGGCGGGGGTGCCGGTGTTCCTCTTCTGGTCGCGGCGCGCGCGCTGGCGTGCCGACGTGCGCCAGGCGAAGTTGCGCCGATGACGACCCAGCGCTGGATTCCCGTCGCGACGTATGCGGCAGGGGTGGAGGCGGACATCGCGGTGGCGCGGCTCGAGTCGGCGGGCATCGTGGCCGTCGCACGGGGCAACGACATCACCGGGATCTTCGGCCCGGGCTTCGGCGGCGCTACGGCACGCGGCGTCGCCGTGCTCGTGCCCACCGACGCGGTGGATGCCGCGCGTGAGATCCTCGGCACGGTGCGCTGAACGCGTGGGGCTCACCGCGACGATCTACAACTTCGACATCGAGCTCGCCGACGTGGACCGGGGCGTCTACGAGTCGTTGGCGTTCAAGGTCGCCTGTCAGCCGTCCGAGACGGAGGAGTACCTGCTGTCGCGAGTGCTGGCGTACTGCCTGGAGTACACCGAGGGGATCGCCTTCTCGCGGGGGATCGCCGAGGCCGACACGCCCGCGCTGGCCGTGCGTGACCTCACCGGGGCGCTTCGCGTGTGGATCGACGTCGGCGCGCCGGACGCGGCGCGGCTGCACAAAGCGAGCAAGGCGGCGCCCCGTGTCGCCGTGTACACGCACCGCGAGCCGCGACATGTGCTGCAGGCACTCGCCGGGGAGCGTATCCACCG
>JABFYH010000228.1 GCA_013361335.1 Gemmatimonadaceae bacterium | reverse complement strand
CGCGGGCCGCGACGGTTGCGCTGCACCCCCGCGTGCCCTTATCATCGAATCGACAGTGGCACGGGGTGCCCGCGCGGTCGCGCGGGCTGAGATCACACCCGTCGAACCTGATCTGGGTCATTCCAGCGAAGGGAGCGTCACTGGTGCAGGTGTTGGTGGAGCGGCATCTCCTCGATCGGCCGCCGCCCCCCTCGCCCCTCCGCCGGCCCGTGCTCCCTCCGCGCTCGTCGCGATCTTCACGGAGCACTCGATGCTGGCACTCTCGTTCGTCCTTCTCCTGCACGCCGCCCCGCAGTCCGTCCGCGCTGACACCACCCGCGCCGCCGCCGATTCCCTCGCCGCGGACTCGACGCGGGCCCGCCGCGCACAGCGGCTCGAGGCGGTTCAGGTCACCGCGGTCCGCGGGGATCGCGTGGCGATCCCGGAGAAGACCATCACGCGCGCCGAGCTGCAGCGGCGCTACACCGGCCAGGAGACCCCGATCCTGCTCCAGGCGGCGCCCGGGATCACCGCGTATTCGGAGAGCGGCTCGGCCTCCAACTACTCCTACATGCGGCTGCGCGGGATCGACCAGACGCGCATCAACATCACGCTCGACGGCATCCCCCTCAACGAGCCGGAAGACGAGGGCCTGTACTTCTCGAACTTTCCCGACTTCGCCAACAGCATCGCGTCGGTGCAGGTGCAGCGCGGGGTCGGCTCCAGCACCCACGGGGTCGCGTCGTACGCCGGCTCGGTGAGCTTCGAGTCGGTGCCGGTGGCGAGCGTCGCGCCGGGTGCCGAGCTTCAGCTCACCCGCGGCGCGTACGCCACCTCCCGCGCGAGCGCCGTGTATCAGACCGGGCTCACCGGCGGTGGATTCGCCGGGTACGTGCGGGGTTCGGCGCAGCACACCGACGGCTACCGCGCGAACTCGGGCAATCGCTCGCAGAGCGCCTTCGCGAGCGGCGGCTGGTTCGGCGCCCGCGACGTCGTGAAGGCGACGCTCCTCGCCGGCATCTCGGAGAACCAGCAGGCGTACCTCGCGTCGCCGCTGTCCGTGCTCGAGCAGAATCCGCGCGACAACCCGTACGGCAACACGCCCGCAACCGCGGTGGGCGACCGATTCCACCAGGACCTGCTCAGCCTCGCCTGGACGCACGCGCTGGCGCCGGCGCTCAGCCTCGCCACGACGGCGTATGGCTTCGACGCCGGGGGGTGGTACGACGTGCCCGGGGCGAATGGTCTGGCCGATGCATCCAACTACAACCTGCATTCGCGCTGGGGTGGCGTGATCAGCGCCCTCGATTGGTCCGGCGACGCCGCCTCGGCCTCGCTCGGCGTGCACGTCTCGCGCTACGCGCGCGAGCACTTTCTGCTCACCCGCCCACAGCTCGACACCCGCGCCTACGACAACACCGGCTACAAGGGCGAGCAGAGCGCGTTCGCCAAGGGAGCGATCACCCGCGGTCGCGTCACCTGGTCGGGTGACGTCCAGCTCCGCTTCGCACAGTTCCGCTATCGGCCCACCGAGGGCGCCGGCGTCGCCCCCGCGTCGGTGCGCTGGTCGTTCCTCAACCCGAAGGCCGGGGTGAGCGTCCGCGTCAACGACGCCCTCACGGCCTTCGCCACCGCCGGGCTCAATGGTCGCGAGCCGACGCGCGCCGACATGTTCGCCGGCGCCGACGACGTGGACAGCGTGACCGCGCGCTCCGTCTTCCCGCTCACGCGCGTGCGCCCCGAATCGGTGCGGGATCTCGAGGCGGGAGCGACCTGGCGCGGCGCCACCTTCAGCGCGCAGGCGAATCTGTTCCTGATGCAGTTCCACGACGAGATCGCCCCGATCGGCGCGATCAACGAGATCGGCTACCTGCTGCGCAAGAACGTCGACCGCAGCGTACGTCGCGGGGTGGAAGGCGATCTCACCTGGCGGGTCACGCCGCGCGTGACCACGGTCGCCACCGTCGCGCTCACCGACACCCGCATCCACGAGTATGTGGACGACGCCTCGGGGCTGGTCTTCCGGAACGTCACGGCGCTGCTGACGCCCAAGGTCGTCAGTGGCCATGGCATCCGCACCGAGCTCGCCTCGTGGCTCTCCTTCGACGCCGACGGGCGCTACACGTCGCGCATGATGTTGACCAACACCAACGATGCCCGCTTCGTCGTGCCGGCCAGCTGGTACGCCGACGCCGGCCTCACCCTCCGCGCCGGACGCGCCGCCGTGCTCGTGCAGCTCCGCAACGTCTTCGACCGGCGCGTCTACACCAGCGGCTATCCGGGTCCGGCCGTGAACAGCACGGATCCGAACGCGATGGAACCCTACTACTACACGCTCGCCGCGCGGAACCTCACCGTGAACGCTCGGCTCGGCTTCTAGTGTCGGGACTGGAGCTCGCCGCCGCCCTCACCGGCGCGATCAGCGTCTGGCTCAGCGTGCGCCAGAACATCTGGAGCTGGCCGACGGCGATCGTGAACGTCGTGCTCTACACGGTCGTGTTCTGGGACGCGAAGCTCTACGCCGACATGGGACTGCAGGTGATCTACGCCGTCCTCTCGCTGTACGGCTGGTACCAGTGGCTGTATGGCGGCGCGGGGCGCACGGAGCTGCGGGTGACCCGCACGCCGCCACGCGTCGCCGCGATCCTCACCCTCATCGCCGCCGCGGGATCGGCGCTGCTCGGCACCCTTCTCCGCCAGACCACCGACGCGGCGCTGCCGTTCATGGACTCCTTCCTGTCGAGCACCAGCCTCGTCGCCCAGTGGATGATGACGAAGAAGCTGCTCGAGAACTGGCTCGTCTGGATCGCCGTGGACGTGCTCTACGTCGGCATGTTCCTGTTCAAGGGACTCTACCTCACGGCGGGACTGTACGCCGTCTTCCTGGGCCTCGCCGTGCGCGGCTACCTCGACTGGCGCCGCTCGATGCTCGTGCCCGTGAGCGTCTCCTCCGTAGCCGCCTGACGTGAGCCCGAATTCCCTCGTGCGCATCTGCGTCACCGGACCGGAGTCCACCGGCAAGACGACGCTCGCCCGCCGCCTCGCCGAGCTCCTGCGCACGGCCTGGGTGCCGGAGGCGTCGCGGGTCTATGCCGAGCGGGTCGGCCGCCCACTGGTCGCCTCGGACGTGTCGCCGATCGCGCGCGAGCACATCGCGCTCGCTGATGCCGGCGCCGCGACGGCGCGCGACCGTGTCGCGCCGGCGCTCATCCTTGACACCGATCTCCTGAGCACGATCGTCTACGCGAGACACTACTACGACGCCGTGCCGCCGTGGATCGAGGAGGCCGAGCGCGCCCGGCGCGCCGATCTGTACCTGCTGTGCGATGTCGACGTGCCGTGGATCGCCGACGGCGTGCGCGACCGCCCGACCGGCCGCGGCGCGATGTTCGACCGCTTCCACTGCGCCCTCACCCAGCGCGGCGCGGCGCCCGTCGTGGTGCGGGGCGATTGGGAGACGCGCTGGGCGCTCGCGTTCGCGGCCGCTACAGAACGCTTGACAGCGACGGCACGACGCGTATGATCCCCCACATGCATGGCACGAGCCTCCTCCTTAGCACGGCTCTCGACCGCGTCGTCGGTCGGGAGCTTTCGTGCATGGAAGGCTCGCCAACGTAGCTCGCCGGTCCGCGACGCTCGGCCCCTTCCATCACCGCGATGGACGGGGCCTTTTTTTGTCCGGTGGCTCCGCCGTCGCCTCACCCGACGGCCCATGACCTCCTCGTCGTTCGCACCGCCTCCGTCTCCCGACGGCCACTCCTCCTCCGCACCACGCACGGGCGACCGCACCGCGCGCGCGGCTGACTCCGAGTCGCCGCGGCGGCCCGCCACAGTTTCCTCCCCGAACCAAGCGAGCGCGGTGCCGCAGGCCGACGGCGCGCCCTGACGACTGGAGACGCGAGGTGCGCCCGGATCGTCCTGGGAACAGACCTCCGTCCCCAGCCCCGTCCCATGCGATTCCCCCGCAAGCTCGCGATCGGCCTCGGCACCTTCGCCGCCGCCCTCCTCGTCGTCCTGATGCTCCTGCCGCTGCTCTTCCGCGATCGCATCGAGTCGCGCCTGAAGACCGAGGCCAACGACGCCGTGAGCGCGCAGGTGGCGTGGCGCGGCGTGGGACTGAGCGTGCTGCGCGACTTCCCCGATGTCACGGTGAGCCTGGCCGGCCTCTCCGTGGTCGGCGTGAAGCCGTTTGCCGGGGATACCCTGGTGGCGATGCGCGAAGCGCGCCTGGTGCTCGACGTCGGCAGCGTGATCGGGTACCTCCGGAGCGGCACGCCGATCGTCGTGCGCGAAGTCGTGCTTGGCGCACCGACGGTGCATCTTCGGGTTCTCGCGGACGGAACGCCGAACTGGGACATCGCGCGCCAGCGCACCGCCGGCGGTCCCCGGAAGTCATCGGGCGTGGGCGTGACGCTGCGCGACCTTCGCATCGCCGACGGCGCGATCACCGTCGACGACCGGCAATCCCATCTCGTGGCCTCGGTGACGGGGTTGCAGGAGCGGCTCCGCGGCGACTTCGCACAGAAGCGGTTCGTCCTGTCCACCCGGACGCACGCCGACTCGGTGTCGGTCCGCTTCGCCGGGGTGCCCTATCTCAGCCGCGTCGCGGTCGAGCTCAACGCCGACGTCAACGCGGATCTCGTCGCGAGCCGCTTCACCTTCGCCAACGACTCGCTCCGGCTCAACAAGCTGGTGCTCGCCTTCGCCGGCTCGGTGGCGCTGGCCAAGCCGAACGTCGGCATCGACGTGAGCTTCTCGACGCCGAGCACCGCCTTCGGCGATATCCTGTCGCTCGTGCCGGCCGTGTACGGCAAGAACTTCGCGCAGCTCCGGACCTCGGGGAGCATGTCCACGGCGGGGCGCATCAAGGGCACGTTCGGTCCGCGGGCCTTCCCTGCCCTCGCGCTGCGGGCGCGCGTCGAGAATGGCGCCTTCCGCCACCCGGCGCTGCCGCTGCCGGCGCGCGACATCGCCCTGGACCTCGCGATCGACAATCCCGGCGGCGATCTCGACAACACCGTCGTCGACCTCAAGCGCTTCCACGCGGTGCTGGGCGGCCGACCACTCGACGCGCGACTCGTGCTACGCACTCCCGTCCGCGATCCCGACGTCGACCTGCGCCTCGCCGGCGCCGTGGATCTCGCGGACATCCGCCGCACGGTGGAGCTCGAGGGGGTGACCGAGCTGTCCGGCACCGTCGCGGCGGACGTCGCCATCCGCGCGCGGCTCTCCGACGTCGACGCCGGCCGCTACGACCGGGTCGCGGCCAGCGGCACGGTGGACGCGGGTCGTGTCGCGCTTCGCACAGCCGCAGTGCCGCGGCCCATCCGGGTCGACACCGCATCGCTGCGCCTCACACCGCGGACCGCCGAGCTGAGCACCCTCGCCGGCCGGATCGGCAACAGCGACGTGCGCGCCGCCGGCTCGCTCGACAACGTGCTCGGCTTCGCGCTGCGGGGCGACGACCTCCGCGGCACCGCCACCGTCACGAGCACCCTCTTCGACCTGAGCGAGTGGCGCTCGAACGAGAAGACGACCGAGGTGATCCCGGTCCCGCCGCACGTCGACTTCACGCTCAAGGCCGCCGCGACGAAGGTGACCTACGGCGCGCTCACGATGGCGAACGTGCGTGGCGACCTGCACGTGAAGGACCAGCGGGTCACGCTGCAGGAGCTCAGCATGGAGACGCTGCGCGGGAAGGTGGTTGCCAACGGCTTCTACGAAACGACCGTCGCCACCCGCCCGACCTTCGACTTCGACCTCAAGCTGGCCGGCGTCGACATCCCCGCCGCCTTCGCCGCGCTGACCACCGTGCAGAAGCTCGCGCCGATCGCGAAGTGGGCACAGGGCAGCGTGACGGGCTCCGTGGGGCTCAAGGGACCACTCGGTCGGGACATGACTCCGGTCTTCACGGCGCTGACAGGCAAAGGTGCGATCGAGACCGAGCGGCTGCTCGTGCAAGGTGCCCCGGTGTTCGAGAAGCTCGGCAGCGCGCTCTCGCTGGAGCAGCTGAAGAGGCCGAGCTTCGGCGTCGTGAAGGCGGCGTACGACGTCGCCGACGGCCGCCTGCATGTGAAGCCGTTCGTCGTGAAGGTGAACGGCATCGACATGGCGGTGGCCGGCTCGAACGGCATCGACCAGTCGATGAGCTACGACCTGTCGTTCGCGGTCCCGGGCGTGAATGGCCAGGCGGTGCAGCTCGGCGCGCAGCTCACGGGCACGGTCACCGATCCCGCGGTGAAGCCGAGCGTCGGTGGCGCGGTCGGGTCGGCGCGCGATCTCGCGAAGGCCGCGGTCGTGCAGGCGGGCACCACGCGCGCGAATGCGGTGAAGGAAAAGACGGACTCCGCCGCCGAGAGTGCGCGCGCCCGCGCGCGCGCCGAAGCGGAGAAGCAGGCGGCTACCATCCGGGGCGACGCGCGCGCGCTGGCCGACAAGACGAAGCGCGAGGGGAACGCGCGAGCCGACTCGCTGATGGCGCGCGCGGCGAACCCCATCGCGAAGATGGCGGCCCAGGCGGCGACGGATCGCATCCGGCGCGAGGCGGATCAACACGCCGAGCAGATCGTCCGCGAGGCGGATGCGCGGGCCGATGCGATCGTCGCGGCGGCGGGAGCGGCGCCCAGCCGACCCTGATCGCGAGACGGGTCGTGTCTCCTTTCTCGCGCGTCGCGTGTCCGGGAAATCGGACGAGCGGGCACGCCGCGGGTCGGGTGAAAAAAGCGTAAGCCGTTGTTGCGTCGTCGCTTGATCTGGTGCGAGCGCCGTGGCGCCGAAGGTGCTTTGGCGCGAGGCATGACATCGCGCCCGCTTCTCCCGCCTCGCGCTGCCCTCGCGTCGTCCCTGCTTCTCCTCACTGCCTGCGCGCAGGGCATGGCGTCCATCTCGCCGTCCACGGTGCTCTCGGCGGCGGTGATGATCGGTGACGCGGTCGACGCGGCCGGACGCAGCACGCGTTCCGGGAGTACGGGATCCTCAGGCTCGACCGGCGTGCGCATCCCGCGTTCGCCCGCCCCCACCGCGACCGCGGCGCGCGTGCTGCAGACCGCGGATCGGTATCTGGGCGTGCCCTACGTCTGGGGCGGCAACACGCCGGAGACCGGCTTCGACTGCTCGGGGTTCACGAAGTACGTCTTCGCGAAACAGGGGATCCAGCTGCCGCGCACCTCCCGCGAGCAGGCGCGCGTTGGCCAGGGCGTCGAGCTGGATTTCGGCGCGCTGCAGCCGGGCGACCTGATGATGTTCGCCGAGCCGGGTGAAGCGATCTCGCACGTCGCCATCTACGTGGGCGATGGACGGATCATCCACGCTTCGTCGGCGGCAGGCGAGGTGACCTATCTGGACCTCGGCGGCGATCGCGCCGCGTGGTACCTCCAGAACCTGGTCGTCGTGAGACGGATGCGCTGACCGCGCCGGCGATGCTCAGGTGCGCGCGCGCCGCCGCGCGGCATAGCCGCCGAGGACCAGCAGCCCCGTCGCGACGAGCGCAAGGGCCGACGGCTCGGGGGTGACGGTGACCGCCCCCGCCCGATCGAGCGTGATCGATCCGCTGAAGCTCGCCGTGCTCAGCTGATTGTCCTGGGTGTACGCGACGAACGCTTCGAGGTTGTCGTAGAACGCCGGCGGGAACGTATTCGTCCGCCCTTCGGCGGCGCAGGTGGTCGACGCCCCGGTGCCGGAAGCGACGCAGCTGTTCGTCCCGGCGTTGACGCCGAGGTTCGTGAGCGCAGCGCCCGCGGATCCGTAGCCGACGATGTACGTGGGTTGGCTGCTGCTGTTCGATACCGTCGTCGTGCCCTGCGTCGACGTCGCCGAGAACTGAATCGAGGACACGGCCAGCGTGTACATGTTCGGCACGATGGGGGTGCCGAAGATGAACGCATAGGTCGTCGCCGTGACCGACGGGTTGGCGGTCGTGCCCCCGAAGGTGATGCTCGGATCGGGATTGAAGATCGCGTGGACGTCGATGGTCGAGCCGGCGATGGCCGTCCGGGTGTTCAGCGTCCACCCCTTCGTCTGCGCGACGATGAACGCGCTCAGGTCGGTGCACTGTCCGTTGACCGAAACGAACGCGAACGGCGCGGCGAGCTGCGCGGGCCGCACGCAGCCGTTCTGTGCCGCCGCGGGAAAGGACCCGAGCGAAAGGAGCATCACGGTGACGAGCAGAAAGCGCGTGCGCATGAACCGCCTCGGCTGGGTACGCGATCCCGAATGTGAGATTTCTCACACTTCGCGCAAGAGTCCTGCCCGTACGTGCCTCCAACGCCGGCCGCGCCCAGCTGTGACGAGTTCGCGCCGAGCGTGCTCGACAGTCGCGTCATGGCGCCGCAAGGCAGCGTCGTCGATCGTGAACCCGCTACGCCGCCGGCAGCGCGAGAGTGAAGACCGCCCCGCCACCGGCGGCGTCTCCGACGGTGAGGTCGCCGTGCATCGCCCGCGCGAGGTCTCTGCTGATCGCCAGGCCGAGTCCACTGCCTTCGTGACCGCTCGTCAGCGAACGCCCGAGCTGGACGAAGGGCTCGAAGATGGCGGCGCGCTGCTCGACCGGCACGCCGGGCCCGGTGTCGCTGACGGTCAGCGTGACTTGTCTGCCGACCGCCGCGCATGCGATGGTCACGCGACCACCCATCGGCGTGAACTTCGCCGCGTTGGACAGCAGGTTGAGGAGAATCTGGGCAACCTTCGCTCGGTCTGCGTGGGCGACCGCTCCCGGCTCGCACGACCTGGGCTCCATCGTTATCCCCCGCACACGCGTCAGCGGCTCGATCATCGGCGTCACGCTCGCCACCACCTCGCCCAGGGGGACGGCGCCGAGGCTGTAGGTGAGGTGGCCGGCCTCGAGCCTGGCGTAGTTCAGGATGTCGTTGATGACGCCAAGCAGGTGCTGCTGGTTCCGGCGGATGCGCTCGACGTCCTGACGCTGTTCGGGCGTCACGGGTCCGCGAACGCCAGCCAGAAGGAGATCGGCGTAGCCACCGATCGCGTTGAGCGGCGTCCGCAGCTCGTGCGACATCGCCTTGAGGAAATCGGTCTTGGCGCGATTGGCGGCGTCGGCCTCGGCCAGCGCAGCCTCCAGCCGCTCGTTCGTCTGCTGCATCTCTTCGGTGAGCGCCTGCGCCTCCTCCGTCTGCGCCTCGAGCTCCATGGCCTGCTCCTCGAGCGTCATGGCCTGCTCCTGCAGCTCGTCGCTCAGGCGCTGCAGCTCCTCGCTCCGCCGGTCAGCCTCGATGCGCGCGGCTTCCTCGGTGGCGAGACGGAGGGCCTGCTCTTGGGTGGCACGACGCGCGGTCAGGTCCCGAGTGACCTTCGCGAAGCCGAGGAGCGTTCCGTCCTCGTCCCGAAGGGCGGTGATGACCACGTTGGCCCAGAAACGGCTTCCGTCCTTTCGAATGCGCCATCCTTCGTCCTCAAACCGCCCGTGCCGTGCCGCCTCGGCGAGCTCGTACTCGGGAAAGTGCTCGGCGATCTTGTCTGCGGGGTAGAACCGCGAGAAGTGCTGACCGACGATCTCGCTCGCGGTGTAGCCCTTGATCCGTTCGGCGCCGGCGTTCCAGCTCGCCACGCGCCCGTCGGGATCCAGCATGAAGATGGCGTAGTCCTGTACGCTCTCGACGAGCAGCCGGAAGCGCTCCTCGCTCTCACGCAGCGCCTGCTCGGCCTTACGGCGGCCGGTGAGGCGTACCCCTTCGGGTCGTGGGGCGCGCGTCGAGGCTGGCTTGGTCCTCCGGCGCTTCGGCGTATCCGCCATCGTGGCTCCGTCGGGCGCGCGGGAGCGGGCGCACCCACTATGAGGAGAGAGTCGCTCATGCAGGACCCGCGCGCTGCGGCAGGAATGGCGCGGAGAATACGCGTCGGCAGGTCACCAGCCACGTAGCATATGGTGCGGAATGCGCCATGTGAAGTGCGGCGGCGCGCCTATTCGTCCAGCCAGGCCTCGGCGTGCTGCATGTCACGAAAGACCCGCACCTCGTGCCCGGCACGCTCGGAGTAGCTGGCGAACATTCGGGCCATGCCGAATGCGACGTCGGAGGTGGCGACGATCGCGCGGCGCGCTCCGATCACGAACAGCGGGGACGACGCGGCCTGCGCCGTCGCGATGTTGTCGACGGTGATGTTGGTGACCTCCCGCAGATCGCCGAGGCTTCGGTACGTCGGGTCGAACCGGGGGTCGAGGAGGATCTGACTCATCACCTCGGACAGCTCGAGCGCCGACAGGACGCCCCAGGCGCGGGTCACGACGAGCCGGCGCTCGGGGTCGATTCGGTAGTTCATTCCCACGACAGGCCCTCGAGCGGGATGACCGGAGCAACGGACGGACGGGCGCAGCCCACCACGACATCGGCCTCGGCGACTCCAGCCGCTGCCGATCGCCCTCCCGATCGAGGTCAACAGCCGTTGACAGCGTACTCGGCTCGCACGTCGTCTGTCAACGGATGGCGGCACCTTGCGATGCACGGCCGCGATCCGGTGTTGGCTGGACTGGCGGGTCGGGTCAGCCGGGACGTTCGATACGCGGATTGTAACGGTGCACGGCTGACCATTGCGTCCGGTTCCGGAGTCGGCCAAGCTTCCCCGCCGATGCCCATGCACCTCGACGCCGGCTCCGCCACCGCCCTTCTCCTCACACCGCGCCAGGATCGGCTGGAGCGCGCCATCGTCCAGGCGCTCCGCTCGCGCGCCACCCGCAGCGAGCTCCGCGACGCCGTGTACCAGCTGGCGGATCTTTTCCGGCTGCAGGGTATCGCCCCGGACGACGGCGTATCGCGGATCCGCGCGGTCGCGATGCGCGCAGCGACGACGATGACGGAGACGTCCTCCCCGGCTGGTGACGCGCCGGCCGAGCGGGTCGCGAACATCGTGGAGTGGGCTCGACGGCGATATACCCGCTCCGACTGAGCGGATGGCCAATCGGCGCCAGAAGGCGGAAGACTATCCGTCGCAGACGATCACCAAACGCGGGATCGTCGAGCTGCACATGAGCCCCGTGTCGATGCACGAGTTTCTGACGCGGGACCTTGAGCTCCCGCGCGAGCGTGTCATCGCGATCGCCCGCGCACAGATGGCGGACCATCCGCGGCGCGAGACCTTCTGGAAGCTCGTCGCCTACAACGCGATGTCGGACGGCACCTGACGGGCGACGGGGCGTCCGTGAGGGTGCGATCGCGCCCTCACGGCGCCTGTGTCCGGGAATGCCCTAAGGGGCCGCTCGCAGCGTGACGTAGAAGCTCCGGCCGAGCGAGGGGAGGATGCCAGGTCCGGGATACTCGTCGGTGCGTCGGGTGAAGTAGCGACGGTCCGCCACGTTGTTGATCCCGCCCTGCAGCCGCCACCCGCGCGAGATGGTCAACGTGCCGGAGAGGTCGAGCACGGTGTACGCGGGGATCAGCCCGACCACCGCGTCCTCGCTCCGAATGGTGTTGTCGGCGTCGCCGAACGATTCGCTGGTGTGGCTGGTCAGGAAGGTGGTGGACAGCGCCCCGCGCGCGAAGGTGAGGCCCACCCGCTCCACGACCTTCGGTGCGTACTCGACCCGATTGCCGCGCACGTCGCCGGTCGTGTAGTGTGCGTCGGTGAGGGCGAGAGAGTTGAACAGGGTCACCGTGCCGACGCCTTCCGCGACGATCGGGGTGGCCTCGAGATAGCTCTCGAACCCCTGATGCACGCTGTTGGCGACGTTGGTCCGCTCCGTGATGATCGCACCCGACGGATCCGTGCGCGTCCGCAGCCCCACCCGATCGTCATAGTTCAGGTGGAACACGCCGACGTCGAAGCGCACGCGATCGTCCGCCGCCGTGCCACGCCATCCGAGGTCCAGGCTGACGCCGCGCGAGTCGCGCATCCCCGGATCGATCCGGGAGACGCTGCCGACCGGTGTGATGAAGGTGTAGTCGAGCGGGCGATACGCCTGCGACGCGTTCGCGTAGAGCGCCGTCGTCCCGCTGGCGATCCACGTCACGCCAAGGCCGGCAAGCGGGATCGTGCGCGACTTCGCCTGTGGCGCGAACGTCGTATCCGTGTACCCTGCCGCCGTCGAACGCAGATGCTCGAGCCGCAGTCCAGGCGCGACCGAAAGTCGATCGCCGATGCGCACCGCGTTCTGGAGCCAGGCGGCGACGTTGCGCGTCGTGAAGCGGATGTCGTACTCGTACTGGGCCCCCGGAACCAGCGAGAGATCGAAGTCCGATCCGGTCGTGCCCTCACCGCCACCCTGGCGATGCATGCGCCCGTCGAACCATCGCGTGCCGACGGCGACGGTGGACGGCAGACCGAGCAGCGTGTAGTCCGTCCGCAGGCGCAGCTCCTCGGTGATGTTGGTGAACGCTTCGGCCTCGACCTCGCGATTCACATACTCTCCGGTGGCGGGGTCGACGACGTCGAGCGCACCCGGGCCACCGTCCTCGTTCCGCCAGACGAGCGACCGTCCGCTGTTCAGGTACGACGTCACGCTTTCCACTCGGGTGGCACGGGATGGCGTCCAGGCGAGCGTCGCGGTCGTCACGTTCCACGGTGAGGTGAGCCAGTTCCGCGCTCGGAACGACTGCCGCGCCCCGGCTTCGAACTGGTCGTCCGAGAGTCCGCCGGGCATGTGGATGCGATTGCGCAGCGCCGAGTAGTCGAGCGTCGCCGTCAGCGTCGGCGTGAGCGGGCTGGTCACCGCGACGTAGCTGGTGGTCTGAAGCAGATCGGAGTTGGGACGCCACCCGTCCTGCGACTTCCGCTGGACGGCGCCGAACCACCGCAGGCGCCCCATGCCGCCACCGAGGGAACCGAAGGTGTTGGTCAGCCCGTCGCTGCCCCCGGTCTGCTGCACGGAGAGAGCGACGGGCCGCGTCGGATCACCTCGCCGCATGACGTAGTTCACCATCCCGCCGAACTGCGGTCCGAACTGCAGGCCGCTCGCGCCGCGGATGATCTCGACCCGCTCCACCGACTCGAGCGGAGGCAGGTAGTAGGTCTCCGGGTAGCCGTAGGGATCCGCCGCGATGCCGACACCGTTTTGCCGGACGTTCATCTCGATCGACTGCGTCGGGTTGAGCCCCCGGACGGCGATCCCGTTCGACGGGAACCCGCCGCCTTCCGTCTCGGCGACGACCAGCCCCGGAACCCGTCCGAGCACCTGCCGGGCGACGTTCTGCGCCGCGTTCGCCCCCATGCTGTCGACGAGGATGACCTCGGTCTTCGTTCCCGTGAGCAGGAGCGCGCCGTGCCGCTCCGGCAGCGAGGTGACCGTCTTTGGTGCGACCCTGGCCGTCACCCGCACCTCGGCGAGGGTGTGCGCGGTGTCGCGGGCTGTCGAATCGGGCCGCTGGGCGCGTCCGGATGCCGGAGCGCCGAGGAGCGCGGCGAGCGCGACGAATGCGGTGGTCGAGAGGCGGGGCAGTTGGCGTGGCATTTCAGTGGCGGTGGGGTGGCGAATCGTTCGGGCTCGGCGGGCGGCCCGATCACTGCCGGAAGGCTATTCGGCAATTCCGAGAAAATCAATCGGGATTTACCGCAACGCCTGCCGTCGTGTTTCGCCCCGCCCGGCCATGGCCGGGACGCCGACCCCGAGACGGGCTCTCACGGCCCGCCCTCTCTCAGCGGCGGCGTCACCCGCAGCGACCGCCGCCGCCCGCGCCATCGCATCGCCGCGACCGCGACGAGTGTCAGCGCGAGCAGCGCGATCGTCGCCAGCGTCAGGTGGTGCTCCAGCGCCGGCAGGTCGCGGCCGAACTCGTAGCCCAGCAGCCCATACGCCATCGCCGCCGCCACGGCGCCCGCGGCGTTGTACGCGCTGAAGCGCCCGACGCTCATGTGAGCGACGCCGGCGAGCATCGGCACGACGATGCGGAGAAAGGCGACGAAGCGGCCGAGGAAGGCCGCGCTCCCGCCGCGACGCCTGAAGAACTCCTGCGCGCCCGCGAGCCGAGCCTCGTCGACGCCGAAGCGGCTGCCGTGTCGCCGCAGAAAGGGAAGGCCGCCGCGTGCGCCGATCAGGTAGCCGAGCGTTCCTCCGACGATTCCGCCGAGCGCGCCGGCGAGCATCACCCCGGCAATCGACAAGCGCCCCCGCGCCGCGAACGCCGCCGCGGTGACGAGCATCGTCTCGGCCGGCACCGGGATGCCGCAGCCTTCCGTCACCATGAAGAGGGCGACGACGACGTATCCGTACTGGCTGAGCAGATGACCGAAGTAGTGGAGCATCGGAGGTCCTCAGTCGGGCGACACGAAGAACGACAGGCCGCGCCCGTCGCCAATGAGCCCGATGTTCATCCGCCGCCCGAGGAACGTCCTGTCGAGCCGATTGTCGGGGTGCTCGTGACTGTATCCCACCACCTTCTGCCCCGCGTACACACCGAGGAACGCGCCCATGACGATGTCGCTCGTCCAGTGCTCATCGAGGTACATGCGGGCGAGCGGCGGAAGTGCGGCGGCGGCATAGAGAACGGGAGAGATGACCTCACGGTGCGGCGTGTCGCGCTGTCGCATCTCCTGGGTCAGCGCCGTGGCGACGGCGAGGCTCGCCATGGCGTGCATCGACGGAAACGAACGATAGTTGAAGCTGGTGAAGCCGTGCAGCGGCTTGAAGTCGTATGGATCGGCATCCCGCTTCTCCCCTGCGTCGTCGATCACGTAGGGCCGCGCGCGACCGAGCGCGCCGCGCACCACCTGGATGAACATCGCGGGAAGAAGGACCGACTCCGTGGTATGGAAGGCGACGTCGGCGGTCCCGTCGTCCTTGCGCATGCGCGCGATGGCGTAGATCGTCCCGCCGGCGAGCATGTCGA
The DNA here is from genome assembly GCA_013361335.1 of Gemmatimonadaceae bacterium. Taxonomy (GTDB): domain Bacteria; phylum Gemmatimonadota; class Gemmatimonadetes; order Gemmatimonadales; family Gemmatimonadaceae; genus AG11. The sequence goes on along the minus strand of JABFYH010000228.1, from coordinate 8,168 downwards.
TCGTCTCGGTGGCGAGGCTCGCCCGCCTGGCCGCGGTCGCGAGTCCGGGGTGGCGCGCGTGGAAGGCGGTATCTCCGAGGACCCGAGCCACCGGGACATCCACCCGCGTGAGGATGGCGGTTCCGATCGTCACCGCGCCGATCAGCCCGAGATCTCGGCCCGTGATGACGACGCCCGATGGCGCGGACGAGGCCTGCGCCGCCGCGGGTGTCGGGATGGCAAGGAGCGCAGCGATCGCAAGGGATGCTGCGCCGCGCCGCGGTGATCGTGAGCCGGGCTGACAGCTCATTGCGGGAAGGGGAGCGTCCACGCCACCATCCCGCCGCCGTGCCCGTCCGGGGCGATGCTGGTCCTGAGGATCACTCGATCGATGAAGTTGTCCGGGTGCGCGTGGGAGTACCGCACGACCTTGATGCCGCTGAAGGTCCCGATGCCGGCGCCGAGCACCACGTCGCTCGCCCAGTGCTTGTTGTGATACATGCGGGAGAGGCCGACGAGGGTCGCGCCGCCGTACATCACCGGGGCGACGATCCATGTGTGCCCGGGCCAGGCCCGTTGCGCCTCGCTCGTGACGCTCGAGGCGGCCGCGAAGGCGACGGTCGTATGGCCGGACGGAAAGGACGACCGGTCCTCGCCGGCGAAGCCCTTTCCGAACTTGAAGTCGCGGGGGTTCGTGTCGGCGGTGACGTAGGGACGTGAGCGGCCGAGCGCTCCCTTCAGCACACCGGTGATCCCGGTCGCGAGCACGACGGCCTCGGTCCCGTGCCAGCCAAGATCCTCGATGTCGGGATGATGGGTGTAGCGCCCGAAGGCGTAGAGTGCGGGTCCGACGATGAACGCGCCCGGGGTCGAGATGAGCTCGAGCCCCGTCGCCGACCGGTCGAAGAACTTGTTGGCCTTCGAGTTCTCGTTTTCCAGGCGCTGCGCGATCGAGCGATCCGCCGGAAACATCGCGATCGTGAGCCCGACGAAGGCGGCGCCGAGCGCGGCGTCGCCCGCGGTGAAGAGCACCTGGCGCTTCCGCGTTGTGTCGGTCTGTGCGGTGTCGCGCACCGTCTGCGCCGTCAGCACGCTGGCGTGCACGACCCCGAGCGTCAGCAGGGCAACCGTGCGACGCATTCGTATGGCGATCATGGTGGGAGGGTCTGGTCGAGGTTGGAAGTCGATCTGGTCGACGGGGCGCGGTCGACTGCCTGGCGGCGCCGATAGCGGTCGTAGAGGGCCGCGCAGAGCACGGCGACGAGGAGGCCCGCGCACCAGCCGCCGAGGACATCGGTGGCCCAGTGCACGTTCAGGTAGAGGCGGCTGCCGCCGACGAGCAGCGGCACGCCGATCGCGAACACGAGCGCGAGCCGTCCGCGGACGTAACCCCCGCGCCACAGCACGTAGGCCAGGGTGCAGCAGACCGCCGCCGAGGCGGTGGCGTGACCTGAAGGGAACGAGTACGAGCTGTCGACACGTCCACCGAGTCCGAGCGGGCGAGGACGGGCGTAGAGGTCCTTGATGACGTTGAACGCCACGATGGAGAACACCGGCGCGATGAGCACTCCGGCGGCGACGCTTCCGCGGCGGCGATACCAGAGGAAGCCGGCCACGGCCAGCGCGAGGACGCACATGCCGGTGATGCCGCCGAGCGTCGTGATCCAGGCGAAGATCCGGTCGGCCAGCGGGCTCTGGTGCGCCAACATCCAGCCCTGCACCGCGCCGTCGAAGCTCGTCGACTCGTGCGCGAACACATCCTCACCGACCTTCGCGAATCCGAGCAGCCCGACGGCCGCGAGCACGACGACCGCCGCCCAGTCGCGGATGAAGCGCGCCAGCCACGCGCGCCACCGCTGCGAGCGCGCCGACCTGGCGTCGGCGACCTGATCGCGGGCACGCCGTCCCGAGACGGCGCTCACAGGCGCACCCGCAGCCCGAGGTTCATCGAGCGGCCCTCGAGGGGCGCCCACTCGTCCACGGTGCGGCGACCGCCTTCCCCGGGGCTCGGACGGAGCAGCGGGTCCCACCGTGTCTGCCGCGTGTTCGTGAGGTTCTCGAGGTTGAGGTACACGTTCGCGCGGCCCAGTCGCTGGGAGAGCAGCAGCCCGACGGTGACGTAGCCGGGCGAGACCGTCCGATACGGATTGTCCTCGAGTGCCTGATGGCCGGTGTAGAACAGCTCGATGCCGGCTCGAGTGCCCGATTCGTCCTCCTCGAACGCGGCGTCGAGGCCGGCCGAGGTGGTGGGCAGGTTCGGCGTTTCGCGGGTCCGGCCGCTCTCCGGCGAGGTCTCCCGCGTTCGCGTGGCCGCGTAGAACGCCGTGACGATGATCGGCTCTTCGTTGTAGACCGCGAACAGCTCGCCCCCGTGTGCCGACGCGGGACCGGACGCATTGACGAACTGCACCGCGCCCGTCGGGTCGCCGGCGACGCGGCGCAGCCCCACCGGATCGGTCACGCGCGAGGCGAACAGGGTGCCGCTCAGCTCGAGCGGACCGCGCGTCATGCCGACGTCGAGCGATGCGGTTCGCGCGCGCTCGGCGGCAACGGCGAGCGGGCCGACGACTCGCGTCAGACCGAAGGCCTCCGTCTCCTCGGTCAACGGCGACGGCGTCGACCAGCCCGCGCCGGCGGACAATCGAACGCTCACCGCGCCGGGCGCCCGCGCGAGCACCGAGCCGCGCGGCGTGCACACGCTCCCATACCGGCTCGATGCGTCGCAGCGCGCGTTGAGCTGGGTGGACAGCCATTCCGTCGGCGCATAGGTGTGCTGCACGAAGGCCGATGGTGTCGTTCGTGAATCGTCGAACCGCGACACGTCGCGGTTGCGGTATCGCTCGAGCTGCTCCGCGACGCCGGCGAGCAGCGTGTGCGCTCCGGAGACGGCGGTCGCCGTCACCTCCCCGAACAGGGTGCTGGCCCGCTCCAGCTCGCGCTGCGCCCCGAACTGTCGCACCCGTTCCTGCACGTTGCCGGCGAAGCGGCCGGCGAGCGACACGCTGTTCGAGAGTCGCCGACGGATGCTCGCGCCCAGGTCGAGGTGCCGCGTCGTCAGGCTCTCGGCGAAGACGCCAGGGATCGGCATCGTGGCATCGCCGTCTTCGGACGAGCCACCGCCGCGCGATTCCGCGAAGCCGCCGGCTGTAAGCATCAGCGCGTTGCCGATCGTGTCGGCGGCGAAGTAGCGTGGACGAACCTCGACGCGCCGGAAGCCGGGGATGTCCGACCACCCGTCTCTGTCCACGTCGACCGCACGCTGCGTATGTGCGCCGGCGAGCAGTGTGGCGCCGCGCCCGTCCGCGAATTGCCGCGCCCCGAACGCCACGAGATCGGTGCCCCAGCGCGCGGTCTGGTTCACGATCGCCTCGGAGCTGTCCGGTGGACGTCGCGAGACGAGGTTGAGCACCCCGCCCAGCGCGCCTGGTCCGTACAACGCGCTCGCCGCCCCTTTGATCACCTCGGCCTGACGGAGCTCCAGCGGCGGAATCTGCAGCAGCCCGAAGGTGCCCGCCTGGGCGCCGTAGAGCGGCAGCCCATCGGTGAGGATCAGCGTGTGGCGCGAGCGCATCCCCTGAATGCGCACCCCCGCCGCACCGAGGGACGGCGACGTGGTCTGCACCTGTACGCCGCTCATCTCGGTGAGGAGCGTGCGGAGATCGGCCGGGTGCATCTGCGTCTTCTCGCCGACGTCCTCGCCTGCGAGCACCTCGACGCGGAGGGGCTCCTCCTCGACGCGGCGCTCCGTCCGGGTCGAGGATACGATGACGGGTGCGATCGCGGCCGCCCGCTCGCGGAGGATGACGGACACCGTGGTGTCCAGCGCCGGCCGAAGCGCGATATGCAGCGACTCGGGAGCGAAGCCCAGACGGCGCACCAGCAGAACGATGGGCTCCGCCGGCACGGTCAGGCGGAGCACCGCGCTCCCCGCGCGATCGGTCTCCGCTCTGACCCCGATCGCCGACACCGCCGCGCCGACGACCGGCCCCGCAGCGGAGACGACGACCATCCGCACCGTCGCGGAGTCACGCGCGTCCTGCGCGCGAACCGCGGGGCCAGCGAGCAGCAACCCGACGGACAGGGCGCGGCCAATCCACACGACTACCTTCATGCGTTCCCGCACCCACGCCCCACCTCGTCACCTCGTTCCGCTGTTCAGCCAGGTCGAGAGCAGGTTAGTCCGTGAGCCTGACGCCAGGATCACATCGCGGCGGGCTGATCAGGCGATCGTCGGTGTCAGCGCGGGGCGGCGGGACGGGGCAAGGCGAGACGGGCGGTCGTACCCTTGCCCGGAACGGAATCCAACGAGAGAACGCCGTCGTGCACCGTCGCGATCCACCGTGCGATGGCGAGGCCCAGCCCCGCGCCGGTCGCGGTGCGGCGCGTGGCTTCGGCGCGGTAGAACCGGTCGAACACCTGCGGCAGCACCTCTGGCGCAATCCCGACACCGGTGTCCACGACTTCGAGCACGGCGAGCTGCGCGCTCGCGCGCACCGACACGGCGACCGACCCGCCGGCCGGCGTGTACTTCACGGCATTGTCGAGGACGATGATCGCGAGGCGCGACAGCAGTGCCGCACTGCCGAGCACCGGCGCTTCCTCGAAGTGATCGAGTCGAAGGCCCACCCCTTTGCTGGCTGCGAGCGAGGCCGTTGCGGCCACGGCGTCGGATACGACGTCGTCGAGGTAGATGCTCTCGCGCTGAATCGGGAGCTCGCCGGACTCGGCGCGCGCGAGGGTGAACAGGTCGTCGACGACGCTCGAGAGCCGTTTGGACTCGCGGGCGATTCGCTGGAAGGCGTTGAAGTCTTCCACGGGATCTCGACTCCGGCCGAGCGCCACCTCGGCCTCGGTGCGGAGGACGGTGACCGGGGTCCGCATCTCGTGGCCCGCGTCCGACATGAAGTGCCGCATCCCTTCCACGGCGCGCTCGACGGGTCGTGCCGACTTCCTCACGAGGAAGACGCCGCCTATGCCGACCAACACCAGTGCCGTGACCGCCGCGGCGGCGAACTGCGCGATGAGGAGGGTGTACCGATCTTCGAGATCTTCGAGGTCCGCCGCCGCCACCGCGGTCAGCCGTGCGCCGCCCGCCGCGCGAAAGGTGCTGGCGCGCATGCGGACCTCGTGCTCCTTCCCCGTCGGCGCCTGGATGGCGACCCGGCCCGCCCGCATGGCGGCCCGCGCGGCCGAACGGGCCAGGGGGCCCGCCGTGTCGGCGAGCAACGGACGACCGGTGGAGTCGAACAGGTAGAGAGACAGTCCCGGTACTCGCACGGGCGACGCCGGGAAAGCTCCGTGCGTGCTTGGGCCGGTGGGGGAGACCGAGGTACTGGTGTGAATCAGCTCCCCGAGCACCGCCTCGAGATTCTCGTCCAGATCGACGCCGATCTGATGTGCGACCACGAGGAACAGGCCGCCGCCGAGGACGAGCAGGATGGCGGCAAAGGTTCCGACGTACCACGCCGTGAGCCGGAGCCGGAGACGGTCCAGCGGGTCCAAGCGTGACGCGGAGCCCTGCCCCGCGCCGCTGGCACGTCGTCGCCGTGTCACGGCTGGACCGAGAACCGATAGCCGCCGCCCCGAACCGTGTGGATGAGCTTCGGCTCGAAATCGTCGTCGAGCTTGGCCCGGAGCCGGCGCACCAGCGCCTCGAGCGCATTGGTGAACGGATCGTGATTCTCGTCCCACACGCGAGCCGTGATCGTGGCTCGGTCCAGCAGGATCCCCTCGTGGCGGACGAAGACCTCGAGCAGGGCGAACTCCTTCGCCGTCAGGGCGAGCCGGCGCCCGCCACGCGACGCCCGACGCGCCGTCAGATCCACGTCGAGGTCGGCCACGCGTACCTGTTCTGGCAGCAGTCCGGGTGCGCGGCGGGCGAGGGCGCGGATACGCGCGACCAGCTCGGCGAAGGCGAATGGTTTGGTCAGGTAGTCGTCCGCCCCGACGCCGAGCCCTCGTACGCGGTCGGCGACTGCATCGCGCGCGGTCAGCATGAGCACCGGCGTCCCGATCCCTCGCTCGCGAAGAAAGGCGCAGAGCTCGTAGCCGGTGCCGTCCGGCAGCATGACGTCGAGGACGATCACGTCGTGCGCCGCGAACAGGAGGCTCTCGCGCGCCGCAGCGCACGTCGCGACACCGGCCGTGTCGATGCCCTCGGCGCGAAGGCCGCTCACGATGGACCGGCTCAGATCCACGTCGTCCTCGACGAGCAATACGCGCACGACAGCCGAGCTCCGTGGAGGGCGTCTTCGAGAATCTAGTGGGGCGACTCGCGACCTGGAGGAGGACTCGCTCCGTCGTGGCCGTGCCGGTGGTGAATGTCCGGATAGTGCGCGTGGGCGTGCACCATCGGCTCGTGCCGATGGACGTGGCTGTGCGGCACGGGGTCGGTCACCGCCGGGTCGTCCGGACCATGGTCGTGTCGGTGATGCTCGTCGTGCACGTGCGCATGGTCGTGCTCCATCGCCTCATGCCGGTGCTCGTGCTCGTGGCGTTCGGTGACGTGGAGCCACACGCCAAGCGCCATGAGCGCCGCCGCGGCGGCGAACGCCGCGCCCGGCCGCTCCCGGAAGACGAGCAGTGATACGACGGCGCCGACGAAGGGCGCGGACGAGAAGTACGCGCCCGTCCGCGCCGTGCCAAGAAGTCGGAGCGCCAGCACGAAGAGCACGAGGCTCACTCCATAGCTCAGGAACCCGAGGACGAGCGCGCCGACGAGCCGCGGCACTGTCGGCCAGCTCGCGCCGATCGCCAGCGCGATCGCGGTGTTGACGCTGCCGGCGACCAGTCCCTTGAGCATCGCGATCTGGACCGGATCGCCCGCCGATACCTTCTGCGTGAGGTTGTTGTCGATCCCCCAGCAGAGCGTCGCGCCGGCCACGAGGAGCGGGCCCGCGAGCCCGCCCAGCGTGAGACGACCTTCCCACGAGAGCACCGCCCCGCCCGCGACGATGGCGACCATGCCGAGCGCGATACGTCGGTCGAAATTCTCATGGAAGACGAACCAGGCGAGGACCGCCGTGAACACGCCTTCGAGGTTGAGGAGGAGCGACGCGCTCGACGCCGGCGTGCGCGAGAGACCCGCCATCAGCAGCACGGGCCCGAGCAGGCCGCCGAACACGATGGCCCCGCCGAGCCACGGGGCGTCGCGTCGCGTCAGCCGCGCCTCGTTGGTGATGTGCCGGCGCCCGAGCCATACGAGCGCGAGCCCGGCGCCCGAGCCGAGGTAAAGCAGGCCCGCGAGGAGCTGTGGCGTCGCGCCACGAAGCAGAAGCTTCGCGAACGGGGCGCTCACGCCGAACAGCAGGGCGGCTCCGAGCGCGAGCCCCACACCTCGATGCAGGCGGCTTCCCGCCGCGCCGCTGGCGAGTGCTCCGCTTGATTCGTCGCTCACGCGTCGCGCGTTGGCCTCAAGGTCGAGCGAAGGTGAGGGTCGCCCATTTCGACTCGTAGTTCACGCTGTCCCCGGCTGACGCTGCGACCGGTCGCATGGAGATGAACTTTACGTACCAGATGCCGCGCGCGCCCAGCGCGAATCGGGCGATGCCGGCGGCGTCGGTGCGGGCCTCACGCTGGGCGATGCGTCGCCCTGAAGGGGTACGTCCTCCCGCCTGGACCACCAGGTTGGCGACCGGCCGGCCATCGACCAGGGCACGAACCCTCAGGGAGCCGCCGGGCGCCAGGCGATACGGATCGTCCAACGGCACCAGCTCAGCGGCGTAGCCAAGGGCGAGTCGATACGCGGTGTCCGCCGGCGACGTCGTAACCCTGCCCTCGCCCTGGACACGGACCAGCGCCTTGACGTGCTTTGCGTACCGCTCGTGGGCCGAGTCGCCAAGTTGCCGAGCCGCCTTGCGGGCGGCGTGGACCTGTGGGAGCCCTTCCTCGAGCAGGTATCCGTTGAACTCGGTGCCGCTCAGGCGAATCGTCTTTGGTTCGAGGGATGCACCGAGCACGTGGGTGCCCGGCTCCCGAAGCGTGACGCGCCACCGGCTCTCCTTCACGGTGTCGGACCAGGCGGCATGATCAGGATGCGAGATGCCCGCCGGTCCGGCGACGGTGAGCTCGCGCAGCCTGTTACGCGCAACGGCTGCCTCGCTCGTCGTGAAGGTGCCGTTCAGCACCCGGACCTGCACCTCGCTCCCCGCCCGGACGACGAAGTCCCGCGGTCGCAGGAACAGGTCATG
>JABFYH010000071.1 GCA_013361335.1 Gemmatimonadaceae bacterium | reverse complement strand
GAGCGGAGAAGCGCGTGCTCCCCGCGCACGCCGCACTCCTCGATCCCGGCGACGCCGACGAGTCGACCGTCGTCGTGCGCGACGACGAAGCAGCCCAGCGCCTCCCGGACTCCGTTCAGCGGAAGGTTCGACCCGGTGAGCAGCGCTTCCACGGCCGATGCGTCAGCCGCGGTCGCCGGGCGGATGGTCGCGGCGGTCATGGCTCCAAGCTATCCAGAAATCTGCGTTGGCCAAAGCGCGCCACCCGCCTCAGCGCCGCCGCGCCGCGTCGGCCTCGAAGCGATAGTCGATGTCGCCGATCCGCACGATGTCGCCCTGACGCAGCAGCGCCGTACGCTGGATGCGCGTGCCGTTCACCAGCACGCCGTTGGTGCTCTCGTCCAGCACGGTGTAGCCCCAGACCCCCGGGGTGATCATCGCGTGCCGGCGCGACACCGCGCTCGAGGTGATGACCAGCCCGCACTCCGGATCGCGGCCGATGAGCAGGCCGGCGTCCGGGATCGCCCATTCGGTGCCCTCGTCGTCCACCAACCGCCCACCGGTCGGCGCCGTGACCTCCATGCGGGACCACTGGACCAGGAGGTCGGTTTCCTCGTCGCTGATCCCGGGCAGGGGTGAGGTCTGTCCGAGGGCCCGCACGTCGCCATACAGGATGACCAGCCCCGCGACGGTGAGGCGATCGCCGTGGGTGAGTCGCGTGGGTGTCCGGGCCAGCGGTTTTCCGCGCAGCCGGGCACGTTGCCCGCCGGCGAGCGCCCGGATCGTGACGATGGCGTCGGTCCCCGAGGTGATCGCGGCAAAGGGGGCCAGCTTCCCGAGCGGCGACGCCGCCAGCAGCTCGTCGTCGGAGCCGCCAAGGACCGTGTCGCCCTGCTTCAGCGCGTAGCGCTCGTGATCGATGATCAGGAAGGACATCCGGGAAGTATCGGCAGGTGGTCGGTCGCGTCCCAGGGGAAGGACGACCGCGGCGGCCAGTCCGTGACCACGTGGCGGCGCATTCCGTCCTTTCGGTAGGCGTCACCGGCCCCATTCACCCGCACGTCGTCATGCTCACCCCGACCGTCCCCACTCCAGCCGTCCCGCCAGCCGTGCCGACGGCGGGGACCCGGTCCGCACCGCCGAGCTCCACGGGCACCATGCGCCGCTTTCCAGGGCGATCGCTGGCCGCATCGGCCGATTCGGTGTGGGTGCCCCTCGCCTCGGGAGCGCTGGTCCTCGTCGCCGGCGCGATGACCCTCGCCACCGGCGCGCCATGGCTCTTCGCCGCGCTGGGTCCCACGGCCGTCCTCATCGCCGCCAACCCGGGACATCGGACGACCCGCTTCCACACGGTGGTCCTCGGCCACGTCACGGCGCTGCTCTGCGGGTGGCTCGCCCTGCTGCTCATGGGTGCGGGCACGACGCCGAGCCTGTTCGGCACGCACACCATCCCGGTCGCGCGGATCTGGGCGAGCGCGGCGGCGATCGCCGTGACGACCCTCGTGCAGCCGTCGCTCAAGGCCTACCATCCCCCGTCCGCAGCCACCGCGCTCCTGATCACCCTCGGCGCGTACGGCACGTCGTGGAAGAACCTCGGCAGCATGGTCGGCGGCGTGCTGGTCGTGGCGCTGGTCGGCGAGTGGCTACAGCGCGTGCGTCTCGCCGAGACGAAGCGCGCGGGCGCCGCGGCGTGAGCGCGTCGCGCCGGCACTCGGCCGAGGATACCATCCCGGCGATCGACCGTCCCGACATCGACGTCGTCCGCGAGGCGCTCGACGCCGACTACGAGGTGCTGGAGGAGCTCGGCCGCGGGGGGATGGCGACGGTCTACCGCGCGCGCGAGAAGCAGCTCGGTCGCGAGGTCGCGCTCAAGGTCCTCCCCTTCCGCCTCTCGAACGATGCGGAGCTCGTCTCACGCTTCGAGCGCGAGGCGCGCACGGCGGCGCGGCTCGAGCATGCGCACATCGTCCCCATCCACCGCGTCGGACGGAGCGGGCCGGTGATCTACTTCGCCATGCAGCTCCTGCGTGGCGATTCGCTGGGCCGACGCATGCGCAAGGAGGGCACGATCCCCGCCGACGAGCTCCGTCGCATCCTCGTCGAGACGGCCAGCGCCCTCGGCCACGCGCACGCGAGCGGCATCGTCCACCGCGACGTCAAGCCGGACAACATCCTGCTCGACGCGAACGGTCGATGCATGGTGACGGACTTCGGCATCGCGCGGTCGACGACCGACGTGCACCTGACCGCATCGGGCATGTCGATGGGCACGCCGCGCTACATGAGCCCCGAGCAGGCCCGCGCCACGGACGTCGACGGCCGGAGCGACCTCTACTCGCTCGGCGTCGTCGGCTACGAGTGTCTCACCGGGCGCGCCCCGTTCGAGGGCACCGACCCGATGGCCATCATGTTCGGCCACGTGCAGCTGCCGGTGCCGGTTCCCACCGTGGCGATGCGCGGCGCGGCGGACGAGCGCGAGCTCTACGCGGTGATCGAGCGCCTGCTCGCCAAGCAGCCGGCGTCGCGGTACCAGACGGCGGAAGACCTGATCGACGCGTTGACGAGCGGATCGTCGGGACGCCGCCGCGCCCTGGCCGTGGCCGCCGCGGAGGCGCGCTATGCGCCCGTCGCCACACCGCCGCAGTCGGCCGCGGCGCTGGACTCCGCGCTCGAGGCCGGGGTGAAGCTGGTGCGCCGACAGAAGCCGTATCTCGTCGCCGGGATCGCGGCTGGACAGCGCTGGCTGGGCAGCGCCAAGCCGCGCATCGGTCGGGTCGGCGCGTTCGCGAAGCGGCACTCGCGCTGGGTCGCCGCCGCGGGCATCGTCGCGCTCGCCGTCGCGGGCGGGGGCTGGTATGTCGCGAACGCCACCGCCGCTCCCCGAGGCCGGTGCGCGGCGGCCGTCACCGAGAACGGGACGCCGCGCTTCGCGGTGCTCGTCGACCGGATCGGCCCCGTCACCCGCGGCTCCGACGTCGAGCTGTATTACGACGTCTGCAACATCGCGTCGGGTCCGTTCAAGACGCGCGTGACGCTGTCGCGACCCGCGTCCGGATTCCAGCGGTTGCTGCGCAACGCGGTCGAGCCGGTCAACCTCACGTTCGACGAGACGGCCAGCCGCGCCGCGATCCGCCGCCACCGCACCATCGCCCTCGGCGATCGCCCCGCCGGCACCTACACCCTCGGTATCGTCGTCACCGAGGAGGGCGGGCGCCGCCGCGAGAAGTATCAGGCGGTCACCGTCCGGGAGAAGTAGGCAAGTCACGCCTCAGGGCGAGGCCGTCGTCCCCACGAGCTCGCGATAGCGCGCCGGGTCGGTGGCACCCTCGGTGTTGATCACGAGCGCGATCGAGCGGTCGTCGAGGTCGATGAGCGCGCGTGAGTCGGCGTCGCCCGCCGCGCAAATCAGTCCGGCCAGCCCCACACCCCCGCTCTCGCCGGCGACGATGATGGGGTCGCCGGCGGCGGGCCGAGCGAGGCGACGCATGACGTCGATCGCGTCGTCCTCGTCGACGGTCATGAATGCATCCGCGGCGCGCTCGAGGATGCACCACGCCAGGAGCGACGGCTCGTAGCACTCGAGCATCGCCATCACCGTCGGCTCGCCGTGGGGAATGCGAACCGCCTCGCCGGCGAGCGCGCTGGCATGGATGCAGGCGGCACGCGCCGGCTCGACGACGACGACGGTCGGCCGCGCGTCGCCGTACAGGTCGGCCAGATGTCCGGCCACCGCCGCGGCCAATCCGCCGACTCCCGCCTGCACGAAGACGTGGGTGGGAGGCGCCGGCATCGCCTCCAGCGCCTCGCGCACCAGCACGGTGTACCCCTGCATCACGAGGCCGGGAATGCGCTCGTAGCCGGCCCACGCCGTATCCGACAGGGCGATCCAGCCCTGCGCTTCGCACGCTCGCGCCGCGTCGGTCACCGAGTCGTCGTACGTTCCGTCCACGCGCACGATCTCCGCTCCGAACTGCCGGATCGCCGCGACGCGCGCGTCGCTCACGCCGCGATGCATGAAGATCACCGCCCGCGCACCGACGAAGGCCGCGCCTGCCGCCACCGAGCGCCCGTGATTCCCATCGGTCGCACAGGCGAAGGTCATCCGCTCCGCGACGGCACGAACGTCGGGCGACAGGAGCTCCGCCGCGTCCACGGTGCGACCGAGGCGCTCACCCGCTTCCTCCAGCACGAGTCGATGCATGGCATACGCGCCGCCGAGGGCCTTGAAGCTTCCGAGGCCGAAACGACCGCTCTCGTCCTTCACCAGGATGTTTCCGACGCTCAGCTCCGCCGCGAGCGCGCGAAGGGAGTGCAACGGCGTCGGACGATAGTCGCGCCGGCTCGCAATGAACGCCATCGCGTCGTCGGCGCCGACTCGACCGAGCAGCCGGGCATGCGCCGGATCGAGCGACGTGCGGTGCCTGGGATGCGGGTTGGCGAGCAAGGACGTGCCTGATGGTCCGAAGCCTGGAGCTACCGCGCGAAGCGCAGGCAGACGGGGCTCGGCAGATCGATCCGCTGCGGCGTCGGCGTCAGCCGTCCGTCGTCCTGATTGCGCGCGAAGACGAGGATGGACCCGGATCGCTGGTTGGCGACGAGCAGCCAGCGACCGGTGGGGTCGAGGGTGAAGTTGCGCGGCCAATCTCCACCGGTCGGCACCGACTGCATCAGGGTGAGCATCCCGGTGTCCGAGAGACTGAAGACCGCGATCGCGTTCTGTCCGCGGTTCGAGAGATACACTGCGCGTCCGTCCGGGGCGACGTGGATGTCCGCCGGATAGTTCTCTCCGGTGTAGCCGGCGGGGAGCGTCGACAGCGTCTGCAGCACCGACAGGGCTCCGCTCGCCGGGTCGCACCGCAGCAGGGAGATGGTGGAGCTCAGCTCACCGGCGACGTACACCAGCGGCAGCGTCGGGTGGAAGGCGAGATGGCGCGGCCCGGTGCCGGGAGTCATCACCGCGTCGCTCGCCTCGACGTGAGTCAGCGTCCCCGCGCCGACGTCCAGCCGATAAACGAGCACCCGGTCGACGCCGAGGTCCGCCGCGAGGGCGAGCTCATTGTTCGGATGCGGCATGATGCAGTGTGCGTGCGCATGCTCCTGGCGCGCAGGGTTCCTTCCCGTCCCGACGTGCTGCACGACCTGCGACGCGTTGGTGAGGGCGCCGTCGTCGCGGATCCGCAGCAGCGCGACCGTGCCGCCGACGTAGTTGGCAACCATCGCCACGCGCCCCGTCCGGTCCGTGCTCACGTAGCACGGCGCGGCGCCCTCGGAGGCCTGCGCGTTGATCGGCGTCAGGGCGCCAGAGGTCGCATCGATCGCGAACGACCGCAGCGTGCCGGTCGCCTTGCCGCCGCTGTCGTTCACCTCGTTGACGGCGAGAAGGGTCCGCCCGTTGGGATGAACGGTGAGAAAGGACGGATTCGGGCCGGCGTCCACCGCCGTCAGGTGGCGCAGTGCCCCCGTCGTCGAGTCCATGCGAAGGAGATGGATGCCGTCGCGCCGCCCACCTTCCGTGTACGTGCCGACGTAGAGCACCGGCGAGCCGACGAGTGGCATGAACCCTGTGGCGTTGCGCAGCCCGAGCATGCCGAGCGCCGTGGCGGCGACGAAGTCGCGGCGGGAGAGGATGTCTCGATCGGGGGTCTCGCGCGACGAGGCGCATGAGGGCAAGGGCATTCGGGTAATCGACGGCGAGGTCGACCTCCCCGCCAGCCCCGCTCGTGTGCAGGCCCGGCGACTCGCCACGGCTCGCTACTATATGCCTGGACAGGCATATTCCTCGTGGTGTATATACCGGACGTGGAGTCATCCTTTGCCATCGTCGCCGAGCCGAACCGGCGGGCCATCCTCGGGCTGCTGCTCTCGTCGGAACGCTCGGTGAGCGAGATCGAGCAGCGGCTGCGGCTGTCGCAGCCGTCGGTCTCGAAGCATCTGCGCGTGCTGCGCGACGCCGGCTTCGTCGAGTCCCGCGTCGAGGCGCAGCGGCGGCTCTACCGCCTGCGCCCCGAGCCCCTGATGGAGCTGGACGAATGGCTCGCCCCCTTCCGCCGCACCTGGTCCAGACATCTCGACTTCCTGGAGCAGCACCTCGACCGGATGGACAAGACACCGCCCGCCAAGAAGAGGAGAAAGAGAACATGAGCAGCCGTCAGCAGTACACACCCGGCGCCGCCTCCGGCGCCGACGTCCGCAAGGAGGGCGACAAGTGGACGCTGGTCCTCGTCCGCACCCTCGCTCATCCCCCGGCCAAGGTCTGGAAGGCGCTCACGGAGCCCGAGCATCTGCGCGAATGGGCGCCCTTCGACGCCGACCGGAACCTCGGCACGGTCGGCACGGCCACGCTCACCACGGTCGGCGCGCCGACGCCGCAGGTGGCCGAGACGCGGATCACGCACGCCGACCGACCGAGACTGCTCGAGTTCAACTGGGGCGGTCAGGACATCCGCTGGGAGCTGGAGCCGGCCGCCGGTGGCGGCACCCGGCTCACTCTCTGGCACAACATCGACCGCCGCTTCATCGCCATGGGGGCCGCGGGATGGCACATCTGCCTCGACGTGCTGGCGCGCGCGCTCGATGGTCAGCCGATCGGCCGGATGGTCGGCATGGAGGTCATGAAGTTCGACGGCTGGCAGCGGCTGCGCGCCGAGTACGCGAAGCAGTTCCACGTGGAGAGCGACGCACCGGCGTCGGGGAGGTCCAAGTGAGCTGGAACGTCTGGATTCGGCAGATCCATCGCTGGCTGTCGATCATCTTCACGGTCACGGTGATCGCCAACTTCGTCGCGATGGCCCGGGGGACACCCGCATCGTGGGTGACCTACTCGCCACTGCCACCGTTGTTCCTGCTGCTCTTCAGCGGTCTCTATCTGTTCGCGCTGCCGTATCTCGCCAGGCGACGGGGGGCCAGGGCATGAAGAAACGGAGCGAGAGCGCGAGCGAGGGCCGATCGGCGTCGGAGCTCATCTCGGGCCGGATCGCCGAGCTCGGAGACTGGCGCGGGAAGACCCTCGCCCGGATGCGAAAGCTGATCAGGGACGCAGACCCGGACGTCGTCGAGGAGTGGAAGTGGATGGGGACGCCGGTGTGGTCACACGACGGCATCATCTGCACGGGCGAGTCGTACAAGAGCGTGGTCAAGCTCACCTTTCTCAAAGGCGCGTCGCTGAAGGACCCGAAGCGGCTGTTCAACTCGAGCCTCGAGGGCAACGCGCGTCGAGCGATCGACATCCACGACGGCGAGGAGGTGGACGAGACGGCGTTCAAGGCGCTCGTGCGCGAGGCGGTCGCCCTCAACACGTCCGGCAAGACCAGGGGACCGAAGAAGGGCCGGTCCTAAGCGCTAGAAGACGAACATGCCGACCGCGGCGGCGAACATGATCACCGTCGTGATGCCGACGACGACGCGACCCAGGATGGAGCTCGGTTGGCCGTGCATCAGCTTGCGGTCGGACGCGGCGACGAGAATCCCCACGAGCAGAAAGGGGGCGAGCACGCCGTTGATGACGGCCGTCCAGTACAGCGCGGAGACGGCATTCACGTTCGCGAAGTCCAGGCCGATGCCGATCGCCACGGAGCAGATGAACGCCGCGTAGAAGCCCGGTGCGCGGTGGTAGGGCTCGTCCATCCCCTGCCGCCACCGGAAGATCTCGGCGAAGGCGTAGGCGCCCGAGCCGGCGAGCGTCGGAATGGCGAGCGCTCCGGTGCCCAGCAGCCCGACGGTGTACAGCAGGGCCGCGAAGTGCCCGGCGAGCGGAGCGAGCGCCTGGGCGACGTCGCGCGACGTCTCCAGCCTGGTCATCCCGGCGCGATGCAGGGTGACGGCGGTCGCCAGGATGATGAAGAACATGGCGGCGTTCGAGAAGAACGTGCCCGCCCCGATGTCGATCTTTCGGGTCGTGATCTCGTACGGCCGCGCGCCGACGCGGTCGGCGATGCGTCGGCGGCCGAGCGCCTTCTCCTCCTCGACTTCCTGCGAGGCCTGCCAGAAGAAGAGGTAGGGCGAGATCGTCGTGCCGAGGATGGCCACGAGCGTCGCCCACGCCCCTCCGCCCTTCGGCATGCTCGGCACGAAGGTGTCGTGGGCGACGACGCCCCAGTCGGGCCCCATGTACACGGCCGTGATGATGTACGCGAAGAGGGTGAGGGCGAGCCACTTGAGCCCTCTCGCCAGGACCGCGTACCGCAAGCGGATCGTGGCGGCGGCGATTCCGACGCCGAGCACGACGACCCAGACGTGAGAGTCGATGCCCGTGAGGAGCTCGGCGGCGTCCGCCATTCCCGTGAGATCGGCCCCGACGTTGATCGTGTTCGCGACGAAGAGGGCGACCGCGGCGACCAGGAGGACGGATCGGGGGAACTTGTGCCGGAGCGCGCCGGCGATGCCCTGCCCGGTCACCATCCCGATGCGGGCGCACATGCTCTGGACGGCCATCATCAACGGCCAGGTGAAGATGGCCGTCCACAGGAGCGCGGTGCCGTACTGGGCTCCGGCCACCGAGTAGGTCGCGATGCCCGAGGGGTCGTCATCGGCCGCACCGGTGACGATGCCCGGGCCGAGGCCGCGCAGGAAGGCGCGCACCCCGACGGGTCGCGGGTGCTCGCGCTCGCCCTGTCGTCGCTGTGCTGCGCGAAGGTCGACTTCCTCGGTTCGATGGCTCATGGTCGCATCATGATGGCCGGTGCCGCCGCAACGACGCAAGACGCGACAGGCCCCGCAGCCAATGCCCTGGCTGCGGGGCCTGCATAGCAGGGGCGGGACTCGAACCCGCGACCCCGGCATTATGAGTGCCGTGCTCTAACCAGCTGAGCTACCCTGCCCCGAAACGAACTGGCCGGCCCTTTCGGACCGGCCGAGTGGCTGCCGTCATGACTCTGTGCGCCGCGCCGGCAGGTCTGAAAGATGACCGGCGCGGGAAACAGAGTCAAGCGCCGGCGACCCGGTCGCGATGCGTATACACGGTGACACGATCACCGCGCGCAAAGCCGGCCAACGTGAGGCCGGCCTGCTCGGCCACCCGCACCGCGAGCGCCGTCGGCGCCGAGACGGTCGCGAGGAGTGGCGCGCCGAGGATCGCCACCTTCTGCACCAGCTCGAAGCTGCCGCGGCTCGTCATGACGACGAACCCCTGCTCCACCGCCGTCCCGCTGCGCGCCAGCGCGCCGACGAGCTTGTCGAGCGCATTGTGCCGGCCGACGTCCTCGCGCACCTGGGCGAGCGTGCCGTCCGCGCGCGCCCATCCGGCGGCGTGGACGGCGCCGGTCTCGTCGTTCAACGGCTGCCGAGCCGACAGCTCACGCATCGCGCGCAGCACCGCGCTCGGCTCGAATCGCGCCGGCCACTCCACCCGCGGGAGCTCGCGCAGCACGCGGTCGACGTCGGCAGTCCCGCAGATCCCGCAGCCGGTGCGTCCCGACAACCGGCGGCTGCGCGTCCCGGAACGAGCCGCCGCCTCGGCGGGGACTTCGATCTGCAGCTCGATCCCCCGGTCGTACCGCACGACGCCGACGCGCTCGACGTCGCGCGCGCGGTCGACGATCCCTTCGGTGAGGGAGAAGCCGACAGCGAAGTCCTCGAGGTCCGCCGGCGTCGCCATCATCACCGCGTGCGGCGACAGGTTGTACGCCAGCGTCACCGGCGTCTCCTCCGCCAGCCGCTCCTCCACCTCCTCGCGCGCGTTCGCGTCGATGCGCGTGCCCATCATCCGCGCGGTGGCGGACCGGTAGCCCGAGATGTCTCCTGTCATCCCGCGTGACCGTGGCGAGCGTCTGGATGTTCTTGCCCTCGAGCGTGGCTGGCTTCACCGCGCGGACAGTCATTCCCGACAGGCGCCGCGCGCCTGTGGGATGCCGATGGGCGTGATCGTGTGGGATGACAGGGGCTCATTGCATGTGGTCGGCGCGGTCGTAGTCGAACCGGGCCGGCTGCGCGGACGGTGCGACGGTGATGATCACGTACTTCGACGTCGGGGTGTTGCTGCGCTCGGCCACACTGTTCACCGGCACGAGCACGTTCGTCTCCGGGAAATAGGTGGCGGCGCACCGTCGCGGGATCTGGTAGGGGACGACGATGAAGCGCCGCGCGACCCGGGTCTCGCCCTCGAAGTGGCTGGTCAGATCGACGACCTGTCGCGCGGTGAGGCCGAGGTCGGCAATGTCGTCGGCGTTCATGAAGACCACGCGCCGCTCGTTGTGCACGCCGCGGTAGCGGTCGTGCAGACCGTAGACGGTGGTGTTGAACTGATCGTGGCTGCGCACCGTCATCATCACGAGCTGGCCGGGCTGAAGCACCGTGCGCGGGATGGGATGGATCGCGAAGTTTGCCTTCTTCGTCAGCGTGGCCCACTCGCGGCGGTCGCGCGGGAGGTTGGGCAGGTAGAAGCCGCCAGGCCGGCGCACCTTCACGTTGTAGTCGTCGAAGCCGGGGACGACGCGCTCGATGTGATCGCGGATGCGGTCGTAGTCCGCGGCCAGCGCCTCCCACTCCACGGTCGAGCGCTCACCGAGCGTGGCCGTCGCCATGCGGGCGACGATCACCGGCTCGGAGAGCAGGTCGCCCTCCGGAGGCGGCAGCCTGCCCTGGGACCGGCTGACGATCCCCATCGAGTTCTCGACGGAGACGAACTGCTCGCGGCCGCCCTGGACGTCGCGCTCGGAGCGGCCGATCGTCGGAAGGATGAGCGCGTCGTCGCCGGTCACCAGGTGCGAGCGATTGAGCTTGATGGCGACGTGCGCCGTCAGCGTGCAGCGACGGAGCGCTTCGGCGGTGTACGCGGTGTCGGGAGTCGCCGAGAGGAAGTTGCCTCCCATGGCGAGGAAGACCTTCACCGTGCCGGCGTGCATCGCGCGGAGGGTCTCCACGGTGTCGTAGCCGTGCTTCTGCGGCGGCGAGAAGGCGAACTCCTTGCCGAGCGCCGCGAGGAACTCCGGCCTGGCGCGCTCCCAAATGCCCATCGTCCGGTCGCCCTGCACGTTGCTGTGGCCGCGCACGGGCAGCGCGCCGCACCCTTTCCGCCCGATCGCGCCCTTGAGCAGCAGGAGATTCATGCATTCCTGGATCGACGCCACGGCGTTCCGGTGCTGCGTCAGCCCCATCGCCCAGGCGACGACGAGCCGGTCGCTGCTCATCACCATGCGCGCCGCGTCGGCGATCTGCGCGCGGGAGATGCCGCTCTCCTCGACGATGACGTTCCAGTCCGCGTTGCGCAGGTGCTGGAGGTAGGGCTCGAACCCGGCGGTGTGCTCGCGGATGAAGGCGTGGTCGAACACGCTGCCGGGGCGGAGGTCTTCCGCGGCCACCATCTCCTTCATGATGCCCTGCAGGATGGCGACGTCACCGTTGATGCGCACGGGCAGGTAGAGATCGGCGAGCTGGGTGCTCCGGTGGGTGAGCACCTGAAGCACCTGCTGCGGATGCTGGAAGCGCATCAATCCCGTTTCGGGGAGCGGATTGATGGCGATGATCTTCCCGCCATTGCGCTTCGTGACCTGCAGCGCGCTCAGCATCCGCGGGTGACAGGTGCCGGGATTGTGGCCGAGGTCGATCAGGACGCCGGCGTGGTGCACGTCGTCGAGCGTCGCCGTGCCCTTGCCGATGCCGATCGAGTCCGTGAGTGCGGTGCCGCTCGACTCGTGGCACATGTTGGAGCAGTCGGGAAGGTTGTTTGTCCCGAACTGCCGCACGAACAGCTGCCAGAGGAAGGCGGTCTCGTTGGCGGTCCGCCCGGAGGTGTAGAAGGCCGCTTCGTCCGGGTGATCGAGCGCGTTGAGCTTCAGCGCGATCAGCGCGAAGGCGTCGTCCCATGAGATGGGCTCGTAGTGCGTGGCGCCTTTGCGCAGCACCATCGGCTCCGTGATGCGGCCTTGCTGCGCGAGCCAGTAATCGCTGCGCTGCGACAGCTCCTCGACGCTGTTGTCGCGGAAGAAGGATCGCTCGATGCGCTTCCGGGTGTTCTCCTCGCTGGCGGCCTTCGCGCCGTTCTCGCAGAACTCGGCGTGCGAACGCTCGCCGGCGGGCGGGTCGGGCCAGGCGCAGCCGGGGCAGTCGAAGCCGTCGGTCTGGTTGAGCTGGAGGAGCATCCGCGCGCCTTTCACGACGCCCATGTTGGCCGCCGCATACTTCACGGTCTGGACGACGGCGGGCACTCCGGCGGCGAAGGGGGCGGGCGTCACGATGGTGGCTCGGCCGAGCGTGTCCTCGTCCGGCAGGTCGTCGTGCACGTCGTCGGTCATCGGCCGCGCCTCCTCGACGGACGTACCTGGATGGCAGCGTCGTCCATCAGGCTAAGCTGCAGCGCGCGTCCGATGTACGGAAGATGGATCGTTCATCGGTATGTCAGCGTGTCCGGTCGTCTCCGCTTTTTCTTTCGCGGGGGCAAAAAAACCGGCCGGTCCCTGAGGACCGGCCGGTTTTCATTCCATAGCGGGGGCGGGATTTGAACCCGCGACCTTCGGGTTATGAGCCCGACGAGCTACCAGGCTGCTCCACCCCGCGTCAGTATGCGAATAATAGCGGAGGCGCGGGCGGAGTCAACCGCCGCCACCGTGTCCGACGGCGACGCGATCGCCGATCGGCCAGACGAACGACGCGCCTGCTGACCGAGCTCGGCGGAAGTTTCGCCGGTCCACCGCTCGCCGCACGCCGGTCGGTCAGGGGGAGCGCGGCGCCGAGTCCGACGGCGTCCCCGGCTCGGCGAACCGGTACAGGAGCTCCTTGTTGCCGCGGACCAACCCGAACTCCTCGCGGGCGATCCGCTCCTGGAGCGCCGCATCGGTCTCCAGGCGACGCTTGTAGCGGCGCAGCGAGTCGACCACGCGGGTCAGGGAGTCGTTGGTGCGGATGAGTCGAGCGCGCCGCTCCTTCTGCCGCCAGAGATCGGAGGTGCCGTACTCGCCCCCCTGGATCGCGAACGCCACCACCGCCACCAGCCCGGCGGCGATGGCGATCCGGCCGATGCGCTGCTTCCCGGTGCGTGCCGAGGATTTACGCGCTGCGCTCACGACCTACAGCCCGTAGATCGCCCCACCGGGGTACTCGGCGGCGCCGCCCAGCTGCTGCTCGATGCGCATGAGCTGATTGTACTTCGCCACCCGGTCGCTGCGCGAAGCGGAGCCGGTCTTGATCTGGCCGGCTCCGGTGCCGACGGCGAGGTCGGCGATGAAGGTGTCCTCCGTCTCGCCGGAGCGATGCGAGATCACCGACAGGTATCCCGCCGCCCGCGCCATCTCGATCGACTCGAGGGTCTCCGTCAGCGTGCCGATCTGGTTCACCTTGATCAGGATGGAGTTGGCGACGCCCATCTCGATCCCCTTCGACAGGCGCTCGGTGTTCGTGACGAACAGGTCGTCGCCGACGAGCTGGCAGCGGTCACCCACACGCTCCGTGAGGAGTTTCCACCCCTCCCAGTCGTCCTCCGCCATCCCGTCCTCGATCGATACGATCGGGTATTCGTCGAGCCATCTCGCGTACAGATCCACCATGGCTCCCGCGTCCTTCGTGCCCGCCCCGCTCTTCTTGAAGGTGTAGGTGCCGTTCTTGTACAGCTCACTCGCCGCGCAGTCGAGGGCGAGCACGATGTCCTTGCCGGGCGCGAAGCCCGCGCCCTGAATCGCCTCGAGCACGACGGTGATCGCCTCCTCGTCGCTCTTGAGATCCGGCGCGAAGCCGCCCTCGTCGCCCACGCCGGTGCTCAGCTTCCGCTTCACCAGCACCTTCTTCAGCGAGTGGAACACCTCGGCTCCCATCCGGACCGCATCGCTGAAGCTCTCGGCGCCGACCGGGATGATCATGTACTCCTGGAAGTCCACCGTGTTGGTGGCGTGCGCGCCGCCGTTGAGGATGTTCATCATCGGCACCGGCATGACGCGCGTCAGCGGCCCGCCGAGGTAGCGCCAGAGGGGAACGCCGAGCTCCTGCGCCGCCGCGCGGGCGCAGGCCATCGAGACGGCGAGGATTGCGTTCGCGCCGAGGTTGGACTTGTTCGCGGTGCCGTCCATCTCGATCAGCGCGGCGTCGATGCCCATCTGGTCGGTCGGGTCAGCACCTGCCAGGGCAGGTGCGATGATCTCATGGACGTTCTGCACCGCGAGCGTCACCCCCTTCCCGCCGTAGCGCTCCTTGTCGGCATCGCGCAGCTCGACCGCCTCGTGCTCGCCGGTGCTCGCCCCACTCGGCACCGCGGCACGGCCCATCACGCCGCTGTCGAGGTAGACGTCGGCTTCGACGGTGGGATTGCCGCGGCTGTCGAGGATCTCGCGGGCGACGATGTTCGTGATTGTCGAGGGCATCGGGCAGTAGTCGGATTGGGGAGTTCCTACAGGTCACGCTTCACGAGTCACGGTCTCGACGGGGGTCGCCGACGACTCGACGCCATACTGGTCTCGAAGGACGCCGGCCATCCGCTCCCATACGATCGTCATGAGGTCGTGGCGGTGCTCGTAATCATAGCCGGTCGTGGGCACGGGCTCGAGCAGGTGCACGTGCACCGTGCCGGAGCGGACGCGAAAGCTGCCCTTCGGCATCACCTCCCGCGTCCCGTGAACGACGACGGGGACGACCGGAGCGCCGGCGGCGATGGCGAGAACGAACGGTCCCTTCTTGAAGGGTCGCAGCGCGTAGCGCTCGCCTCGCGTCCCCTCGGGGCAGACCACGACGTTGAGCCCCTGCGCGATCTTCCTCGCCACCTGCTGGTACGCCTCGAACGCGGACTTGCGATTCTCCCGCGCCAGGAACACCACACCGGCGCCCTCTGCCCCCCACCCGAAGATCGGAATCTTCCGGAGCTCGGCCTTGGCGACGAAGGTGTACCGCGGCAGCACGGACGCGATGGCGAAGATGTCGTACCAGCTCACGTGGTTGCTCGCGTACACCGTTCCCACGTCGCGGGCGATGTGCTCGGCCCCGTGGACGACCACCTTGACGCCGGCGGCGAAGCAGAGGGAGCGAGCCCAGGTGCGCATGCACCATTGCTGGACGACGCCGCCCTTCTCGTCGTGAAAGCCGAGCACGCTCGCGATCACCGCGACCGGCGCGAGGAAGATGGTAACGAACCAGAGGTCGATCGCGGCCAGCAGCGTGCGCATGCGTGAAAGGTGAGTCGCGTGGCAAGGCGGGTCAACGCGCTGCATCGCGCGGTGCGCCCGGAAGATAGGGTCGGACGCGGCACCCGTGTTGCCCAGCCAGCGAGCGCGACCTGCAGCCCGCCGTTCGCTCAGCGCAGGTGATCGTGACCGAAGACGGAGGGCGCACGACCGTCGACGAGCACCGGATCGCCGGTCGGAGCGAGCGCGACACCGATTCTCGTCAGGTCGATGCCGAACGAGCGGCGGAACTCGGCGACGTCGAGCTCGACGTCGTCCGGTACGGCGACGAGCAGCTCGTATTCCTCGCCGCTCGTCGCCGCCTCCGAGGGGAGCACTCCGTCGACGCACGGCACCGCGGCCAGATCGATCGCCAGCGACACGGCGCTGGCGCGCGCCAGGTGGGCGGCGTCCGCCAGCAGACCATCCGAGATGTCGATCGCGGCGGCGGCGCCGTGCTCCGCGAGCCACCGGGCTTCGTCGAGCCGAGGAATGGGCGCGACGAACCGCTCGAGATGGGTGAGCCCGGGTGGGCGCTCGGCGAGCAGCGCGCGCAACGCCGCACCCGGACCGCCCAGGCGACCGGTGACGAACAGTCGGTCGCCAGGCCGCATGCCGGCGCGCCGCAACGGCACCGCGGTACATCCGAGCACGGTGATGGTGAGAGCGAGGTCGGTCCCGCGCGTGAGATTTCCGCCGACGATGAGGCAGCGCGCCGCTACCGCCGCGACGCCGACGCCACGCGCCAGCTCGGGAAGCTCGTCACGCCAGCGCTCCGGTACGGACAGCGCGAGGAGGATGCCGAGCGGCGTGGCGGCCATCGCGGCGAGGTCGCTGAGCGCCCCGCTCGCGGCTCGCTGACCGATCTGTGCGGCGGTCATCCACTCGCGGCGGAAGTGCACCCCTTCCACGGAGGCGTCAGTGCTGACGACGAGCTTCTCGTTGGGCGGCACGGCGACGACCGCGGCGTCGTCGCCGACACCCACGGCGTGCGGGCCCCACTCGTCGAGCATCGCGCGGATGGCGTCGAACTCCGCACCTTCGCCCAGGGGGAGATGCGGCGCGCTCATGCCGGCTCTCCGACGGCTGGAAGCTCGGCGAGCACCGGGGGGCGTGGCGCGGGCGCGCGGAGCGACCACACCACCGGGAGCGCGAGCAGGACGTCGTCGAGGGTGTAGCCGCGCACGTCACGCGCGCTGACGAGCCAGGCCGCCTTGCCGTGCGCGTACGCGGCGAGCGCGCCCGCGAGGGCGGCATCGTTGGTCTGCGCGAGCAGCGTGACGGCAATGCCGCCGAGCAGGTCCCCGGCGCCGCCGGTGGCCAGCACCGGGGTGCCTTCGGCGACCACGATCGAATCGCCGCTGCGTGAAGAGACGATGGTCGGGACGCCCTTGAGGAGCACCGCGGCAGCGACGTCGGCCGCGAGCTGCGCCGGGAGGGAGAAGCGTCGTTCGAGCACGGCATCGACCCCGAGGCCGGCGAGACGCGCGAACTCGGCGGGGTGCGGGGTGAGCAGCGCCTGGCGTTCCCGCAGCGACGGAGCGAGCGCTGGCGCGTCGCCCGCGAAGGCGTTGAGCGCGTCGGCGTCGAGCACGATCGGGCTGCGCGTGCCGCGCAGGATGCGCTCGACGAGGGCGCGCGCGTTGGCGCGGCCGAGGCCCGGCCCGACGAGGATCGCGTCGGCCCAGCCGGCGACGTCACGCTCGAGCGCCGCGTCGTCGGCCGACCACGCGGCAGCCAACGCCGCCGGCTCGGCCTCCTGCACCGCCCGCAGCGATTCGGGAGCGACGACGCACTTCACCAGACCGGCGCCGCTCCGCAGCGCCGCACGCGCGGCGAGGATCACCGCGCCGGCCATCCCCTCCGCTCCGCCGACGATCGCCACCTTCTTCCGCGTCCCCTTGTGGGCGTCGGCGGCAATCGCAGGGAGTGAGGCGCGGAACCAGCCGGGCGTCGCGAGGGTCGCGCCGTGCGCGGCCGCGGCGTGCGGGCCGAGCCCGATGTCGAGGAGGACGATCTCCCCGCAGCCGGCGCGCGACACGACGTGACAGCGCTTGAGAGTGCCGAACGCGAGGGTGAG
Organism: Gemmatimonadaceae bacterium; assembly: GCA_013361335.1. Classification (GTDB taxonomy): domain Bacteria; phylum Gemmatimonadota; class Gemmatimonadetes; order Gemmatimonadales; family Gemmatimonadaceae; genus AG11. The sequence continues at coordinate 5,940 of JABFYH010000071.1, read as the reverse complement.
CGCGCAGCGGAGCCCGCCGACGTCACGGCCATCGTCCGCATTCATGCCGCTCGGGACGTCGAGGGCAACGATGCGTGTCCCCTGCCGCTGGCGGGTCGCGAGCGCGGCGACGGCCCGCGCGACGTCGCCCTCGAGCGGCGTGTTCGGCCGGAGACCGGTCCCGAGAATCGCGTCGACGGCGATGCGTTCCGGCCCGCTGGAAAGGGCATCGCGTGCGGCGTCAGTCGCGACGCCGGCGGCGATCGCCGCTTCGCGCTCGGCGCGGGCGTCGGGCGTTGCAGCGGGCAGGCACTCGGCGACGCGCACCGCGATACCGGCCGCGTGGAGCGCCGAGGCGACGACCCAGCCGTCGCCGCCATTGTTGCCCGCGCCGGTGGCGACGAGGATCCCGTGACCGAGCTCATCGGAAAAGCGGCGGGCAATCTCGGCAGCGGCCCCGGCGCCGGCGCGCTGCATCAGGGCGCGAGCGGGGATCCCCGCCGCGATGGCCGCGGCGTCAGCGGCCCGGGCGCCCGCGGCGTCGGCGACGTACACCGGAGCTACTTCTGCGACGCGCCCACCGTGCGGCCGTAGCTGAGCTCCCCGTTGTCGATCCGCAGGTTGAACCCGCAGGTGGGGTTCGAGCATGCCCACGCCTTGTAGGTGATGGCGGCGCCGTCGCGGCCGTAGTCGCTCAGCGGAAGCAGCACGCCTTCATCGCACTTGCGGCACTTGGGGAACTCCGCGGGCAGGTCCATGATCGGCGGGGTGGGGCGTGATCAGACGAACTGCGCGCACCATGGATAGTCACGTTCGAAGGCCTGGTCGAAGTCGAAGACCTCGAAGAACTCGTCGCGCGAGTCGGTGGCCTGGCTCATCAGGAGCTCGAGCTCCACGAGCGTGAAGACGACGTCGCCGATGTCCGCCGAGGTGCGTACGCCCCAGTGCTCGAGGACCATGCGCGCGAGCACGCCGAAACGCTCGAGCGCGAGGTCGCGGCACGCGAGGGCGAGCTCGCGGCCGGTGATGTGGCGTCGCTCCGGCAGGCGCTGCTGGCAGTACTCGAGGGCGCCGAGCACGAACAGATAGGCGCGCTCGTCGAACCGCTGCTCGCGCAGGCGGATGCGGTCCATGATTCCATCGCGGAAGGCCAGCTCGGGCACTACGGACTACTCCTCGCCACAGGGTCGACGTCGGGACCCCTGAAAATGGCGCTGAGCCCGGGCGGGCACAACTACCTGTGGGTCGGACGGTCAGGCCGTCAGACCGTCAGCCCTCACTTGTCGATCATCTCCCACGGGCTCTGCACCGGCTCGCCCGCGAGCTGGGCATCCTCGAGGCTGACCGGCAGGCCGATCGCTTCGCGCCACACGAACCAGAGGTGGACGAGGAAAAGCTTCGAGGTGATGCGAAGGGCCGTGAGGTGCTGGTGTTGCGGCGTCCACTCCGCGCGGGAGGCCAGGCGCTCGCGCTGGCGTCGATACACGGCCTTGTAGCTCGAGCCCTGCCGGCTGAAGGAGAGGCTCAGCAGATAGCAGGCGACCCGCGCGCTGCCGTCGTAGTCCAGCGAGCGGCCGCGCAGCGGCCGGGGTGCGACGCGAATCTTCTCCGAGACGTCGCTGCGGGTGAGCGCGTGCGTGCACGGGATCTCGGTGCCCGGGCGGTGATGCCCGACGGCGCGCTGCTTGGCGAGGTACACCAGCACCGCTCCGCACTCCGCGCACTCGTAGCGGACGCCGGGCACGGTGTGCAGGCCGCAGAACGCCCAGAAGGAGGAGGGGCGCGACGCCTTGGTGATGTCGAGTCGCGAGAGGAGACGCCCGCACACACTCGGGCCGGCGCCTTTGATGTGGCCCAGCCAGGGCCAGACCGGGTGCTGCTCCAGGAGGCCGGCCATGACGACGATGGCTTCCTTCTCGTCGGTCCACGCGCGACGGTACGCATCGCCGAGGACGCGCACCGGACCGGTGCTGCGGCCGAAGGCGACGTCGCGAATGATGTCGTCCGGCTCGCCGACGATCGGGTGCTCGAGGGGCCAGCCCGTATCGCGCTCCTGGAGCACCGCCCGCATCTGTTCGCCGATGGCGATGCGGCGCCGCTGGAGAAACTCGAAGTTCTTGCAGGCCCAACGCAGGGGCGACTCGACCGCCGTCGCCGGCGTGGCGGCCCGCCTACCGGTGGAGTGTCGTTCCGTCGACGCGCTATTGACTCGATTGGGATTCGTCATCTGTAGGGAGGGGTCGTCGCCACCGGTAGGAGGCACGCTGCGTCCTGGCTTCCTCGCGTTCGACACCACGATGCGGGTGTGCGTTTGTACCGACCGCGCAGAATGTGACGAGTCGCGACAACCCGGTGACGGAACGCTCATCCGGCGGGCGGGCGATGGAGGGCCCGCGGCGCCAGGGCTGGTGGCGACGCGTCTCGTCACTCCTTTCGCCGGCCGAACCGCGATTCGAACGCCTTCCGGTACGACCGGCTCAGCCGCAGCCGCTCACCCGTGGTGAGCAGCACGACGAAGTCCCCCGAGAACCAGGCCTGCAGCTCCTTCACCCGATCGAGGTTCACGATCGCGCTGCGATGGATGCGCGCGAACCGCGTCGGATCCAGCCGCTTCTCCATCGCGGTGAGCGTATCGCGCGACATCTGCACCGACTTGTTGACGTGCAGGCGCACGTAGTTCCCCGCCGCCTCGATCCAATCGATGTCCTCGACGCGCACGGGCACGAGCCGCCCATCGGTGTTGATCAGCAGTCGGTCGGCGCCGTGATCCGTGCGCGGGGCGAGGCCGCCGCGGGATGCGAGCGCCTCGTCGAGCAGCGCGCGCAGGCGCACCTCGTCCGTGCGCGCGTCGATCTGCGCCCGCGCCCGGTCGACGGCGCTTCGCAGCTGCTCGCCGTCGACCGGCTTGAGGACGTAGTCCACGGCGTGGACACGGAAGGCGTCGAGGGCGTACGCGTCGTACGCGGTCGCGAAGATCACGGCGGGGCGCTCCGCCGGCTCGAGCGCCCGCAGCACGGCGAAGCCATCGAGCTCCGGCATCTGCACGTCCAGGATCGCGAGGTCGGGGCGCAGCGCGCGGATCTGGGCGACGGCCGTCAGCCCATCCGTCGCCTCGCCGGCGATCTCGACGTTCGCCATCTCGCTGAGCTCGCGCCGCAGACGCGCGCGCGCGGTTCGTTCATCATCGGCAATCACGATTCGCATGACGTGGTCACGCGCTGAGGAGTACGTCGGTGGCTGCACCGGTGGCGATGTCCGAGGATCGCAGGTGGGGGAGTCCGATCTCGATGTTCGTGAAGGGGCCGGTCATGCGGCGGCGCACCTGCACGTCGCCGCGGATCGCGCCGTTCAGGGCCCGTTGGAGCGCGGCGAGCTCGCTCACCATGCCGGAGGTGCGCACGGCGACGCTCAGCTCCAGCCGCGACGCGACGATCCCGCCGGCGACGAGCGGCGGCTCGGCGGGACGCGCCCCGAGCGAAGCGACGGCGGTGGCGAGGGTTCCGGGGGGCACGACGGCGCGCAGGGTCGCATCGTCGTCGATCCCGCTCGCCGCCTTCTCGACGCCGAACACGGCGCAGAAGGCGTCGGCGATGCGCAGCTCGCCCTCCACGTCGTGCTCGCGCAGGTCGAGGGCGTCGAGACACAACCGCAGCAGCCGCGCCAGCGACTGCACGCACCCGTCCACCGCCTCGGCGCTCACGTCGCACGCCTCCTCGAGCGCGCGGAGCGACGCGAGCACCGCGGGCTGGTGCACCTGGGCGCGACAGACGTCGCGCTCCGCATCCTGGAGCGCTTCGTTGACCTCGCGGACGAGGCTCGTGCGCGCCGCCGCCCAGTGGGTGAGCATGTGCGCCCGGGCGAAGGCGATGGTGGCCCCGTAGACGAGGAACACCCGGAGGCCGAAGACCGCCGAGGCGGAGCTGGGCATGGCCAGCTCCGGGCCGACGAGGGCATTGACCGTCGGCGTCACGGCCTCGCGGAGCCAGATCACCGCCAGCGCGGCGGCGGCGTGCACCAGCGCGACCCAGACGCGGCGCAGGTCGTCCTGCCGCAGGCGCTCCACCAGCTCCGCCGCGGCGAAGGCGAGCAGGTAGAAGGGGATCTCGCGCAGCTGGCTCGTGAAGAGGAGATGGAGCGATCCGCCCTCGTGACGGAGCGCTTCCCGCCACACCAGCATCAATACCGCGGGTTGCAGCAGGAGCACGAGCACCCACACCAGCGCGAGGCGGGAGAGCCAGGTCCGGTGCGGTAGCGGCGGCTCGATCCGCTGCTCGTCGCTCGTCTCGCCGCCATCGTGCGACGACCGCACCTCGCGCAGGGGAATGTCGATCCGGGTCTCGGCGCCCACATGCCCGATCCGGCGCAGGGCGAACACGAAGTCGTCGCCATAGAGCGCGGCCAGCCGCGCGCGGGTGTTCGCGACGCCACGCCCCTGCCGGCCGCGGAGCCGCGGCTCACCGACTGGGCCCGGCCCGTCGTCGCGCACCAGCACGAGGAGGCGCTTCCCTTCGTCGATCGCGCGGACGATGACCGAGATGCATCCGCCCTGCGCCCGGCGGGCGATGCCATGCTGGATCGCGTTCTCGACGATCGGCTGCAGCAGCATGTGCGGCACGGCGGCGTGCGCGGCTCGCGGATCGACGTCGATCTCCACCTGCAGCCGCTCCTCGAAGCGGGTGAGCTGGATGGAGAGGTACGCCCGGATGAAGTCGATCTCCTCGGCCGCGGTCACCACGCGGCGCGCCGTGTGGCGGGCCGACTCGACGAGCAGGCGTCGCAGCGCGCGCACGACGCGCGCGGCGTGCTCGGCGTCGGTGCGCGCACATTCAGCGACGAGCTGTAGGGTATTGAACAGGAAGTGGGGCTGGAGATGCAGCGTGAGCGCCGCGAGCTGCGCCTCGGCCACCGAGCGCAGGAGCCGGGCATGCTGGGCGAGCTGCTCGCGTGCCGCCTCGATCCGCAGCTCCGTCAGCTCGAGCCCCATCAGCAGGACGACGACCATCGCGTTGACGTCGGTGCGTCCGGCGAGGAAGGTGCGAAACGGGGCCTCGTAGTGGTGAAAGACGACGACCACGATCCAGCTCCAGAGCGGTTCGCCGAGAAGCGCCGCTACCGTGGCGACCGCGAGTCGCACACGGTCGCGCGTCGTCGCGGTCGGGACGAGCGCGCGGCGAGCGAGATGCATGATGATCGGGGTCGCGCAGAGCCAGAAGAGATGCACTATCGCGGTGATGCTCGCCGGGACGACATCCGGCGCGCCCGGCGTGACGAGCCGCCGCCACGTAACACGGACCACGGCGAGCGCCCCGGCGACGACCACCCCGGTCGCGATCCGCCTGATGGCTGCGCGGCGTCGCTGTAGCAGCGGACGCATCACGGATGGGGAGTCATCAGGGCCGAATGATGTCTGAAGCACACCGGTTGGACACCGGAATTGGGGCGAGGGGCTACCTGAACGGGACGAAATCGCGTCCCGCTGCCGTCAATCGCGCCTCGGTGGGTCGGGTCGTCGTCGTCTGCGGCGCGGAACGTGCGCCTCGTCCCGCGATGCGGACGCCTCGTCACTACGGGGTAGCGCAGGCATCGGTTCCGGTCTTTTCGTTCAGCACCGTCACCCGGAGTCGTCCATGACCATCTCGTCCCTCGGAGGATGGCGGTGAGCCTGCGTCGGACTCTGTCCGGGCTCCTGCTCCTCGCCCCTGCCCTGTCCGCGGCGCCGCAAGACCTTCCCCTGCCCGGCCGTCTCATCGAGCGCGACGCCGTCGCGGGTGATTCGACGCAGCATGTCGCGGCATACGTCCCATCGGGTTACGCGTCGGCGCATCCTGCGCCGGTGTTGTTCGTGCTCGATCCGCGCGGCCGCGCACCGCTCGCCCTGCGTCTGTTCGCCGGCGGTGCCGAGCGGCATGGCTGGATCGTGGTCAGCTCGTACAATTCGGCGAGCGACACCCAGACCGACCC
>JABFYH010000163.1 GCA_013361335.1 Gemmatimonadaceae bacterium | reverse complement strand
CGTCGTGCTCGCCTGTTTCCTTCCGGAGCGCGCGCTCCGTGAGACGGTGGCGGCGAACGCTCGCGAGAGCGGCAGCGAGGCGGCCGGTGCATTCGCGCGGCCGGTGGACGATCGCGCCGCGGAAGCGCAGCTCGTCTCGGCATTCACGGCGCTCGCCGACCGCGACGTGCAGCGCGCGCACATCGCGCGGATCGTCGAGCGCGCCGGAGAGACCCTCAGCCCACTCGCGGCCTGGCTGCTCGTGCGCATCGATCGCTCCCCCGGCATCCCGGCCCAGCAGCTCGCCCGACCGGGCGCCATTCGGCGCGACCGGATCGATCGCGCGTTGGAGGAGCTCGAGGGCCGAGGGCTGGTGACCGCGCGGACGTCCGCGGAAGGGTCTCCGGAACGTTCGCTGTCGCCAGCGGGTTGTGCGGTCATGGATCGGCTGGTGGCGGCGCGGCGCGAGCACCTCGCCAGCCTGCTGGCCGAGTGGGATCCCGGGGCGACGCCGGCCGCCGACTACCTGCGCACCAGCGTTCGGGAGCTGGTGCCGGATACGCGCCGAACCAGGTAGCTGGCGCCGGTTTCTCCGTCGGGATTGCCACCGACGCACGTTTTTGAGCGCATTCGGTCACTTTATGGCCACGATCCGGCGAATTCGTGGCAGCGTGTTGCGCTTCAAGCAGGTTTTCTGCATCATTCGGCCGTCCAGCGACACCAACTCCCGGCAGCAGGCGAATCCAATGGAATCTGTACCCGAGCTTTCGACGCCACCCTTCGGCGCAGCGGCCTCCTACTCCGCCGACCGGCGCGAGGCAGCCGGCCGTCGGCCGGACGGGGTCGTCCTCCAGGTCGACGCGACGGTGTCGGGTGTCGACGGGCTGGCCTGGCTCGCCGGGCGGCGGGATGCGGTGACGGCGACGCAGCTCGCCGAGCTTCAGCAGACGGCGGCAACGCAGCGCTGGGGGTGGGCCGACCTCACCCGTGCGCGGCTCAAGCTGCTCCGTCCGCGACGCGCCGAGGTGAATGAGCTCGGGGCCGCGTACCTGGCGGCGCTCGTGCCTGGCGCCGCGGAGGCCGCGCAGGCGCTGCGGCGCGCCGGCGTCGCTATCTCGCTCGCGAGCGACGTTGCGGCCGAGGCGCTCTTCGGCATCGCGACCGCACTCGGCATCAGCCCGAACGAGCTCTATGCGCCGCGTCTCCGCTTCGACGCGATCGGCGCGTACGTGGGGTGCGACCTGAACACCGCGCGGATGGACGATGTGCTGGATGCTACCGGAAGCCCGGCGCCGGCGGGGAGCACGCGGACGACCTTCGTCGGCACGCGCCGCACGGCGGTGTTCGCGCCGCGCCTCACCGACGACTTCATCGCCTTTTCCGGCGTCGTGGCGCGCGAGGGGGTGACGGACGGGATCCTGACCGTGGCCACCTTCCCGGAGCTGATCGAGGTGGTGCTTCGATAGACTCGGCGTCCCACTACCGCGATCCGGTGGTGGCGACGTGCACGTCCGGGTAGAATGTCGGGCATGCGTCCTCGCCTGACCCGATGCGCCGGTCGCCTCGCGGCCGGCGTGCTGCTGTTGGTAAGTGCCGGCACACCCCTTCGCGCCGACGACGGGTACGAGCTCTGGCTCCGCTACGTGCTCGTCAGCGACGCTGCCCGTCTCGCGCAGTATCGCTCGGCCATCACGCAGATCGTCGTCGAAGGGGATTCGCCGACGCTCGATCTCGTGCGCGACGAGCTCACGAGAGGGCTCGGCGGCCTGCTCGGCCGCGAGCTGCCCACCAGCGCGCGATCGGTTCACGCTGGCGCGGTGATCGTCGGGACCCGGGCCAGCTCGCCGCTCGTCGCCGCGCTGCCGCTCGCGGCGCAGCTGCGAGCGGTGGGGCGCGAAGGTTTTTTGATCCGCGCGATGAGGGTGCACGACAAGCCGGCGATCGTCATCGCCGGCAACAGTGACGTCGGAGTGCTGTACGGCGCCTTCGCGCTGCTGCGACAGCTGCAGACCCAGCGGCCGCTCAAGGGGCTCGCGATCACGAGCGCGCCTCGCGTGCAGCTCCGCATGCTCGACCACTGGGACAATCTCGACCGATCCGTGGACCGCGGCTACGCCGGCGGCTCGATCTGGAGCTGGGCCGAGCTGCCCGGCACGGTGTCCCCGCGCTACGCCGATTATGCACGCGCCAACGCATCGCTCGGGATCAACGCGGTCGTCGTGACCGGGCCGAACGTGAATGCCCGCGTGCTCACGCCGGAGTACCTGCGCAAGGCGGGCGCGATCGCCGATGCGCTGCGTCCCTTCGGCATCCGGATCTTTCTCACGGCGCGGTTCGGAGCGCCGATCGAGATCGGTGGCCTGGCGACCGCCGACCCGCTCGATCCGGTGGTCCGGCAGTGGTGGCGGCACAAGGTGGACGAGGTGTACGCCGCGATCCCGGACTTCGGCGGGTTCCTCGTGCAGGGCAATGCGGAAGGGCAGCCGGGCCCCGAGACCTACCGACGCACGCACGCCGACGGAGCGAACCTGCTGGCCGATGCGCTGGTGCCGCACGGTGGCCTCGTTCTCTGGCGCGCGTACATCTCGAGTGACCGCACCTCTCCGGACCGGGTGCGCGAGATCTACGACGAGCTCGTGCCGCTCGATGGCGATTTCCGCCGCAACGTGATGGTCCAGGTGAAGAACGGGCCGCTCGACTTCCAGCCGCGCGAGCCATTCAACCCCGTGCTCGGCGCGATGCCGCGCACGCCGCTCCTCCTCGAGTTCCAGCTCACGAAGGAGTATCTCGGGAACGACACGCATCTGGTGTATCTCGGCACGCTGATGGAGGAGGTCCTGCACGCCGACACCTTCCGAAAGGGGAAGGGATCGACGGTGGCGCGCGTGGTCGACGGCTCGCTCCACGGCTCGGCCCGCAGCGGGATGGCGGGGGTGGCCAACATCGGCAGCGACCGGAACTGGACCGGCTCCATCTTCGACCAGGCGAACTGGTATGCCTTCGGGCGGCTGGCGTGGGATCCGACGCTTTCGTCAGGCGTGGTGGCCGAGGACTGGGTACGGTCCACATTATCGAACGACTCGACCGTCGTGGCGACGGTGCGCGCGATGATGATGGCCTCGCGCGAGGCGGCGGTGAGCTACATGACGCCCCTCGGGCTCACGAGCATGACGGCGGCGTCGAACCATTACGGGCCGGCGCCGTGGGTGACGAACGGGCGTCCCGACTGGACGCCCGCCTATTATCACCGCGCCGACGCCACCGGCATCGGGTTCGATCGCACCGCGACCGGCAGCAATGCGGTCGAGCAGTATGCGGAGCCGATTCGGGCGCGTTATGGCAATCGCGAGAACGTTCCCGATTCGCTGCTCCTCTGGTTCCATCATGTCGGCTGGCGCGAGCGGCTGTCGACGGGACGCACGGTGTGGGACGAGCTGGTGAGCCGCTACTACGCCGGTGTCGACAGCGTGCACGCGATGCAGCGCGCTTGGAGCACTCTGGCCGGCAAGATCGACGAGGAGCGCTTTCGCCAGGTCCAGGGTGCGCTGGCGATCCAGGAACGCGAGGCCCGCTGGTGGCGCGACGCGTCGCTGCGATACTTCCAGACCCAGTCCCGGCTCCCCATCCCGTCGCACTACGAGCAGCCCGCCCGGCCGCTCGACTTCTATATGCGGCTGCGGTGTCCGGCCGATCCCCGGCGCCCGCGCTGTGATGCGGTGCGCTGAACCCCGAGCCCGCACCTTGCAGCAGGAGCCGCGATGACCGTCGACCCTCGGGCTGGCCAGCCCCCCACACAGGCAATGCTCGCGAACGTCCCGCGGCTCGTCGCGGAGTACTACACGCGGCATCCGGACGCGTCGGTGCGCGACGAGCGCGTCAGCTTCGGCACCTCGGGCCATCGCGGCACGTCGCTGCGAGGGTCGTTCAACGAAGACCACATCGTCGCCATCGCGCAGGCGATTGCGGAGTACCGGCGCAACCAGGGCTACACCGGGCCGCTCTTCCTCGGCATCGACACCCATGCGCTGAGCGAGCCGGCGCTGTCGAGCGCGCTGGAGGTGCTCGCGGCGAACGCGGTGGAGGTGATGGTGGATTCGCGCGACGGCTTCACGCCGACGCCGGCGGTGTCACACGCGATCCTCCGCCACAACCGCGGGCGGACGAGCGAGCTGGCCGACGGCATCGTCGTCACGCCGTCCCACAATCCGCCGGAGGACGGTGGCTTCAAGTACAACCCCCCGAACGGTGGACCGGCCGACACGGCGGTCACGTCGTGGATCCAGAACCGCGCGAACGCGCTGCTCGAGGCGCGTCTCGCCGGGGTGAAGCGGGTGTCGGTCGCCCGCGCGCGCACGGCGTCCACGACGCATCGCTACGACTACCTCGATGCGTATGTCGCGGATCTGGGGAGCGTGATCGACTTCGACGTGATTCGGGGCGCGACGATCTCGATGGCCGTCGATCCGCTGGGCGGCGCCGGCGTGTCGTACTGGGGGGAGATCGCGGCGCGGTACCGCATTCCGCTCGAGGTGCTGAGCGATACCGTCGACCCGACCTTCCGGTTCATGTCCGCCGACTGGGACGGCCGTATCCGGATGGACTGCTCGTCGCCCTACGCGATGCGCAAGCTCATCGACCTGAAGGACCGGTACGACGTGGCGTGGGCCTGCGACACCGACCACGACCGACACGGGATCGTGGCACGCAGCGCCGGCCTGCTCAACCCGAACCACTACCTCGCCGTCTCGATCGCCTACCTCGCGTCGCACCGACCACAGTGGCGCGCCGACGTCGGGATCGGAAAGACGGTGGTGAGCAGCAGCATGATCGATCGGGTCGCCGCCCGATTGAAGCGCCGGTTGGTGGAGGTGCCGGTCGGTTTCAAGTGGTTCGTCGACGGGCTGATCGACGGGTCGCTGGGCTTCGTGGGCGAGGAGAGCGCCGGCGCCACCCTCCTGCGCCGCGACGGGGCCGTGTGGACCACCGACAAGGACGGGATCGTCATGGGACTGCTCGCGGCCGAGATGACGGCCGCGGTCGGCCGGGATCCCGGCGAGCAGTACGCGGCGTTGACGGCGGAGTTCGGCGATCCCGCGTACGCCCGGATCGACGCGCCGGCGTCGCGTGCGCAGAAGGCCGTGCTGGCTGGGCTCTCGGAGCGCGACGTCAGCGCGACCGAGCTCGCCGGCGAGTCGATCGTGCAGATCATGACGAAGACCCCGCACCTCGACGCACCGATCGGCGGCCTCAAGGTCACGACGGAAAATGGATGGTTCGCGGCTCGGCCGTCCGGCACCGAAGACGTGTACAAGCTCTACGCGGAGAGCTTTCTCGGTCCCGATCATCTCTCGCGCATTCAGGCCGAGGCGCAGCAGCTCGTCTCGCGCGCGTTCGCGGCGGCCGGGGCGTCGTGAGCGGCGCCCCCTGGTGAAACGCTCGCCCGGGCGAGATCGTAAGAGCGAATGAACCCGCCCACGAGACCTCCGATGCAGCAGCCTGTCGTCGCCCCACCCGCCGCACCCGCAGCGCCGGCCACCCCGCCGGTCTTGCGGATCACGACCGGCGACGGTGGTCCAACCGCGATCTATCGGGCGCAGGTGGCGATGCGGAAGGAGCTCGGCGACCAGCTCGAGCGGTTGCAGAGCACCCGGCGCGAGCTGGCGTCGAGCCTCAACGATGGGGACCTCGGCGCTGCGGCGAGGACGGGGATCGAGGCGCGCATCGCGACGACCGACGCGCGCATCGCGGCGATGGACAAGCAGATCGCCGACGCCGACGCGGCGGTCGCGCGGGCGGCTGGCATTCCGGGCGCCGTGGTGGAGGAGCCGCCGCCGATGTTCATCGACCGACCGGGCCCGCCCGAGGAGGCGTTCGTCATCGGCGGCCTGTTCATCGTGTGCGCGATCCTGCCGATCAGCATCGCCTTTGCGCGCCGGATCTGGCGGCGCAGCGCGGCGGCGGTCGCGTCCCTCCCGCAGGAGCTGATGGACCGGCTCACGCGGCTGGACCAGGCCGTGGACGCGATCGCGGTCGAGGTGGAGCGCGTGGGGGAGGGGCAGCGATTCATGACGCGCGTGCTGGCCGAGAAGCCCGGCGCGGCGGCAGCGCTCGGCGCGGCGGCCGAACAGCAGCGCGAGCGCCGCTAGGGCTGTGGGCGCGCCGGTGCCGGACTGACGGTCGTCACTGGCGGTGCGGTCGAATCGATCCGGACGGGCGCTGGTGACGCGGCCGGTGCGGCAGCCGGCGCCGGTGCAACCGTCCGAGTAGCGCCCGAGTCCAGCCGCCCGTAGCCCGGCGGCGGCGGCCCCTGAAGAATCGGCGCGTCGTGGATGATTCGCCCGCCCAGCCACCACGCGTACCCGATGGAGCCCGATGCGATCAGCGCCGTCACGAGCAGCGTGGTGCGGAGCGCGCCGGGCATGCGGACCTCGCGCGGGTAGCGCACGAGCCGTCGCCACGCGACCACCGAAACGAGCCCCGCGACGACGACGAGGATAGCCGCGATCCGGGCTGCTTCCTCGTGCGAGTGGACGACGCCGCCTGGCACGTACCATGGCCGCGCGAGCGCGCGCTCCGCTGGCGCGCCGGTGAAGTACGCGGGGATCACCGTCACCGCCGCGAGCGACAGCGAGATGGTGCCATAGAGCCAGCTCGCCCGCTGGCCGCGAAAGGCCGCGAGCAGCAGGGCCGCGGTCCCCATCACCGCGAGGATGATGGGGAAGTGGTTGATCACGATGTGGACGTGCGGCCAATCGACCGTGCGACCGTCCAGGAGGGCGATTTTGTCCACGAGTGCCGCCGTGAGCGAATTTCAGGCCGCGCGCGCCACTTGTGACTCAGGGCACCATGCGCCAGGTCGTCGACAGCTCGGTCGTGCCCCACACGATGCGCAGGCGACCCTGCAGGTCCGCGTATCCGGAGCCGGGCCGCGCTGCATCGGGGACGAGATAGATCGTGAGCGATTCCTCCGGCTCCGTCCGCGTGCGTGCCGCCAGGGCGATGCGACCGACGTCGTCGGCGGGATTGTAGTCGGTGCCCCACGTGGCCGTGCCGCGGTTCACGATGAGCTGCCATCCCGCGGCCGTCCGCAGGACGAAGAGCGCGTAATCGCCTCGACGGAGATGCAGCGTATCGAGGACGAGGTTCACGTCGCTGTGGAGCGTCGTCACCTCGTTGGCCCCGAAGCGCCAGACGGTGTCGCGCGGGATCAGGCCGCCGTCGATGCGCCGGCCGCGGGCGTGCGGCTGCCCATAGGTGATCGCGAGACGCGACGGGCCGGTGAGGCTCGCGTCCTCCTCGTACCATTGCTGACCGATGCGCCGCGCGTTGAGGTGCACCTCCACCGATGCGAAGCTGCTCGCGGCGACGCGAAGTGGCGGAGCCGGAGGCTGCCCCTGCGCGCCGGCGGGCGACGTTGGGAGAGCCGCGGCGACGACGAGCGCGGCGGCGACGGCGAAGCGATGCATGAGACCGTCCACGGAGAGAGGAGGAGAATCATGGGCCGGCCCGACGACGCTGTAAAGCGCGCCGGGTGCCGGCGAGCAGGCCGCGCACTTCCTGCCACACGGCGCGGAGCAGCGCGCGGGCGACGAGCCCGACCGGCGAGCCGCGACTGAACGCGGACGCGATGGCCCACAGCGCACGCGGTGGAAATCGCGGCGCATCGGCCAGCGCGACGATGTTCTCCCACTCCTCCGGGGCGAACTTCGCCTTGAAGCGGTCGAGTCCATCGAAATCGTAGAAGCGTCGCGCATGCGCGCGCACCCATCGCAACACCAGTCGCAGCCAGAGGGGCGTGTGGAGATCGTCGAAGCTCGAATGTCGGGAGAGCGGTGAAAGTCCGAGCGTCACGTAGCGGGACCCGCGCTCGGCGACCGCCCGCATCGCCGCGTCGACGAGCAGCTCGGCGGTGCCGTTCGGCGCGCCGTGGCCGCGAATGATCTGCTCGATCAGCCAGCCGTCTCGCGCCGGCACGGGCGACGCGACGAGAAAGCCGACCACGTGCTGCGCACGCGTCGCGACGAACAACCGCCGATCCTCGAGGCGGCCAAGGGTGTCGGGCTCGACGAGGAAGTGCAGGGGAGGCAGTCCGCGACCAGCCAACCACTCGCCAAGACACCGCTGCAGCGCAGCCCGATCCTGCGCGTCGACCTGCACCCATTCCGCCACGCGCACGCTCTTGTTGCGCGCCCGATTGAGCTGCGCCCGCAACGACTTTCGCTGGCGCAGCAGCGCCGGCCACCGAACGGGATCCCAGCTCGGCTGCGCGCCGAGTCCGGTCGCGCTCCACCGGCCGGTGGGGGCGAGCGCCTGCTCGAGCCGCTCGCCCGCGCCGAAGAAGCAGACCCGTCGCCCCGCCACGCGTGCAGCATCGGTGAACTCGCGAACCACGTCGAGCAGTCGGTCGGCGGGACACACGGGCGCGCCCGCGACCACCAGCGTGGCGGCGTGATCCACGAAGCCGACCACGGCGTCGCCTTCCGACGAGAACCAGTGCAGGATCCCCGGATTGAGGATCTGGTAGGCGGTGGCGTTCCAGCCGTGGGCGAGAACGAGCGCGCGCGCCCGCGCGATGTCTCTCGCCGCGCCCTGGTTGGCGGGCGCGCGGCTCAGGAATAGGTTGGACACGTTCGCTCGCCGACCGTTCCGCCGTTCCCGGACTGCACGATGACCGACCTCACCTCGCTCGACACGCTGGAGACCCCCGCCGCCGTCGTCGATCTCGACCGCATGGAGCGCAATCTAGACACGGCCGCGAGCTACGCCGCCGAGCACGGGTTGGCCCTGCGGCCGCATGTGAAGACCCACAAGTCGCCGCGCATCGCGTCGGCGCAGCTGGCGCGCGGGGCGGCGGGGCTCACCTGCGCGACCCCCTTCGAGGCGGAGGTGATGGCCACCGTGTCCGACGACCTGCTGCTCGCCTATCCCCCGGTGGGTGCGGCACGGGCCGAGCGGATCGCGGCGCTTCCGGCGAACGTTCGAGTGACCGTCGCGCTGGACTCGGTGCAGGCCGTCGACGAGATCGGCCACGCCGCGCGGGCGGCCGAGCGCACCGTGGGCGTATATGTGGAGCTCGACGTCGGTATGCACCGGGTGGGGGTGCCGGCGCTCGAGGATGCGCTCGCGCTGGCCTCGCGGGTCAATGCCGTGCGAGGGCTGGAGCTCGCGGGGGTGGCATTCTATCCGGGGCACGTGCGCGAATCGGTCGACGAGCAGGACGCCGCGCTCCGCCGACTCGGGGATGGGCTCGACCGCGCGCTGTCGCGCTTCAAGGCCGCGGGACTGTCGGTCCCGGTCGTGAGCGGCGGATCCACGCCGACGTTGTGGCGCACCCACGAGCTGCCCGGCGTGACCGAGTTCCGTCCCGGCACCTACGTCTACAACGACCGCACCACGGCGGCGATCGGCGCCTGCGCCTGGGAGGACTGCGCGCTCAGCGTGCTGGCCACGGTGGTCTCCACGGCGGTGCCGGGTCAGGCGGTCATCGACGCCGGCACGAAGGCGCTCGGCCGCGAGCCGGTGCGCGGCGCCGACGGCGAAGGGTTCGGGCAGCTCCTCGAGCATCCCGAGGTCATCGTCGCCCGGATGTCGGAGGAGCACGGCGTGCTCGATCTCTCGCGGTCCGACTGGCGGCCGGTCGTCGGCGAGCGCGTACGCGTCATCCCCAACCACGTCTGCATCGTGGTGCACCTCAACGATCTGGTCTACGGCGTGCGCGGCGACGCCGTGGAGACGAGCTGGCCGGTGGCGGCGCGGGGGCGCGGGCAGCAGGCGGTGTAATCGCGCGCCCGGTGGCGCGCACCCCCTTGGAGTTGCGCGTGTGCCCGGGCATCTTTCGAGGCGGCCGCCCGATGAACCGCGCGGCGTTGCTTCCACTCCGCGCTCATGCCGAACCGCCGTACCCAGACTTCCGCGCCCGCTGAGGCGCCCGCCGATCCGCTGCTGCTGGTGCGGAACCGCGCCGACGCGCTGTATCGCGCCGCCATCGAGTGCTGCCGCCAGCACGACCGCGCCGCCAAGCTCCACCGGGGCGCCGCCGAGCCGGAGCTCGAGCATCAGCACATGGACAAGCTGTGCGCGATGTGCGACGGCTCGCTCTCCGAGATGTCCGCCGCCTACGAGACCGCGGCCGCCGACGTTCACCCCGAGCGCGACGAGGCCTGGTGGCACAAGGCGAACGGGATGTGGCACGCCAGCCGCGAGTACGCACGAAGGCACGCCGGCTGCGATGCCCTGTCGCGGAAGCTGTCGGCGAAGCACGATCCGAAGCAGCTCGCCGCGATGCAGCTGGAGTACGAGCTGGAGGCCTCGGCGCTGCTCGCGCTGCGGCACGCGGCGGACGCCTACTGCAAGACGCGGCCGGAGCTGGCGTAACGAGACCATGGCCACCAAGACGACTCGCGACACGAAGCGCAGTACCCGCGGCCGCACGAAGCGGAGCGGCACCACGACAGAGGCTCGTCGTGACACCGGCGCCAAGCGCGGCATCCAGGCGCGGTATCCGTGGAAGGAGGAGCCGAACCCGTACTTCGAGGTGCGCAGCTCGAAGATCCAGGGCAAGGGCGCCTTCGCCATCCGCAACATCCGGAAGGGGACGCGCCTGATCGAGTACCTCGGCCAGCGCATCTCGTGGCGGACCGCCGACAAGCGGTACGACGACGAGAAGATGAGCCGCCACCACACCTTCCTGTTCACGGTCGACGACAAGACGGTGATCGATGCCGCGGTGGACGGCAACGACGCGCGCTTCCTGAACCATTCGTGCGACGGCAACTGCGAGGCGATCACCGATCGCAAGCGGATCTTCATCGAGGCGCGCCGGAACATCAAGGCGGGCGACGAGCTGCTCTACGACTATCAGTACGAGCGCACGGACGACCACACGGAGGAGGACGAGAAGTTCTACGCCTGCCGTTGCGGATCGCCGAAGTGCCGCGGCAGCATTCTCGCCCCGAAGCCGACGCCGAAGTCCAAGGCGAAGTCGAAGCGCTGAGGATGCGCACTCCGACCGCCTCGCCGGCGCTGCGCGCGCTCGTCGCGGGGCTGGTCGATTACGCCGGCCTCTTTCCACCGGCGGCGCAGGAGATGAGCGCGGCGATGACCGCGTACGCGGAATATCTCGCGTCGGCCGACGCCTGGATGCTCGGGCGCTTCGTCGTGCCGGTGGCGAGACTCGACGAGCTGTCCTCGGCGGCGGGGAGCGTCGATCCGGGGCCGACCGCGTGGTGCCTCAGCGCGCTCGTGGGAGAGGATGCGGCGGGTGACGCGAGCCGCATCCAGTCGTTCAACGCGCAGCAGGCCCGACGCTTCGCCATCGATGCCGTCGAAGCCAGGGCGACCAATGCCGAGCGGGTCGCGACCCTGGGCAGGGTGCTCGGCACTCGGATTCCATTGTACGTCGAAGTGCCCGCGGATCCCGATCCGCGCACGCTGCTCGAGGCCGTGCAACAGATTGGCGGACGCGCGAAGATCCGCACGGGCGGCGTGAGCCCCGACGCCTTCCCGCCGGCCGCGCACATCGCGCGCTTCCTGTCCCGCTGTGCCGCGCTCCACCTGCCGTTCAAGGCGACGGCGGGGCTGCACCATCCGGTGCGCGGCGAACATCGGCTCACCTACGCGCACGATGCGCCATCGGGGACGATGTTCGGCTTCCTGAACGTGTTCGTCGCCGGCGTGCTGGCGGCGCACGGTGCGGACGAGGCCGAGCTGGTCGACGTGCTGGAAGAGCGGAACGCGTCCGCGTTCGCGTTCGACGACGAAGGGATGTCGTGGCGGCGGCATCGGGTGTCGACGGGCGAGCTGGCTGCCGGTCGCGCATCCTTCGCGATGTCGTTCGGCTCCTGCTCCTTCCGCGAGCCGGTCGACGAGCTGGGACAGCTCGCACTCGCATGACGACACACCTCGACGAAACCCATCGCCTCGATCTCGTCTCATGGGTCGAGAGCGCGCAGGCGGCCGACACCGACTTCCCGATTCAGAACCTCCCCCTCGGCTGCTTTCGCACGAGTGGTGAGGCCGCTCGGCCGGGCGTCGCCATTGGCACGGCGATTCTCGACCTGGGCGCGGTCGGTCGCGCGTCGCTGCTCTCGGCCGAACTCGTGGCGCTGGTCACGCAGTGCGGCGCCGAGCGCTCGCTGAATCCCCTGCTTGCCGCGGGCGATGCCGTGCTGCTCGAGCTCCGGCGCCAGGTCAGCCTGCTGCTGCGCGCGGACAGCTCGGAGGGGACACGGGCACGGAGCCGACGCGGCGAACTACTAGTTCCGCGGGCCGAGAGCGAGCTGCTGGTGCCGGCGCGGATCGGCGACTACACCGATTTCTACGCGTCGATCCATCACGCGACGAACGTCGGCAGCATGTTTCGCCCGGACAACGCGCTGCTGCCGAACTACAAGTACGTGCCGATCGGCTATCATGGGCGCGCGTCGTCGATCGTCGCGAGTGGCGGCACGGTGCGACGGCCGCAGGGGCAGACCCGCGACGATCCGTCCGCCCCACCGGCGTTCGGTCCGACGCGGCGGCTCGACTACGAGCTCGAAGTCGGCGCGTTCGTCGGCCGAGGCAACGCGCTCGGCTCGGCGATCCCGCTGGGCGAAGCCGAAGGGCACATCGCGGGGCTCTGCCTGGTGAACGACTGGTCGGCGCGCGACATCCAGGCGTGGGAGTACCAGCCGCTCGGTCCCTTCCTCGCCAAGAACTTCGCGACGACCGTGTCGCCCTGGATCGTGAGCCTGGCGGCGCTCGCGCCATTCCGCGTGCCGGCGCTGGTTCGCGAGGCGGGCGATCCGGCGCCGCTACCGTATCTGAGCGACGCCGCCAACGAGCGCACCGGTGGCATCGCCATCACGCTCGAGGTCTCGCTCTCCTCCACGCGGATGCGCAGCGAGGGTCATCCGCCGATGCGGGTGAGCCTCGGCACCTTCGGAACGATGTACTGGACGATGGCGCAGCTCGTGACCCATCACGCGAGCAACGGGTGCAACCTCCAGCCGGGAGATCTGATCGCGAGCGGAACGGTGAGCGGAGCGGCGCCCGAGTCGCGCGGCTGCCTGCTGGAGCGGACCTGGCGGGGCACCGAGCCGCTTCAGCTTTCGACCGGGGAGACGCGCCGCTTCCTCGAGGATGGCGACGAAGTGATCATGCGCGGTTGGTGCGAGCGCGAGGGATTCCGCCGCATCGGCTTCGGCGAGTGCCGGGGCGTGGTGGCACCGGCCCGCTGAGGGACCGGCGCCTCGGATCTACCGCCTCGCGGGAGCGCGCGACGGCGCCGCGGGCGCCGGAGTCGGCACGACGGGCGACGGCGGTGGTGCGTACTCGGGTGAGGCCCCGGGCGGGGTCGGTACCGACTCCTTGGTGAAGGGCTTCACGAGGAGCGTCTGCCCGATGCGCACGCGATCGCCCACGAGGTTGTTCAACGCACGAACCTGCTCGGGAGTCGTGGCGAAGATCCGCGCGATGGAGGCGAGCGCTTCACCGCGACGAACCGTGTGGTACCAGGGCCGCCGCCCTTCATAGATCGCGACGAGCCGCGCCCGATCCCGCGCGCGCCGCTGCTCGCGACGCTGCCAGCCGACGCGCCGGAGGTAGGCGTACTTCCGATCGAGCTGGGTGCGGAGCCCAGCCGCCTCCGGGCCCGCGGCGGCGCTCAACCCCAGGGTGACGCGCGTCTCGGACGGCGCGGCGATCCGGAGCGCACGGGCGAGCATGAACAGCGTGCGCGTGGGCGTCACCTCGACCAGCGTGTCGACCGGCCACTCGCGCACGTCGAAGGTCGGCGGCGCGTCGGGGGGACTGAGCGGGTCGCGCGGCTGAAGACCGAGGTAGATCAGCCGGCCGCCGTCGGGTCTGAGGGAATCGCCGGGCGCGTCGGTGAGCACGAGCACCCCTCGCGTCGCCCGGAAATAGTCGATGGCTGGCCGCTGCCACACGTTGACCGCGGACCGGTACTGCTCGTTCGGGCGCAGCACGGAGGACCGCAGCTGGCGGAGCGAGTAGAGGGTGGCGTCGCGGGGATCGGAGCGCATCGCGTGAAAGGCGATCTGCCCGATGGTGACCAGCACCGCGAGGCCGACCATCCACCCCAGGTACTTGAACCAGATCGGATAGTGGCTTCGCCGCCGCCGTCGCCGGTTGCGGCGGGGCATCGCGTCCCAGTTCGGCAGGTCGGCAGGGTTGCCGCTCCACACGCCCTCGGCGGGGATCGGCGGTGGGGCGTCCTTCAGTGCGTCGGTCACGTGCGCGGGTTCAATCGTGAGAGGAGCGCTCGATGAGTGGGAAGAAGGATGCCGCGCTCGTCGCGCGACGGCCGTCGCCTTCCCGTTGTAACGAATGTTGCGGCAGAGCTTGCTCGAACAGTGTAACCCACGTTACTATCCGGCCTTCCTCTATCGGCGGCTCGACCTCGAGTTCGCCGGCCTCGGCCCGACGTTCCGCCAGACCGGAGGCGCGTATTTCCTTCCCCCGACTCGCCCGCCAGCTGCTCATCGCAGCGGTGTCGGCCTGCACGGTGGTCTATACCGCACAGCGCGTGCACCCCGTCTTCCTGGGGCAGGCACCCGTTGCCGGTCGCGTGCTCGCCGCCGGGTATCTCGATTCCAGCTCGACGCGTGCGCCCTGGCTCAACCTGCCGGAGCCGCTCGCCCTGCGGCATCCCCAGTTCCAGCGCGACGTCGAGGCGTTCGCGACCGACCTCCGTCGAACCGGCAACATCGGGACCGACCGGGCGGATTCCATCGCTCGGGTCGCGGTGCGGGAAGCATACCACCGCCGCATTCCTCCCGCCCTGGTGCTGGGGGTCATGCTGACGGAGAACGACGCGTTCAAGCCGAGCGCCCGGTCCAAGGTGGGCGCCATGGGGCTGATGCAGATCATGCCTCGGATGTGGACGCCCAATCTCGGGCCCATCCTGGGCCGGAACCTGAAGGACGACGAGACGAATCTGCGCTACGGCGTCTACATCCTGAAGCACTTCGCCAAGCGCACCTCGGACACGCTCGACGCGACCGGGGCCACCCGCCTCGCGCTGCTCAACTACAATGGATGCGTCCGCGGCCGCAACACGCCGGACTGCCGCGCCTATCCCGACAAGGTCCAGCGGCATGTCGAGCGCAGCGCGCAGAGCATCTGCGCCGGCAAGGGGTTCCGCGACTGCGTCGCGTTGCCGCTCTGGGCGGCGCTGCGCGGCGGCTCGACCCCCCCGCTCCCGGTCTCGAGCGTCTCGGCGGCCCTGGTGGCAGCACCGGTCACCGATCGGGCCTCGGATTCGGCGGTGCCGTCGGTGCGCGTGTCGCGGGGGCCGCGGACCCGCAAGGAATCGGATCGCATGGCAAGCTATCTGCTGGGTCTGGTGAGCCGAGGGGAATAGCGACCACGGCCCGTCGCCGGTGGTCGCGAGACGAAGGGGGTGCGGTCGCAAGACCGCGCCCCCTTCGTGTTCCTCTGGTCCGGCCTGCGGCGCCGTCGAAGGCGACAGTTCGGATTCGGTGCGCCCAGTCGGACGCGGGCACGCGGACGGAGCCGGGATGTCCCGTCCGTGGCGCGCGCCCAGAGCTACTTGATCGGCTCGATCCGGCTCTCGGCCAACTGCTTGATCGTGATCTCGGCGCCCTGGGCGAGGATCGTGATCTTGACGGCGATGTCGTCGTTCTGGCGTCCGCCCAGGTAGCGACCGCGCGGGCTCATGAAGAAGACCGCATTGCTCGTCGTCGCCGACTCGAGGGCGATCGGCGTGCCCTGCGCGCTGCCGGTGCCGGCGGCCTTGACCGTGGAGGCCCGCTCGATCTTGAACGCCTGCTCGCCATCGACCGTCGTGTCGCCGACCACCTTGTAATTGGCGACGATGGTGCGATCGACCTCGAGCCCCTGCTGCATCACCTTGCCGCTCACCGTGTCGGCCCAGGTCATCCCCGCCTTCATGTCGCGGCGATAGGTGGGCAGGAAGCGCGCGACCGCCTCCGACACCTGGGCGAGCATCGGGTCGGAGCCCTCGGCCGCCTTCGTCGAGTAGACGCGTCCGGTGGGCGAGATGTACGACACGAACTTGCTGCCGAGCAGACGGCTCAGGTCGGGCGCAGCCTGCGCGCTCTTCACGCTCAACGAGTCGAGCGTCACCGTCGCGATCATCGTGTCGCGGGTCTGCTTCGCGATGTTCACGGTCAGCTGCTGCCGCGCGTCGACCTGGAAGTCCTGGTTGCCCATTGGGGAGGTCTGGCTCCCCTTGGTCAGCGTGGACAGCTTGTACCGCGTGGTTCCAGGAGCGTACTCCACCCCCTGGGCGCGCACCGGCGCAGCCACGAGCGGGGCAAGGGTGAGCAGGGCGACGGGCAGCAGCGTCAGACGAACGGTCATCGCAAGAGACTCCGGAAAAAAGGACGCGCGGGCGAACAGGCCCGCGCCACACCCTATACGCTCCGGAGGATAAAAGGTTACCCTGTGCGCATGCGACCAACCCCAGCTTTTCCTGCCGAGCTCATCGCCGCGGCCTCGTCGGCCGGCGACACCGCATCGCCCACACTGGAGGCGGTGATCGAGCGGCTGCACGACGAGGTGATCCTTCCCGCACGCGCGACCGCGGGATCCGCCGGCTACGATCTCCGTGCGTATCTCAAGCAGCGCGCGGTCCGATGCTCGGACGGCGCCACCCAGAGCGAGCGCGCCGCGGCCGAAGCGGAGGGCGGCTGGGGCATCACCCTTCGCCCCGGCGAGATGGCGTTGATCCCTCTCGGCTTCCGGACGAGGCTTCCGGAAGGGATCGAGGCCCAGGTACGCCCGCGAAGTGGCCAGGTGTTCAAGCAGGCGCTCACCATCCCCAACGCGCCCGGCACGGTCGACGCCGATTATGCCGAGGAGTGGATGGTCGTCGTGCGGAACGACGGTCCGGTCGCTCGTCGCATCGTTCATGGCGAGCGGATCGCGCAGGCCGTATTCGCGCGCCACGTGGTGCTCGAGCTCCGCGAGGGGATGGTGCAGCGCACGACCGAGCGGGCCGGCGGCTTCGGGAGCACGGGCAAGAGCTGACTGGCCGGGAGCAGGATGGGGCGCGGCGTGCGGCTCGTGGGCTCGCTGAAACGAAGAGAGCGGCAGCGCCGTGATGGCACTGCCGCTCTCAGGCACTCGTCCGGCTCCCGCCCTTGGAGTAGAAGCCTCGACGAATGGGTTCGGACCGCTAGACCACCGATCCGCGTAAGCCGTTAGGTCCTAACGGACTACGGTGACCTTGCTGGTCCGGGGCTGACTAGACAAAGGATCACCTCCTCGAGTTGCGGGTTCGACATATCGGGCGAACGAAAGCTGTACCCGAAATTGACGAAAGAAGTTCCGTGATGCAAGCGGAGCGAAGCGTATATTCTTCGCCGTCCGCGCGTGGTGCGCGGCATCCCTTCCTCCCTCGGGAGCTCGGAGACATGACCCGTCGCGCGTGGTCCGGATCGTTTGCCCTGTCGATGGCGTGCGCCGCATGCGCGGCCCCGCCCGCCTCGCATCCCTCGAGTGCTGCGGTGCCGGTTGCCGGCGCGGCCAAAGCGCCAGCGGAACCGGTGTCGGCGATGTCGATGGCGACCCCGGCGGCACCGGACAAGGATTACTACCTCTTCGCGGCCTCCGAGGGCAACGATCAGATCGCGCTCATCCGGTTCGGGCCGAGCGGGATCCACGTGGAGCGGACGAGCGTCACGGGGATCATGCCGTCGGACATCGACGGGCCGCACGGCGTCGCCGTGTCGCCCGACGGACGGTACTACTACGTCACCACCGCGCACGGCACGCCTTTCGGCTTCCTGTGGAAGTACACGACGGCCACCGACTCGCTCGCGGGGCGCGTGATGCTCGGCAACTTTCCCGCGACCGCCCAGGTCACGCCGGACGGCGCGTTCGTCTACGTCGTGAACTTCAACCTCTACGGCGAGATGGTACCGTCGTCGATGTCGGTCGTGTCGGCGGACGAGATGGTCGAGGTGGCACGCGTGACGACGTGCACGATGCCACACGGCTCGCGCATCAACCCGCAGGGCACGAAGCAGTACTCCGGATGCATGATGGATGACCTGCTCGTCGAGATCGACACCCGCGACTTTGGCGTGTCACGCCACTTCGTGCTGACCAAGGGGAAGGAGCGGGGGATGTCCGGCGCCCCCGCCGCACACGCTGCCGGCGCGGCGCACGGCATGAGCGGCCACGGCATGGAGATGCCCAAGCCGGGCGACGTGAGCTGCTCGCCGACCTGGGCGCAGCCGTCGGCGACAGGCGCGTCGATCTTCGTCGCGTGCAACAAGAGCAGCGAGATCGTGGAGATCGACGCCGCGAGCTGGACGATGAAGCGCCGATTCCCGACCGGGAACGGCGTGTACAACCTCGCCGTGACGCACGACGGCAGATATCTCGTCGGCACCAACAAGCGGGACAAGTCGGTCTCGGTGATCGACATCGCGACCGGGACCGACGCCGCGCGCATCCCGACCTCCCGCCGCGTCGCGTCTGGTGTCGCGATCTCGTCGGACGACCGGTATGCCTTCGTCACGCAGGAGGGCGTCGGGTCGGAACCGGGCGCCGTGGACGTGATCGACCTGCGCGCCCTCAGGAAGGTGGCGACCGTGGACATCGGCCAGCAGGCGGGCGGAATCGACTTCTGGAAGGCCGTGCCGCCGCGCTGATGCTCGTCTCGCCGTCGTACTGGGAGCAGAGCCGATCGCATCGGTACAGCCTCGTCTTCGCGCTGCCGCTGCTCCTCCTGTACGAGACGCTCGAGGCGCTCGCGCCGGTGCGGTTGCAGGGCGGGGTGGTGCGCAACGGCGCGGACGTCGTGCTCACCGGCCTCTTCACGGCGGTGTTCGGCGCGCGAGGTCCGTTGGTGTTCATGGCGCTCGTGATCGGCGGCGCGCTCGTGCTGATCTGGCGCGACCGCCGAGCGGGGCCGATCCGTCCCGGCTATTTCGTGCTCATGCTCGCGGAGTCGGCGGTGCTCGCGCTGCTCGTGGGCGTCGTCGTCGGAGTCGCGACGGTGCAGATCCTCGGTCCGCTCCGTTCGCTGGCCGCCGGGGCGCCGGGTCTGGGCGGGACCGCGCTCCAGCGCCTCACCCTGTCGCTCGGCGCGGGGCTGTACGAGGAACTGCTCTTTCGCGTCGTGCTGGTGGCGCTCATCTCCAACGGCGTGCGCCTGCTGGGGTTCTCGCGAGTCACCGCAGGGGTCGTCGCCGTGCTGGTGGGCGCGCTGCTCTTTTCACTGTTCCACTACGCCGGCGCCCTGGGCGAGCGGTTTCGCCTGGATTCGTTCGTGTTTCGAACGATCGCCGGCCTCGTGTTCAGCATCCTCTACCTGACGCGAGGGTTCGGCATCACGGCGTGGACGCACGCGTTGTACGACGTCGTGGTCCTGCTGGGATAGCAGAGCGCGGGGCACCGCGTCAGAACTGGAAGCTCATCGCCACCCCATCGGCGCCCAGCAGGAACCGGTCGAGCTTGGAGGGCGGTCCGGTATGCGCGTGGTCGACGATGCGCTTGCCGAGGAAGACGCCCATCGCGCTGCCGAGCACCACGTCGCTCGCCCAGTGCTCGGCCGAGTACATGCGCGAGAGGCCTACGGCGCCGGCGGTGCCGTACGCCAGCACGCCGACGATCGTCCCCGCGCGCGGTGAGTGGCGTCCCACTTCGGCCGTCAGCGCGGACGCCGCGCTGAAGCTGCCGATCTCGTGAAGGGAGGGGAAGGAGCGATACTCGCCGGCCGTGTATCCCTTGCCGAAGCGGAAATCGTACGGATCCTCGTCGGCGGCGCGGGGGCGCGCGCGGCCGGTGGTGCTCTTGAGAAAGGAGCCGACGACGGTGCCGACGGCGACGGCCTCCGCGATGTGCAGCCCACCGTCGGCGATCGGCGCGTTGCGGAAGATGCGTCCGCCGGCGTACGCGATCAGGCTGTACGTCAGCATCGACCGCTCGTGGATCGTCGTCAGCTTGCCGGAGATCGAGCGGTAGCGCGCGTTCGCCTGGAGCCCGCTGTCCGCGAAGGCGCGGTTGATCTGGCGGTCCTGCGTGGCGACGGCGGCCGTCGCGAGCAGCGTCCACGCGGCCCCGCGCCAGTCGCTGCGCTGAAGCAACGGCACGCGAGGGCGCGTCTGAGCGCTCGTGTCTCGCGCGTACGGCGTGCCGCTCTGCGCGGACGCGTCGCGCGCGGGCATGGTCGCCGCGAGCGCAGCGCCCAGGGCGAGGAGCATCGGGAGATGTCGGGTAGCCATGCGGCCCCCGAGTGCACTCCCCATGCCGTAGCGAGGAGTGGCAGCGCCGCCCACGTGTGCCGCATCGCCGTGCGGCGCAACGTCACTGATTGAGCAGGTCGAGAAGGAACTGCTTCACGCGCGGATCCTTCCGCTGGCCGAGCCAGAAGACAGCCTTCCTGCGGAGGTCGGGATTCTTCTCGCTGCGCGCGATCTGCAGCAGCTTGTCGGTCGCCTCCGGCTCCTTCCGCTGCGCGTAGACGTAGAGCATCTGGTCCTGCATCTCGGTCTGGCCCGCGAGCTCGTCGTAGAGCGGCAGCAGCTCCCTGAGCTCCACGCCGCCCTGGCCGGCGTAGAAGAGCGCCTTCTTGCGCGGCTCCAGCTCCTGGTTCTTGTCCTTCGCGATGCCGAGCAGCCAGGTGGTGCGGTCCGGGGTCTTCTGGTTGGCCACCGCCTGGATGACCGACTCCCGCAGCTCGGGGCTGGCCGTCTTCCAGAACAGTCCGCGCAAGTACTCGCTCTCGTCACCGCTGCGGCGCCCCTGACCGATGTAGTAGATGGCGCGCGCGCGCAGCTCGGTGGGGATCGACGGCATCTCGGCGAAGCGGCGCAGGCTGACGCGTGCCGACGGGCTGCGGTGCTGCGCGAGGGCGTAGAGGGCCTTGTCGCGGATGTCGGCGTCGGTGGCGCTGAAGAGGATGGAGTCCAGCGCGTGTGCGGCCCGCTCGGTGTTCACCTGCGAGAGCCACCCGACCGCCTCGCGCCGGACCTCGGCGCTCGGATCGGTGCTGGCGACGCGAAGGAGGATGTCGGAGCGCTCCTCTTCCCTGGTCTGCGCGACCATGTACACGGCGCGCCGGCGGAGCGACACCGAGCAGGTGTCGCGGCGCTCGAGCAGCTTCTGGAGCACCGGCAGCACCTGGTCGGCGTCGAGCTGCATCAGACCGGTGAGCGCGGCGAGGCGCATGTCGTCGTCCTCGGTGGGGCAACGCTTCTCGTTGCTGAGCGTCTGGCCACCCTGCATGATGTCGGTGGCCGCGTCGCCGTCGCCGCGCTTGGCCTGCTCGGAGCGGATGCTGGCGCGCAGCTGCTTGGCGTCGCCGAGTGTCCCCGCTTTGGGGTAGCGCGCGGCCTGCCGATCCAGCGACTGCACGGCGAGCTCCAGCTCTCGCGACGTGCCGCTGCGGTAGAGGGCGTACGCGCGATAGTAGAGCGCGTCCGGCGCGAACTCGGAATCGGGATACCGATCGGCCACGGTACCGAAGAGGATCGCGGCGCGTTTGAAGTCGCGGTCGTCGAGCGCGGCGCGCGCCAGGCGGTAGAGCGAGTCGGCGGGATCGCCGACGCGGACGACGCTGGGGAGGCGCGGAGTGGGGACCCGCAGCACCGGCCCCTGATCGTCGGGACGGCTGGTCGGGCCCTGCGCGCCGGCATCGGCGCCGGCGACGAGGAGGCAGAGAAGGAGAGCGATGCGCATGGGCGGGTGGGTGGCCTAGGTCCCGCTCGACGCCGAGGCGCCGGCCGGAATCGTGGAGCGAAGCTTGGGAAGGACGTTGCGGCGGTCGAGTGACTGGTTGATCGCGTCGAGATCGCTGCGGCGACCCTCGCTGCCGTACTGCGAGATCTGCATCAGGACGAGCTCGAGATCCTCGAGCAGCCGGGTGAGCGCGGGATCGTCGGTGGCATGCGTGGCGAGGAGCAGCCGCGTCGTCTTGAGTAGGTCGCGCGAGAGCGACGCGAACTGCTGCACGGTGCGCATGTCGGTCCGACTGGTGCGCGACTCGGCGAGGAAGCTGGTGAGGAGCACCTCGGCCCGCGCCATGTGCTCCACGACCGCGAGATGGTAGGCGCTCATCTCGCTGCCGTCACCCGCCACGCCGCCGGCGCCCCGTGGTGCGCCGGAGCTGGTGAGCGCCCGACGGTCGGCGGCGCGGCTGGCGCGGAGCGAGCGAATGCGGTCGTCGCGGGTGGCGCGAACGGGGTTCGTGGCGCCTTCGTCGGCCGGCTGTGCGGGCTCCGCTATGGCGGCGGGGTCCGGGCGTGCCGTGCTCGCGACGACGGCGACCGTCCGCCCGCGGCTCGACTCATTCGCCGGGACGGAGTCGGCCGAGGCGGTGCGGGTCGCGGGCGAGCGTCCGATCTCGCCGGTGAGACGGCCGATGCCGATGCCGACGACGAGCACGGCGGCAATGCCGGCGCCCATGCGCAGCCAGGACAGGCGTCGCGCGCGCCCGATCGCGACGACGCTCGTACCGGCGCGGGCGCTCTCGATCCGCGCCCACATCGCGTCGCGCGGGGTGGCCGGGGGCTCGTTGTAGCTCTGCGCCAGGTGGCGCATCTGGTCGTCCAGCTCGTGGTCGTTCATGAGATGGTGTCTCCCGCGAAGAGCGCCAGCGCGGCGCGCAGCTTGGCGCGTGCGTCGAACAGCCGTGCCTTGGAGGTGCCGACCGGAATCCCCAGCGCGGCTCCGATCTCGTCGTGCGTATATCCCTCCACGTCATGCATCACGAATACCGGTCGGAGCTTCGCCGACAGCCCGTCGATCGCCGTGTGGAGCCGCTCGCGGAGATCGTGCGGCGCCGGCGGCGTGCCGCGCGCGGGGAGCTCGGACAGCTCGTCCACCGGCGCCGACCGCGTGCGCAGCCGGGTCACGGAGCGCATGCCATTGAGCGACACGCTCGTCGCGATGGTGTGCAGCCAGGTGGCGAGCGATGCGTCGCCGCGATATTGCCCGAGCCGGTCGAAGGCGCGAATGAAAGTCTCCTGGGTGAAATCCTGCGCGAGGTCGGCATCGCCCGCCAGCCGATAGGCCAGCCGAAAGACGCGGTCGACGTGCGCGTCGTACAGCGCACGCTCGGCCGAGCGGTCACCGGCGAGACATCGGGCTACGAGCTGCTGATCGGTCACGTCGCGTGCTGGATCGCCT
>JABFYH010000217.1 GCA_013361335.1 Gemmatimonadaceae bacterium | reverse complement strand
CCAGAGAAGCGTGAAGACCGCGGTCGACAGCAGCAGCGGCAACGCGACCACGGCTAGCCCCACCGCGGCCGTCCTTGTCCGGCTGACGACGCCGGTGGCGATCCAGCCGATGCCGAACGCGCCGAACCCCAGCAGGAAGCCGGTGCACCCGGCGTAGAGCGGGCGCGTCCGCTCGTCCACGAGCAGCACGAACACGATCTGCGCCAGCAGCGCCACCGCGGCGAGACCACCGTAGACCCCGAGGTTCCGCGTGGTCGCCGACGGCGGCCGCGTGGGCGCCTGCGCCAACGCGCCGTCCGCGACGTCCACAGTCGACATGGCCTGTCGCAGCGCCGCCAGCACCACGGCCGGACCGCCTGTGACGGCCCGCTCCGCGCTCGCCGCCTCCGCCGGGCTCGGCACCAGCACGGGCATCGGGCGACCGCTCACCGTCGCCATCTCGGCCATCCGCTGCTGCTGCAACGCGAGCCGCGCGCGGATCGGCGGCAACTCCTCCCGTGCCGCGCGCACCGCCGACTGCTCCGCCGCGACGCCTGCGGCCGCCTCACGGCGAACCGCGTCCAGGCGCTCGGCCGCCTCCAGGTACTCCTGCCAAACTCCGGTCAGCTGCCGCCCGCCGTCGCCCGCGGCCCGTCCGCCACTCTCGGCCGTCGGGTCGTCGTCGCTCATGCCCGCGCCGTCGTCGCTCATTGGCCGGCCGCCGATCGCCCGCGCGGCGCTGTCTGTTCGTAGGATCCGGCTTGCTCACGGGGCGTCGCTTGCCCGGGAGGCGCTGTTTGTCCGCCGGGGGTCGCTTGTCCGGGGAGCGCCGCTTCGCTCGTTTGCTCGCGGGGGGTCGTTTGTCCGCGGGGCGCCGCTTCGCTCGTTTGCCCACGGGGGGTCGTTTGCTCGCGGGGGGTCGTGAAGGGCACCATCACGGCGGTCAGGCCCGTGTGCCGGTCGTGGATCAGCGCGCGGCCCGGCCGCGGCTCCCACTGGATCGACTCGCCCAGCATCAATGCCACCTCAGGCCCTGGCACGTTCAGGAACACCAACCCGGCCACATCCTCCCGGCCCGCGGAGAACCCGACGTCCTCGGAGAACCGGCGCAGCTGCCGCCACCAGCCCAGCAGGTGCAAGCCTCGGCCCGGGTCCTCGCGGATCAGCGTCCGCGCCTCGCTCCCGGCCGTCTCCATTCCCCAGACCACGAGATACGCGTTGACGCGTGCCACGGTTTCCGGGATGTCGGCCTTCTCGGTGGTGATCGCGTCGTGGCCTTGGCTCTGCAGCTCAGCCCGCAGCGCCTCGACGGCGGCCACGCTCTGCGGAATCATCGGCGCCAGGACGAACCGGACCGAGCCCGGCCGATGCTGGGCGGCCAAGGACCGAACCGCCGCGACCAGGATGTCCGCGCCCTCGGCCGACGGGCCCAGGACGGCCAGATGCCGGCCGGGCGTCGCGTCGAACGGGAACGCGACGGTCGTCATGTTCACATCGACCTGCCGCCCCAGCAGAGCCGCCTTCGTCGTCTCGGTCTGGGTCTCCTTCAGCGCCTGGTACAACGGATCGTTGTCGAGATGCTGCTCGGCGTATCCGGAGAAGACCACCGGCGGCTCGTCGTGCTCGTCGCGGGCCTGCCACAGCCGTTGCCGCAACGCCGTCAGGATCTGCTGGTCGGCGTGCGGATCGGGGAAGCGGACGAGTTTCTCGTGCGCCCGCCGGGAACCCCGTGGCCCGCCGAGGCCGCCCGCGGTGTTCACGATCGCCGTGCCCAACTGCAACGTCGCCGCGGACTCGTTCGTCGGTTCGAGCACGTCCGCGCCGCCCGGCAGCGCCACGCGTACGGGGAACTGGCCGAAGATGGAGTCGCGCTTGGCGTAGAGCGCCTCGATGCCCCGCACGGTCTGGCTCGCCAGAATCAGATGTATGCCGAACGACCGCCCCTTGCGGGCGACCGATTCGAGCAACGCCACCGCCTCGGTGGCGATCCGGTCCGTCCCGGCCAGCAGCACCTGGAACTCGTCGATCACGCAGACGATCCGGGGCAGCGTCTCACCGAGGTTCCGCAGATCCACATAACGCGATACGCCGTTGGCCTTGAACATCTCGGCCCGCCGCGTCATCTCCGCGTCCAGCTCCCGGAGCACCGCCAACCCGTATGTGCGATCGCTCTCGACCCCGACCGCGCGCGCGTGCGGCAGCCAGCTCGCGTCCCGAGGCGTCGGGATGAACTCCGAGAACGACACACCCTCCTTGAAGTCCAGCAGGTAGAGGGCCAGCTCCTCCGGGTCGTAGCGCGTACACAATCCATAGAGGACGTCGATGAGGAACGCCGTCTTCCCGCCACCCGACCGGCCACCGACGAGCCAGTGCGGGGTCAGATCGGCGAAGTGCAGACTGATCGGCGTCTCCCCGGAGATGCCCACCGTCACGCTCAGACCGCCCGCCGACGACTCCGCCCACCAGCCGTGATCCGGATCGGGCAGCAGATCCAGCAAATGCACCGAGCCCTGCTGGGCGAACTGCGACCCCAACTCCTGACACACGCGGTCGATCAGCTCCAACGGCGGATCGGGGTCGAGATAGACGGGAACGTTGAACGGCTCCCGGCTCCGGCTCAACGACGCCCCCGGCGGATTGCCGACGAGCACATGCGGATTGCGTACGGAGATCTCGGTCGCCAACGGCAGCCGATCCTGCGTCGTCTCCGG
The DNA here is from genome assembly GCA_013361335.1 of Gemmatimonadaceae bacterium. Taxonomy (GTDB): domain Bacteria; phylum Gemmatimonadota; class Gemmatimonadetes; order Gemmatimonadales; family Gemmatimonadaceae; genus AG11. The sequence goes on along the minus strand of JABFYH010000217.1, from coordinate 3,541 downwards.
CGTCAACGGCGCGGGCGGCCACCCGGCCACCACCATGTGCAGCCCATGCGCCGGACCCCGCTTGGCGAGGTCGACGATCCGGGCCAAGTCCGACGCGTCGGCCAACGCCGGCAGCCCGGCGATCACGAGCAACATGCTCCGGTCGCGGCGCCTCGGTTTCGCCTTACGCTCCTGATCCGGGCGGCTGGGGCGTACCCAGTGCTCCGCCTCCGCGAGCACCGCGCGCAAGCCCTCCCGATCCGTCGCCGGCTCCGGCAGCAGGCCAGTCTCCGACAGCGCCGCGAACGGCCCGAACACGTGCCCGTGCCCATCCACCGCCCGCACGATCAACGTCCCCGACGGCGCCGTGGCCAGCAACCGAACCACGATGCTCCGGATCGCCCCCGTCACCCGAGCGTCGCGAGCGTCAGCCGAGAACGCCAAATGCCCCACGCCCAACAACGGCACGATCAACGGGAACCGGGCATCGTCCAACGGCTGCGCCGTCCCCACCCGCACATACTCCGGACGACGCTGACCGCCCAGCGGCGTACTGGCCGGCAGCGCGTCCAGCGGCTGCCCCAACCAAGCCGGAGCGAGCGCCTGAGCAGCGGCGCGCAGCCGCTCCGCCAACTCATGCTGCTCGGCGATATCCGTGCGCGGCAACGGCAGATAGGTGTCCAACGCACCAGCCGCCGCCGCGACAACCGCCGCCGCGTGCCGGTGCAAGCCGGCCGCCTGATCGAGAGGTGCGCTCGCCTCCGCCACGCCAGACCGCCTCCCATCTGCTTCCGGCCAAGACGGTAGCGCACGGGGCGGACATCGGCGTGTCACGCCGCGCGCCTCATCCCCATCTCGTACGCCGGTGGCGGTCCGTGAGGGTGATGGCGGCGGCCGACCTCGGTGGACACGGTAGGACATTCGGATGTCGTCAAATGTCCTACACCCCACTACCGTGGCCTGGAGTGTCCGGAGGAGTGCGGTACGTGGTGGATGATTCGCTTGACGGCGCTATCCGTAGCGCCCTATTCACTTTTCTTGATGGGTTGAAGGAGCGGTATCCAACCGGCATCCCGCAGCGTGAGATCAACCGCTTCGTGTTCCAGGGCGAGAACATCAAGCCGCTCCTCCAGCAGGGCATTCGGAAGGTGGCAGGACTCTCGACTGCCCTCGTTTTCTATACGACCTACACCTCGCCTTCGGCCGACGCGCCGTACAACGACCATGTGGGTGCCGACGGCTTTCTGCGGTACAAGTGGCAGGGGGATGATCCGAACCGAAGCGTCAACAGCGCAATGCGTTCCGCTATCAGGACAGGCGCTCCGTTGGTTTACTTCCACGGTGTAGCGGACGCGGTCTACGCAGCACTGTATCCAGCGTTCATCATCGATGAGGAGCAGGACCAAAAGCAGTTCGTCATCGCCTTCGAAGAGGCCCCCGTCGTCAGTGGCGGCGCATCAGTTCCGGCACCGCTTCGTCGATATAACCAGAGGCTGACCCGCTACCGCCTCCACCAGCCAATCTTCCGACGGAGGGTACTCGACGCGTATCGAAACGCATGTGCGGTGTGTCGTCTCGCCGAAGTTCGGCTACTAGACGCTGCCCACATCATCGGGGATGGGCTTGAAGGAGGCGACCCCGAAGTCAGCAATGGCCTGGCCATGTGCAAAATCCACCATGCGGCCTTCGATCAGCACATCATCGGTGTCCGTCCAGATGACTTCATGGTCCAAGTTCAGCCGTCGATCATGGAGCAAAGTGGTGACCTGATGCTCCAATACGGGCTCCAGGCTATGCACGGCCGCATCCTCCAGCTACCGCGGATGAAGGGCTCACATCCCAGCACGAGTCGGCTGGAGCGCCGCTTCCGCGAGTTCCTCGAGCGCGGCGATGCCAACGCGGCAGCTTGATCAGACAGGCATGCGGTAAACCAGTTCATATCGTTCGCTTGGTAGCACGATGTCCGCAGTCTCAACGGGACGGTCCGATGCAAGGTACGTTCGACGGATAGCGATGACGGGGGCAGTGCGTCCGCGTAGATCGAGGGCAGTTGCCTCCGCCGGCGTTGCTGCCCGCGTGATGATGCGCTCTTCAACCTCATCCACGTGCACTCCGATCAGCCTCATCCGAGCCACAACGCCCGTAACGGGGCTTGCCTCGGGCAGATGGATGGCAGTTTCGCGCGTCAGACCGAGGGGTTCCCAGGATGTGCTGATCTGGATGACCTGCTCGTCTGCGAGAAAGCGGTACTGCGTCTGCATCACGGCGGCGCCCTCGTCGAGATGTAGGCGAGTCGCGACATCGACGGTAGCTGGTTGTTCAGCGCTTTCATATTCCCAGCGTGCGGCCTGTCCAACATGGTCCGCGTCGTATGCGAAGGGGGACTTCCCTTGGCTGTTGCGAGCGGGGGATTCTCTAGTCAATCGTCGTCCTGAACGGACGTACACCCCGGATCCGGCCCGGCCCTCCACGACACCCTCACCCTTGAGTACGGCGATGGCCCATTTTGCGACGGTTCGCGATACGCCGTAGATCCGCATGATCGCAGTCTCGGAGGGCAGTTTGGCACCTGGAGCTAGGTCCCCCGATGTGATCTGCGTGCGCAACGCTGCGGCAATGCGCAGGTATGCGGGTTCCTCAGGCATCAATCTAACCTCCGAGTTTGTCATTAGCACAGCACACGTGCCTCGGGCATCCCAAACTCTTGATGGCAGGGCGCCTAGTGCACTAGGTTGGATCCGGTAGTCGCACTCAACGGAGGTGTGATCGATGAGCTGCCCAATACCGGCGTACCGCTGGGACGAGCCGACGATCGTTGGCTGGTCGGTGACGGTTGGACCACGCGATGACGATGATCTGATCGTCCTCGGCTTCTTCCTTACCAGCGCGGACGCTTGGATGGCGCTCGCCGATCTCATGGAGGCGGAGCGCCGGCGTCGACCGAAGCCTGTCTTCTCAGTCGTTCCGGTTTACTCAGCTGAGCCCGGAAACCTACGGCGGGTGTACGGCCAACCGGCGAGCAAGATTTGTCGCATGAACGGATGCGGGGCATTCGTCGGCACCAACGGGTTCGAGGGCTACTGCGAGGACTGCGCTGACGATGTCTTCGGCCGGCAGTCGGTCGCCGACGTGCCAATGCTCGGGTAAAGAGCTCGGGTAAAGATAGGGGTGTGCCGGTCGTCGAAGCCTCCCTCATCGTCCCCGTCCCTCCCGAGGTCGCGTACGCGGTCTCGCAGACCACGGGCGAGATCCGCTATCGCTGGGATCCGTTCGTACGCGAGCAGCACTTCCTCGACGGCGCCACGAGGCCGGCCAAGGGCGTCCGTACCTTCACCCGGTCGCGGCATGGGTTCACGATGGTCAGCGAGTACGTCTCCTACAACCCGCCCAGCAACGTCGGCATGAAGATGGTCAAGGGGCCGTGGTTCTTCGAGATGATGGGCGGCGGCTGGCGGTTCAGTCCGGCCGACGAGCCCGGGCATAGCGTCGCGACTTGGCGTTACAACTTTCGTTGCCGACCGCAGCTGATCCGCCCGATCGCGGAGTGGATTGGCGGGCGGCT
>JABFYH010000012.1 GCA_013361335.1 Gemmatimonadaceae bacterium | reverse complement strand
TTCTTCGGCTCGTCGCAGCTGTCGCAGTTCATGGATCAGACCAACCCCCTCGCCGAGCTGACGCACAAGCGTCGTCTCTCGGCGCTCGGCCCGGGCGGTCTGACGCGCGAGCGCGCCGGGTTCGAGGTGCGCGACGTGCATTACTCGCAGTACGGGCGCATGTGCCCGATCGAGACGCCGGAAGGTCCGAACATCGGCCTCATCACGTCGCTGGCGTGCTACGCGCGCGTCAACGATCTCGGGTTCGTGGAGACCCCGTACCGGGTCGTGAAGAACGGCAAGGTCACCGACGAGATCGCGTGGCTGGATGCGAACCGCGAGGAGGACGCGATCATCGCGCAGGCCAACGCGACGCTCAACCCCGACGGCAGCTTCGTCGACGAGCTCGTGCTGGCGCGGCAGCAGGGTGACGTGCCGCTCACGGCGCCGAACCGGATCGACTACATGGACGTCGCGCCCGAGCAGCTCGTCTCGATCGCCGCGGCGCTCATCCCGTTCCTCGAGCACGACGACGCGAACCGCGCGTTGATGGGCTCGAACATGCAGCGCCAGGCGGTGCCGCTCCTCAACCCGAAGACGCCGTACGTGGGCACGGGGCTCGAGGAGAAGGTGGCCGTGGATTCCGGCGCCGTGGTCATCGCGCGCCGCGACGGCGTGATCAGCCGCGTGACGGCCGACGAGATCATCGTCGACGCCGGCCCCGCCGAGCTCAAGGCGTCGCGGGAGGAGGGGCGCGTGCTCGCGCGGCTCACCCAGCACGACCGGTATCGGCTGCGGAAGTACTGGCGCACCAATCAGGACACGGCGATCAACCAGCGTCCGCTGGTGAAGATGGGGCAGGCCGTGAAGAAGGGTGACGTGCTGGCGGACGGCGCGGCGACGGAGATGGGCCAGCTGGCGCTCGGCTCGAACGTCACCGTGGCGTTCATGCCCTGGTACGGCCACAACTTCGAAGATGCAATCGTTCTTTCGGAGCGGCTGGTGAAGGACGACGTCTACTCGTCGATCCACATCCAGGAGCTCGAGCTGCACGTGCGCGACACGAAGCGCGGGCAGGAGGAGATCACGCGCGAGATCCCGAACGTCTCGGAAGAGGCGCTGCTGGATCTCGACGAGCGCGGCATCGTCCGCATCGGCGCGCACGTGAAGCCGGGTGACATCCTCGTCGGCAAGATCACGCCGAAGGGCGAGACCGAGCTGTCGCCGGAAGAGAAGCTGCTCACGGCGATCTTCGGCGAGAAGGCGAAGGACGTGAAGGACTCGTCGCTCAAGGTGCCGCCGGGGATGGAAGGCGTCGTGATCGACGTCAAGATCTTCAGCCGCATCGAGGATCAGGTCGTCGAGAAGGATCGCGGCGAGCGCATCGGCGAGGTGCGGCGTCTCGAGGGCGAGGAGAAGATCAGGGTCAACGAGGTGCGTGACGGGGAGCTCGCGGAACTATTGGAGGGCCAGAGCATAGCTCTGGCCCTGAAGAGCGGCACGGTGGAAGAGGCGATCCCGGCGGGGACCAAGGTCACCGCGGCCATGCTGCGCGACCTCAAGATCTCGTCGCTCGACCTCAAGACCTTCCGCGTCGCCGACAAGAAGGTGAACGAGAAGATCCGCACGATCATCGACGCCGCCAACGACGAGAAGGCGAAGCTCGAGGAGAAGGCGGAAGAGCGCATCGACCGCATCCTCCAGCCGGACGAGCTGCCCCCGGGCGTCATCCAGCTGGTGAAGGTCTATCTCGCCGAGAAGCGCAAGATCTCGGTGGGCGACAAGATGGCGGGCCGCCACGGCAACAAGGGTATCGTGGCGCGCATCGTCCCCGAGGAGGACATGCCCTTCCTGCCGGACGGCAAGCCGGTGGACATCGTCCTCAACCCGCTGGGCGTGCCGTCGCGCATGAACGTCGGGCAGATCCTCGAGACTCACCTCGGATGGGCGGCGAAGCTGCTCGGCTTCTACGCGAAGACCCCGGTGTTCCAGGGGGCGAACGAGAAGGAGATCGGGCTGCTGCTCAAGATTGCCGGCCTCACCTGGGTGAAGGATGCCCTGGAGCTGCAGGCGGCGAAGCTGGAGATCAGCGACGCCGACGTGCGCACCATCCTCGCCGACGTGAAGCCCGAGCGGGCGGAAGGGGGCAAGGTGGAGCTGCTCATCGACGCCTCGCTCAACGACCTCGGTGCGCGCGGCATGTCCGCGGGCACCAAGGAGATCTACGGCCGCATCCGCGACTTCATCGCGGCGGCGGCGCGGGAGCTGGTGGAGCGCGAGCAGGCGGCGGTCGGCCACGAGCTGGCGTTCCATCAGGCCGAGGACGCGGAGCTGAGCGCGGCGCGCAAGGCGGAGTACAAGGCCGCGTTGAAGCAGCTCGAGAAGGCGGCGGCGATGGCGCCCGCCGACCGGCTCGCGGATCAGGAGCTGTCGGCGCTCGCCGGCATGCTCGGCAAGAAGTCGGACGCGGATGTCGATGCCGCCACGGTGGAGCTGCTTCGCCTGGCCGGGATCACCCCGTTCGGCAAGGTACGGCTCCGGGACGGACGCAGCGGCGAGACCTTCGCGGCGCCCGTGACGGTCGGCGCGGTGTACATGCTGAAGCTGTCGCACCTCGTGGACGACAAGATCCACGCGCGCAGCATCGGACCGTACTCCCTCGTCACCCAGCAGCCGCTCGCCGGCAAGGCGCAGTTCGGCGGTCAGCGGTTCGGAGAGATGGAGGTGTGGGCGTTGGAGGCCTATGGGGCCGCGCACGTCCTGCAGGAGATCCTGACGGTCAAGTCGGACGACGTGAACGGTCGCAGCCGGGTGTACGAGGCGATCGTGAAGGGGCAGAACCTGCCCGAGCCGGGCATCCCGGAGTCGTTCAACGTGCTCGTGAAGGAATTGCAGGCGCTCGGCATCAAGGTGACGATGGGGCAGAGCACGGACGGGTTCTACGGCACCGGGATCGACACAGGTACCGCCGAGAACGCGTCCGGTAACGGGACGGAGGAGTAACTCATGATCGATTTCCGCAGCGTGCGCGACACCCGCGCATCGGCCTTCGACTTCATTCAGGTCCGGATCGCCTCACCCGAGGAGATCCGCGGCCCCAAGGACGCCAAGGAGCGCGAGCGCCTCGAGATGGCGGGCGTGCGCTCCTGGTGGTCGTGGGGCGAGGTGACCAAGCCCGAGACGATCAACTACCGGTCGTTCAAGCCGGAGAAGGACGGTCTCTTCTGCGAGCGCATCTTCGGTCCCGTCAAGGACTGGGAGTGCCATTGCGGCAAGTACAAGCGCATCCGCTATCGCGGGGTGATCTGCGACCGGTGCGGCGTCGAGGTGACCCTGTCGAAGGTGCGCCGCGAGCGCATGGGGCACATCGAGCTCGCCGTCCCCGTCGCCCACATCTGGTTCTTCAAGACCCTCCCCAGCCCGATGGGGAACCTGATCGACATCACGCTGCGTGATCTCGAGAAGGTGATCTACTACTCGAACTACGTCGTCATCGACAAGGGCAACCAGGAGATCGACAACAACGAGCTCCTGGACGAGGACAAGTATCTCGAGCTGAAGACCAAGGCGCGCGAGGAGGGCGACACGGCCTTCCTCGCCGACATCGGTGCGCCCGCGGTGCGCGAGCTGCTCCGCCGCCTGGACGTCGACAAGGTGGCGGACGAGCTGCGGGCGGCGGTGATCGTGGAGACGTCGCAGCATCGCAAGAAGATGCTGCTCAAGCGCCTCAAGATCGTCGATGCGTTCCGCAACTCGGGCGACTCGGGCGACGTGCGCAACAAGCCGGAGTGGATGATCCTGGACGTCATTCCGGTGATTCCGCCCGACCTGCGCCCCCTCGTGCCCCTCGACGGCGGTCGCTTCGCGACGTCGGACCTGAACGATCTGTACCGCCGCGTCATCAACCGCAACAACCGCCTCCAGAAGCTGATCTCGCATCGCGCGCCGGAAGTCATCCTCCGGAACGAGAAGCGCATGCTCCAGGAAGCGGTCGACGCGCTGTTCGACAACGGCCGGCGCAGCAAGGCGATTCGCGGTCGCGGCAAGCGGCCGCTCAAGTCGCTGTCCGACATGCTCAAGGGCAAGCAGGGCCGGTTCCGTCAGAACCTGCTCGGCAAGCGCGTGGACTACTCCGGCCGCTCGGTCATCGTCGTGGGCCCCGAGCTGCGGCTGCACCAGTGCGGGCTCCCCAAGCTGATGGCGCTCGAGCTGTTCAAGCCGTTCATCATCCACAAGCTCGTCGAGAAGGGGATCGCCGAGACGGTCAAGCGCGCCAAGAAGATCGTCGAGCGTGAGTCGCCCGAGGTGTACGAGATCCTCGAGGAGATCATCCGCGACCATCCGGTGCTCCTCAACCGCGCGCCGACCCTCCACCGCCTCGGTATCCAGGCGTTCGAGCCGGTGCTAGTGGAAGGCAAGGCGATCCGCATCCACCCGCTCGTCTGCGCGGCCTTCAACGCGGACTTTGACGGCGATCAGATGGCGGTGCACGTGCCGCTGTCGTTCGAGGCTCAGCTCGAGGCGCGCCTGCTCATGCTGTCGTCGAACAACATCCTCAAGCCGTCGGACGGGCGTCCGGTGGCCGAGCCGTCACAGGACATCGTGCTCGGCTGCTACGTCGCGACCAAGGCGCCCGCCGACTTCGCCGCCGCCACGCCCACGCGCCGCTACACGAGCGTGGCCGAGGTGGAGATGGAGCTGGGTGTCGGGAAGGGCGTGACGCAGCAGACGCCGATCATGTACCTGGTCGAGGACAAGAACGGCACCCGCTGGGAGAAGACGACGATCGGCCGCGCGCTGTTCAACGCCATCATCCCGAAGGAGCTGGGCTACAAGAACCACGACATGAAGAAGAAGGCGCTGTCGGAGCTCGTGTTCGAGAGCTACCGCTTCGCCGGCCTCGCCGCGACCGTGCAGTTCCTGGATCGCCTCAAGGAGTTCGGGTTCGCCAACGCCACGCGCGGCGGCGTCTCGATCGGCATCGAGGATCTCCACATCCCGCGGGAGAAGGAGACCATCCTGCGCGACGCCGGCGAGCGCGTCGAGCGGTTCCAGCGCGCCTATCAGACCGGCAACATCACGAACGGCGAGCGCTACAACAAGGTCATCGACACCTGGACGCACGCGAACTCCGACGTCGCCGACGCCATGGTCAAGGCCATGCGCGAGAGCAAGTCGGGCTTCAACCCGGTGTTCATGATGTTCGACTCGGGCTCGCGTGGGTCGCGTGACCAGATCCGTCAGCTCGCCGGGATGCGCGGGCTGATGGCCAAGCCGCAGAAGAAGTTGACCGGCGGCATTGGCGAAATCATTGAGAGTCCAATTAAGTCGAATTTCAGAGAGGGTCTCTCGCCGCTCGAGTACTTCACGTCGACGCACGGCGCCCGCAAGGGTCTCGCCGACACGGCGCTCAAGACGGCCGACGCGGGCTACCTGACGCGCCGCCTCGTGGACGTCGCGCAGGACGTGACGATCACCGAGGAGGATTGCGGCACGATCATGGGCCTCGAGGTCGGCGCCCTGAAGGAGGGCGAGGACGTCATCGAGCCGCTGGCCGAGCGCATCGTCGGCAACGTGGCGGCCGAGGACATCGAGGATCCGCAGGAGACCGACGAGTCGGGTCGTCCGACCATGCTCGCCGAGGCCGGGGAGCTGATCAGCGAGGAAGTCGCGCAGACGATCGAGGACTCCGGGCTGGAGACGGTGAAGATCCGCAGCGTGCTGACCTGCGAGGCGAAGCGCGGGCTGTGCCGGATGTGCTACGGCCGCAACCTGGCCACCATGAGCATGGTCGACATCGGCGAAGCGGTCGGCATCATCGCCGCCCAGTCGATCGGCGAGCCGGGCACGCAGCTCACGCTCCGTACCTTCCACATCGGCGGCACGGCGGCTCGCATCGCCGAGCAGACGGCGCGGAAGAGCAAGGTGGCTGGCAAGATCGAGTACTCGGACCGGCTGGTGTACGTCACCAACCGCGAGGGGCAGGCGATCGTGACCGGCTACGAGGGCGAGATCATCATCCGGAACTCGGCCGACCGCAACTCGGCCATCGGCGCGCGGCTGCAGGTGCCGCTCGGCGCGGTGCTGATGATCAAGGACCACGAGGAGGTGAAGAAGGATCAGGTCATCTTCACGTGGGACCCGTACTCGAACCCGATCATCGCCGACGTCGAAGGCACGATCCGGTTCGTGGACCTGGTGGAGGACGAGTCGGTGTCCGAGGAGCTCGACGAGCTCACCGGGCTGCGCCAGCGCGTCGTCATCGAGGATCGCGAGAAGAAGCTGCACCCGCACATCGAGATCTGGTCGAAGGGCGCGAAGGAGAAGAAGATTCGCGACTTCGTGATCCCGGTGGGCGCGCAGCTCACGATCGAGGATGGGCAGGAGATCTTCCCGGGCGAGACGATCGCAAAGCTCGGCCGGGAAGCATATAAGACGCGGGACATCACCGGTGGCTTGCCGCGTGTCGCCGAGCTGTTCGAGGCGCGCAAGCCGAAGGATCCGGCGACGATCTCCGAGATTGACGGCGTCGTGCGGTTCGGCGACATCAAGCGGGGCAAGCGCGAGATCTTCGTGCAACCGGTGCGCGGCGGCGCGGGTGCCGACGCGTTCGCGCTCGACGAGACCTCCGAAGCCCAGCTGTACGAGGTGGCGGCCGGCAAGCATCTGCGCGTGCACGAGGGCGATCGGGTGCGCGCCGGTGATCGTCTCTCGGAAGGGCCGGTGAACCCGCACGACATCCTGCGCATCAAGGGCGCGCGGGCGGTGCAGGAGTACCTGCTCAACGAGGTGCAGGAGGTCTATCGCCTGCAGGGCGTGAAGATCAACGACAAGCACATCGGCGTGATCGTCCGCCAGATGCTCCAGAAGGTCCGCGTGATGGAGGCGGGCGACACGGAGTTCCTCGAGGGCGAGCACGTGGACAAGCAGGTCTTCCGCGACGAGAACGACCGGATGAAGAAGAAGAAGGAGGCGCCGTCGACGGCGGAGCCGCTCCTCCTCGGCATCACGAAGGCGTCGCTCACGACGCAGTCGTTCATCTCGGCAGCGTCGTTTCAAGAAACGACGCGAGTTCTCACGGACGCGTCGATTCGAGGCGCGAAGGACGATCTCCTCGGTCTCAAGGAGAACATCATCATCGGCCACCTCATCCCGGCCGGTACGGGTATGTACCGATACCAGGATGTGGAGCTGGAGGGGATGGAGATGCCCGCGCCGGTGGAGCTGGCTCCGCTCCCCGACGCGCTCCCGAACGTCTTCTCGATGGCGGACGACGAGGTGGAGTTCCCCGCCTCGGCGCGCGCCGCGGCGAAGGGGGGGTGACGACAGAGCGGTCGGACGGTTGGACGGTCTGACAGTCTGACGGGAGAAAGGCGCACCGAGCTGGTTTCGGTGTGCCTTTCTCTTTTGCGGTGACGGCCCATCGAATCGAAAGGTCCTCGACCGTGCCGGCCGTGTCCGGACGCGGGCAAACAACCGCTTCCACAGATTGTTGACGGTTTGCCCTTGCCGGCGCTCCGACGCACGGAGTAGCATTGTGCCGGCCTGGTAACACCGCACTCGACCGGCGGGGCGATTCACTCGTCCCGGCGGCGTGTCGCGGCCCCCGCTGGTTCCGGCCTGACGTCGTGCCCGATCCGGGCGAGCCGCCCGTCCGCACGCGCACGTAGCATTTCAAGCGAGCCACCGCCCGCTTGGCGTTCCCCAAAACTCGGTACACCTCGCTATGACCAAGAGACTCCTCACTGCCTGGAATGGATTCTTCCTGCTCGCGGCGCCGGCATGGGCACAGCAGAAGACGGTGACCGGACGGGTGACGGACGAGCAGGGCGCGCCGCTGTCCGGCGCGTCCGTCGTCATCCGGGGCACCACCACGGGCGTGCTCAGCAACGACGCCGGCACGTATTCCATCCGGACGGCGCCTGGTCAGGTGCTCCAGTTCCGGTATCTCGGCACCACGCCGGTGGAGCGGACGGTCGGGGCGGAGAACGTCATCAACGTCCAGCTCCGGCGCATGGCGCAGTCGCTCGACGCCGTGGTCGTCACGGCGCTCGGCCAGACGACCGCGCAGCGCGCGGTGGGGACGGCGCAGCAGACCGTCCAGGGTCCGGACATCGCCAACACGCAGCGTGAGAGCTTCGTGAACGCGCTGCAGGGGCGTGTCGCCGGCGTGAACGTCGTCAGCTCCTCGGGGGTGCCCGGGGCCTCGTCGTCGATCACCATCCGCGGCGTGAGCTCGATCAGCAGCAGCAACCAGCCGCTCATGATCGTCGACGGCCTGCCGATCGACAACAAGACGCTGAACACCAACACGCTCCCGTCGGATCGACCCGGGTCCTCCACGGCGTTCAACAACCGCGGCGTGGACTTCACCAACCGCGCGGCCGACATCAACCCCGAGGACATCGAATCGATCACCGTCCTCAAGGGCCCCGAGGCGGCCGCGCTCTACGGCATCGACGCGGCGAACGGCGCGATCATCATCACCACCAAGCGGGGCAAGGCCGGCGCGCGCGGGATCGAGTACACCAACAGCACGCGCTTCGAGAAGGTGCGCTCCTATCCCGACATCCAGAAGGTGTACGGGATCAGCGGCTTCGGCGGCATCGGCGCGACGCTCAGCACCACCGGCAGCACGACGCCCCTGTACTACGGCGTGCCGTACCCGACGGGGACGACCTTCTACGACAACGTCAACGGCTTCTTCCAGACGGGCGTGTCGCAGAAGCACAACCTCGCCTTCGGCGGCTCGGCCGCGGACAACCACCTGAACTACCGCCTGTCGACCGGTGTCGTTCGCCAGAATGGCGTCATCCCCAACTCGTACTTCAACCGCGTGAACGTGACGGCCGCCTCGCAGGGCGACGTCAACTCCTGGATGAAGGCCGACCTCTCGATGGGGTACACCAACTCGGCCAACAATCAGAACTACAAGGGCGACAACGGGCCGCTCCTCAGCCTCCTCGTCTGGCCCTCCACCGACCAGGCCTCGGACTACCTCTCGATCACCGGCGCGCGCCGGCGGCTGACGGCGGCGAACGCCGAGATCGACAATCCGTACTTCGGGATCAACAAGAACTTCATCAACTCGAAGGTCAACCGCCTCATCGCCAACGTCGGGCTCACCTTCACCCCGGTGAGCTGGGGCTACCTCAAGACCACGCTGGGCGCCGACACCTACGCGAACCAGAACATGCTGCTCCGCCACCCGGAGAGCGCGTTCGGGATCTCGAACAACGGCATCCTCGATCAGGCCGACGACGTCACGCGCAACCTGACCGCGCAGACGATCCTCAACTTCAACAGCCGGCAGCTCACGAAGAGCCTCTCGGTGAGCGGTCTGGTGGGCAACGCGGTGTCCGACGCCAAGTCGACGGTCGACGGCGGCGAGGGCACGCAGTTCCTCGACGCGAACTTCGTCTCGGTCAACAACACGCTGACCCGCACGAGCACGACGGTGATCTCGCAGCGCCGCCTCGTGAGCGCCTTCGCCCAGGCGGTGGTCGACTACAACCAGTACCTGTACCTCACGCTCCAGGGGCGCAACGACTGGACGTCGACGATCCCGGCGGAGCGGAACTCGTTCTTCTACCCGTCGGTGTCGGCGAGCTTCGTCTACTCCGACGCCTTCCCGACGATCGGCCGCCACATGACCGGCAAGCTGCGGGCGGCGTTCGCCGAAGTCGGCCGCGATGCGCGCCCCTATGCGTACCGCTCGTCGCTCGAGGCCAAGACGACGGCGTACGGCGGCTACGGCTACGGCTTCACCGGCCCGAACCCGAGCCTGCGGCCGGAGTTCGCGAAGTCGTACGAGCTGGGGAGCGAGATGAGCTTCCTCGATGACCGGCTCGGGCTCGACGTCACGGTGTACCGGAAGACGACGACCGACCAGATCGTCAACGACGTCCGCGCCAGCTATGCGACCGGCTTCGTGCTCTTCAACCTGAACGGCGCGGCGACGCAGAATCAGGGGCTCGAGATCACGGCGCGCGGCACGGCGCTGCGGCGGAACGCCTTCTCGTGGGACATCCTGGCGAACTTCGAGAGCGCGCGCGGCAAGGTCACCAAGCTCCCGAACGACTTCCCCGAAGCGTACGTGTCGGACACCTGGCTCTATGGCAACGTGCGCAACGGCGTGGCGCCCGGTCTCTCGACGATGTCGCTCACGGGGCTGTTCTACCTGCGCAACAACCAGGGGCAGCTCCTGATCGATCCGGCGACAGGCCTGCCGCTGCGCTCCACCACCTTCATCAACGCCGGCTACGACCGTCAGCCGAAGTACACGATCGGCCTGTCGAACAACCTGCGCTACAACCGGTTCGGGCTCGACTTCCTGGTCGACCTGCGGCGGGGCGGCGACGTGTTCAACGCGACGCAGCACTACCTCACGCAGCGCGGCCTGAGCCTGCAGACGCTGGATCGCGACACCCCGCGGGTCGTTCCGGGCGTGCTCCGCGACGGGAAGGAGAATTCGGCGAACCCGACGCCGAACAGCATCGTGGTCATCCCCTCCCAGCAGACGCTGTACTACCAGAACATGAGCGAAGAGCTGTTCATCGAGAAGAACATCAACTGGGTCCGGCTCCGGGACGTGACGCTGAGCTACAACCTCCCCGAGCGGTACCTCAATGGCGCGCGGCTGTTCGTCACGGCGACCGATCTGGCGCTGTGGACGAACTACACGGGCCTCGATCCGATCGTGAACGGCAACACGGCGGCGGTCGGCGGCTCCGGCGCGGCGGGCATCGACTACGGCAACTTCCCGATGCCGCGCGGCCTGAACCTGGGCATCAAGGTGGGGTTCTGACCGATGCGCCACCCCGTCACTCGACTCACCTCGTCACTGCGAGCTTCGATGCGTAAAAGCCATACGGTCCTCCTCGCCGCCGGCCTGCTCTGCCTGCCGGTGGCCTGCAAGGACTACCTCGACGTCAACACCAACCCGAACGCGCCGCAGAGCGTCGCGCCGAATCTCTACCTGGCGCCGATGATCCACTGGCTGGCGACGTCTCCGCAGTTCGACGGCCGCTTCATCGGCCACTTCACGCAGGAGTGGTACTCCACCTCCACCTCGGCCAGCCCCGCCGGCACGTGGGGCAAGATGGGGTACGACCCGGCGAGCGACAACGGCGCGCAGCAGTGGCGCGACGTGTACTGGACTTTCGGCCAGAACCTCGTCGACATGATGACGAAGGCCGAGGCGGAGCAGCGCTGGGACCTGCTCGGGATCGGGTACGTGCTCAAGGCCTGGGGCTGGCAGGTGCTGACCGACACGCACGGCGAGATCATCATCAAGGAGGCGATCGACCCGACCCGCTTCGCGTTCGACTACGACGACCAGCAGTTCGCCTACAACGAGACGAAGCGCCTCCTCAACCTGGCGATCACGAACCTGTCGCGCACCGACGGCAACGTCGACGCGGCGTACGTCGGGAAGTCGGACAAGATGTACAACGGCGACCGCACGAAGTGGCTGAAGCTCGCCTACGGCATGCTGGCGGTGAACCTGAACCACTACTCGAACAAGGCGATCTACCAGCCGGACTCCGTGATCGCGATGGTGGACAAGTCGTTCGCCAGCAACAACGACGACGCGCTGTTCGCCTATCCGGCCACCAGCACCGACCTGGCGGACTTCAACTTCAACGCCCGGTCGCGCAACAACATCACGCTGTACCGGCAGACGCAGTTCGTGGTGAACCTGCTGAACGGCACGCAGTTCGGCGGGGTGGTGGATCCGCGGCTCAGCCGGATGCTGGATTCGGCGGCGGACGGCCGGTACCGGGGTCTCGACGTGAACGCGTCGGGGTTCGGGGCGCTGACGGCGGCGCAGCAGCCGTTCAACTTCTTCGGGTATCCGGGGACCAGCGGGCTCGGACTCGTCGGCCGATATCTCTTCGACGACAAGTCGAAGATCCCGGTGATGACGTACGCGCAACTCCAGTTCGTCAAGGCGGAGGCCGCGCTGCGGAAGGGCGACGCCGCCACGGCGCGGACGGCGTACATCAACGGCATCTCGTCCCACATCGACTTCGTCAACGCGCGCTACGCCGAGCTCGGTCAGGCGTCGGCGCAGATCTCGGCGACGGAGAAGGCAAACTTCCTGGCCAGTCCGGAGATCGTGCCGGCGGTGGTGACCCTCTCGCACATCATGACGCAGAAGTACATCGCGCAGTGGGGATGGGGGCACAACGAGCTGTGGATGGACATGCGCCGCTACCACTACACGGATCTCGATCCGGTGAGCGGCGTCGAGGTGTTCCGCGGCTTCACCCCGCCGACGGCGCTGTACGTCGACAACGCCGGGAAGCTCGTGCAGCGCATCCGGCCGCGCTACAACTCGGAGTACGTGTGGAACATTCCGGCGCTGACGGCGATCGGTGGCCTCGCCCCCGACTACCACACGAAGCCCCTCTGGATCACTCAACCCTGATCACGTCATGACCACCACACGATCTCTTGCGGCACTGCTGTGCTGCGTGGCCCTGGCGGCGTGCTCGGGAGACGCCGTCCAGACCATCTCGGCGCCGGCGCCCGGCTCGGCGGTGAAGTTCTACAACTTCTCCACCGGGGCGCCGAGCGTGAACTTCTACGCGAACGAGTCGAAGATGACGGCGGTCAGCTCCACCAGCGGGGTGGAGTCGACGTCGGGCACAGGGTACGGTTCGGTCGCCACGGGTGGCTTCTACACGGCGATCGCGCCTGGTCAGTACACGCTATCCGGTCGCATCACCGCCGCCACGGACAACGGCCTGCCGATCGCGTCCGCGCCGACGACGCTGGCCGACGGCAAGTACTACTCGTTCTTCCTGAGCGGCCCGTACAACGCGACGACGAAGAAGTCGGATTTCTTCATTCTCGAGGATCCGGCGGCGCCGTCGCCGCTCGACTACACGATGGGCTACGTGCGCTTCGTCAACGCGATCTCGAACTCGAGCCCGATGACGCTGTACGCGAAGAACACGACGTCGGGGGTCGAGACGCCGATCAGCGGCTCGGTGGCGTACAAGTCGCAGGGCGCCCTGACGCCGATCCCGATCGGGCCGTACGACCTGATCGCGCGGAACACGGGATCCACCACCAACTTCATCACGGCGGCGGCGGTGGGCTTCTCGCCGGGCCGGATCTACACCGTGACCGCCCGCGGCGACGCGACGGTCACGTCCACCACGGCCGCCACCCGGCCGATCCTGACGACGTCGACGGATCGGTGAGGTCGACGAGTCGCACGGTCTGACGGTCGGGCGAAAGGGGCACACCGGACCCGGTCCGGTGTGCCCCTTTCTCGTTCCCTGTGTCAGAGGCCGGCCTTGTAGAGCAGCCGGTTGGGCGTACCGCTCACGTTGCCGGTGATCACGTTCGCCGTGGCGTTCGACGTCAGCCAGCTCCGGATCGTGGCGTACGACGCGTCGCCGTAGGTGGCCTTGTACAGCGCGGCCACGCCGGTGACGTGCGGCGTCGCCATGGATGTCCCGCTGATGGTGTTCGTCCCGCTGTTGATCCAGGTGGAGGTGATGCTCGACCCGGGCGCGTAGAGGTCGACGCAGCCCCCGTAGTTGGAGTACGACGCGCGCGCGTCGGTGCTCGTGGACGCCGCTACTGTCGTCGTGTTGGCCGCGCTCGACGGCGACGAGTTGCACGCGTCGGCGCTGCTGTTTCCCGCCGCCACCGCCAGGAACACGCCGCTCGCCGCGAGGTTGTTGGCCGCCGTGTTGGTGGACGACGAGTAGCCGCCGCCGAGCGACATGTTGGCTACCGCGCGTGCGACATGGTTGGCCGCCACCCAGTTCATGCCGGCGATCACGCCGGAGGTGGAGCCCGAGCCGGAGCAGTTGAGAACACGGACTGCGCGGAGCGCGACTCCCTTGGCCACGCCGTACGTCGCCGAGCCCACCGTCCCGGCGACGTGAGTGCCGTGGCCGTTGCAGTCCTGGCCGTTCCGCCCGTCGCCGATCGCGTCGTACACGGCCGCGGCCCGACCGCCGAACTGCGGATGGCTCGTCTGGATCCCGGTGTCGATGATGTACGCCGTGACCCCCGCGCCGGTGGAGGTGTAGGTGTACGTCCCGCTGAGCGGGCGCGCACGCTGGTCGATGCGGTCGATCCCCCACGTCGCGCCGCTCTGCGTGGTCGAGGCTTCCATCACGCCGTCCTGCTCGATGTAGGCGACGTCGGGGTCGCTCTGGAGCATCGCCACGGCGCCGGGCGAGAGGGTGGCGGCGAACCCCTTGAGCACCTTGTCGTACTTGAACTTCGCCGTGCCGCCATGGCGCAGGATCTTCTGGTCGGCTTTGGTGAGCGCGTCGGTGACGGCATCCTTGAAGACGACGATGTAGTCGCCCTCGATGCCGCGGCCCGCCTTGGTGAACACCGGCGCAGCCGGCGTGGCCAGGCGTTCCGGCGACGCCGGTCCGGCCACGCCGGATGGTGCGTCGCTGCACGCGGCGAGAGCCAGAGCGGCGAGGGTCGGGGTGAGCAAACGCTTCATGGTGGGGTCCTCGACGGTGCCGGGCCGCGCGGCGCTACGGGGGTGGGTGCGGTCCGACGGTGGGGGGGCGTGCCGGGATGCGTCGTCGTCGACGCGGTGCGCCGTGCACGATCCGAGTCTCGTCCGGCTCGAGCCGTGACGAGCGGCCAATCCTACGCGCCCGGGTTGGCCGCGCAAGCGGGGCGAGCCGCTGCGACCGCGTCCTGCCGATGGACGGGCGCGCCGGTATCCCGCCCTTTCCCTGGGTGCCGGCCGCTTGACCCAACCCCCTCGCCCGGCTTAGCTTACGGGTCTGTTCCGTGCCGCCTCGACCGAGGCGATCCACGTATGTAGCAGGTCGACGAACATCATCAGGTTGAATGCCGACGATTAACCAGCTGGTCCGGCAGTCGCGCCGCGACCTCGCCAAGAAGGAAAAGGCGCCGGCGCTGAAGGCGAACCCGCAGAAGCGGGGCGTCTGCACGCGCGTCTACACCACCACCCCCAAGAAGCCGAACTCCGCCCTCCGCAAGGTGGCGCGTGTCCGTCTGACCAACGGCTTCGAGGTCACCGCCTACATCCCGGGCGAGGGACACAACCTCCAGGAGCACTCCATCGTGCTCATTCGCGGCGGTCGTGTGAAGGATCTCCCGGGCGTGCGCTATCACATCGTCCGCGGGACGCTCGACGCCTCGGGGGTGAACGGCCGCAACCAGAGCCGGTCCAAGTACGGCACGAAGAAGCCGAAGGCCGGTGCTCCGGCCAAGGGAGCCAAGAAATGAGCCGCCGCAAGAGTGCCGTGAAGCGCACCATCCTGCCGGATGCGCGCTACGACAGCCAGACCGTCTCCAAGTTCATCAACGTCCTGATGTATCAGGGCAAGAAGAGCACGGCGGAGCGAATCTTCTACGCCGCGATGGATCTCGTCGAGAATCGCACGAGCCAGCCGGGCGTGAACATCTTCAAGCAGGCGCTGACGAACCTCAAGCCGGTCGTCGAGGTGAAGAGCCGCCGCGTCGGTGGCGCCACCTACCAGGTGCCGGTCGAGGTCCGTCCCGAGCGCCGCACCGCGCTCGCCATGCGCTGGCTGATCAGCTACTCGCGCGACCGCAACGAGAAGTCGATGGCCGAGAAGCTGGCCGCCGAGGTGATCGCCGCGTCCAAGGGCGAGGGCAACGCCGTGAAGAAGAAGGAAGACACGCACCGCATGGCCGACGCGAACAAGGCGTTCGCGCACTATCGCTGGTAGCGCACGCGTATGATCAACGGGCCGGTGGTCTCTCGAAGACTGCCGGCCCGTTCTGCGTTCCGGCACTCCGTGCGGTGGCTACACGAGCTTCGGAGGACGCCTCCCGCGCCGCACCGCCCCCAGCACCGGCACGTACTCCAGCTCCCCGCCCGACCGCGCGTGCCGCAGCATGAGCCCACCCCGGCTCATGTCGCCCCGTCCCACGAACGCGAGCGGAAAGACGAGCCGCTCCCCGAAGATGTCGAGGAAGGAGTCGACGTACTTCCCCACGGCGATGCTGCCGAGCAGCACCACGCGCGTCGTCTTGGGGAGCCTCTCCAACAACGCTTGACCGTCCCGCCGCAGCGGGTCGCGATGACGCGCGCCCCCCGCGGCGATGTCGACCTCCGCAAACCGCAGCAGGTCGTCCCGCGTGACGCGATCCTCCGGCAGCATGAGCCCGCGATCCGTCGTGATCACCAGCGCCGGCGGCACGGCCCTGGGCGCGTATGCAAACGCCCGCGCGTACGCGAGCTTGCCGCGAAAGTACAGCCCACTGAGGAAGCTGAACACCTCGCCCAGCTCCGCGCCCTCGGTCCGCAGCCGCACGGCCGGCGGAAAGGTCGCGACAGGATTGAGGAGCACTCTCGCCCGCTCGCCGTCGCAGCGGGCAGGGGAGAGCAGGAAGACCTGACGCCGGCGAGGCATCGCTGCTCAGGCCAGGCGCGCGTTCGCCTCGTGATACCCGGCCGGCACGCCGACGTCCAGAAAGTCCCCGCGGATCAGACAGCCGGTGAGCAGCCCGCCGTGCAGCAGGAGCTGCATCACCGGGATGTCGTCGAGCTCCTGATCCTTCGGCAGTGCGTCGTCCACCTCCTCGATCGCCTGCCAGAGCCTCACCCCGAAGGCGTAGCGGCCCACGCCGGTGTATGCCATCGCCGCTCCGCCCGTGTCGAAGCTCGCGCTCTTGGCGCCTTTGTCCGGGATGTGGGTGATCCGGAACTGTCCGCGCGGCTCGACCGTGCCACGGTACACGGCGGTCGCTCCACGGCGCGACGCTTCCTCGGCCGCGATCCCCACCACGGCCACCGTGCTCTTCCCGGTCGCATAGGCGACGTCGATCACCTGACGCAACGCGGGACGGTCGGCCACGAACAGGTTGTCGGGCAGCGCAACGGCGATCGGCCCGTCCGCGGTGAAGTCGCGACCGAGGCGGATGGCGTCCGCCAAGCCCCGCGCCTCCTGCTGCACGGCAAACTCGATGTGCGCCGGCATCCCCGCCGTTCCAGCGAGGGGCCGGAGGTGCGCCTCGATCGACTCCTTGCCCGGCGCCACGACGACCAGCAGGTCGGTGATGCCGCTGGCCGCGCACTCGCGCGCCACGTGCTCGACGACGGGACGCCCCGCAACCGGAAGCATCTCCTTCGGCAGGTCGCGGGCGATGGACGCCATGCGCGTCCCGCGCCCGCCGCAGGGCACCAGCGCGTGGGTCACCGGCGCCTGCACGCTAGCACCCCCGCTTCGCCAGATAGGTCAGCTCGTTCTGCACGTCGCCCTGGATCACGCGATTCACCCACTCCACCCCCTGCGCCACCGAGTGGTCCATGTTGCCCACCTCGTACCGCCAGGCGCCGAACCGCCCCCGCGAGTAGATGTCGCGCGACTCGAGCCACGGGTGCAGCACGGCGAGCGCTGGATCGCGCTCGAGCGACGGCGTCGGATACGTGTAGTCCCGCTCGATGAGAAAGGTATCCACGATGTCGGCGCGATCGGCGTCCTTCAGCAGCTGGGTGTTCACCATTCCCTGGACCGTCCGCTCGATCACGGTGTCGCGATCGTCGGGCTTGAACTCCGAGTGCGAGATCTCGGCGAGCAGGGAGTAGTTCCGGCTCGCGTCGGGCACGACCTCCGGAGAATAGTTGGAGAGGTAGGTGACGCGGTAGAAGGGGGAGCTCCCCTCCGGAAAGTACATCCAGCACTTCTTGGACGGGGCCGGCTGCTCGAGCCCGACGCCGACGATGTGGCTCCCCGAATGCCGCAGCCGCGCCGCCTGCTCCCGCACCACGGGCGGCACCTCTCCCGACGACATGGACTGCACCAGCAGATCGAGGGGCATCGTGCTGAGAAGCATATCATACCGCTCGCGCGACCCGTCGCGCAGCAGCACCTCCTTCGCCTCGATGTCCACGCCGGCGACCGGGCTCTCGAGGCGGAGGTTGTCCTGGACGTACGGCTGCATGCGGGCGAACAGCCCGCCGGTGCCGCCGTGCCGCGGATACTTGAAGGTGGAGTTCGGCCCCCAGCCGGCGTCGTCGCGATCCAGCACGACGTTGCCGAGCACGCGCGCGATGTCGACGACCGAGACGCGCTCGCCGATCCACTCCTTGTTCATCATCGCCGGCGGATGCGCCCACACCTTGAAGTTGTAGGGCATCATGAAGTATTTGGCGATCCCCTTGCCGAACACCCCGTAGATCAGCTCCTCGAAGTTGCGGAAGCGGGCGAGATCGAGCGGCTCGCGCTGCGCCTCGATCAGCCCCATCAGACACTCCAGGACGACCTCGCGCGGCAGGTACTTGATGTTGTTCTGGAAGGGGTACGGCAGGAACCGGTCGCACATCCACACCCAGCTCTCGCGCAGCAGGAGCTGATACTCGTCGCCGAGCAGCTTGTCGAACAGCTTGTCGAAGTACTCGTAGTGCGAGAACAGCACGTGCCCGCCGATGTCGTACACGAAGCCGTTCGGACTCGTCTCGCTCGACGCCAGCCCTCCGACCTTCTCCCGCGCCTCGAGCATGACGAAGTTGGTGTGCCCCAGCTCCCGCAGCCGGTATCCGGCGGCCAGACCCGTGGGCCCGGCGCCGATGATCACGATGCGAGGCGACTGCGCTCCCTGGCCGTTCGCGGCGCCGTCACGGCGCGGTGCTGTGGTGCGGATCTGCTCCATCTATCTATTCGAAATGATGATTGAGGTCATGCGGTGAGCGCCTCGGCATCCACGCGCTCCCAGGCGCGTGTGCCGAGGTAGCAGTCGAGCGCGCGGTCGAGCGACGGCATGAGGCGACCACGCTCGCTGTCCAGCACTGCCGCGGCCGGACGCGGAGCCCGGTAGCCGAGCCGCGCGCTCGGACAGCCCTGCACGAGCGACGCATCCAGCCCCGCGCGCTCGGCCGTCCGTCGGACGATGTCGGCGACGGTGCCGCCGCCGGCGTTCGCGAGATGCCAGATGCCGCGCTCGCCGTCGATCACGAGGTCGAGCAGCGCGTCCGCGAGATGGGGAAGGTAGGTCGGGCCGATCACGAGGTCGTCCGCCATGACCACAGCCGTCCCTTCGGCGAGTTGACGCAACGACGTGGTCAGGAAGTTCCAGTTGTCCCAGGGCCCGAAGAACCACGCCGTGCGTACGACCAGGGCGCGTGGCGCGATGGCGAGCACGCGCGCCTCGGCTCTCGCCTTCGAGGTGCCGTAAACGCCCAGCGGTGCCGGTCGGTCGCTCTCGACATACGGCGCGCCCTTGGCGCCGTCGAACACCAGATCGGA
The DNA here is from genome assembly GCA_013361335.1 of Gemmatimonadaceae bacterium. GTDB lineage: Bacteria > Gemmatimonadota > Gemmatimonadetes > Gemmatimonadales > Gemmatimonadaceae > AG11. Next base: position 4,217 of record JABFYH010000012.1, on the reverse strand, counting down.
GGAGATCGTGGTGAAGCCGATGCCTCGGTCGGCGCAGCACCGGGCGAGCGTGGCCGCCGCCTGCACGTTCAGGCGATGGCAGGAATCGACGTCGATCTCGGCGTCGTCGACGCGCACGTAGCCGGCGGCATTGACCACCGCCCATGGACGGATCTGGTCCAGGATCCGGCCGACTGCGCTGGCGTCGCGGACGTCGAGCTCCCCATGCGAGAGGCCGCGGCAGACGAGCCCGCGCTCCGCCGCACTGCGCGTGAGCGCCACGCCGAGGGTGCCGCGGGCGCCGGTGATCAGGATCGGACGCGGCACCGAGCGCGGACCGTGAGCCCGGCGCGGCGCCATCGGGGCGGGGAACCCGTCGGCCGCCGGCGCTGCACGCCACCAGCCCGGCGCGGCGAGCGCGGGGTGGTCGAAGCGTCCGCTCGTCGCCAGGGCGCGCGCCATCGTCGCGAGTGCCGTGGGACGTGGGTGCCGGCCGCGGGTGTCGAAGAGGCCCGGCTCGTAGTCGCCGCGCAGCTCCGTGACGAGCGAGCTCCAGTCGTGGGTGCCGAATGCAGCCCAGGCGGTCACGGCCCGGACGTCGGCCCCGCGGCTGCGGACGTCGTGCGCCGCACCCCACACCTCGTGCAGCCAGCGGAGCTGGTGCTCGCGCGTGCAACCGAGATGCGCTTCCGTCACGGCGAGCGGCCGTTGGTATCGCGCCCACACCTCCATGAGGAGGGACGCCGGACCACGAGCCTGCTCCGGGCAGGCGCGCACCGCTTCCACGTCCGCATACCGGCGCCACGGGTTTCCACCGTGGGTGTGCGCCGGATATCCATCCAGCCGATCGTCGAGCCAGCGCTCGCTCGTGACGTAGTGATTGACGCCGAGCAGCGCCGGAGGACAGCGCTCGCCCACGGCGTCGGCAATCTCGTCATCGGAGACGCCGGCCCAGCGCATGTACTCGCGAAGCGGGTGCGACTCGGTGACGCGTCCCTCCAGCAGATCGAAGGTGAGCCAGCGCCGCTCGTTCTCGAAGCGAGCCTGCTCGGCCAACGCCGGTGTGGAATGCGTGTAGCCGAGGTCCTCCGTCTGGACGAGCTGCGCTCCCGGCGTGACCTCGCGGATGGCGGCCATGGCACGGCACGTCGCGCGGATCTGGTTGAGCAGGGCGCGCAGGAAAAGCCTGTCGTCGCGCGCATGCGGATACCAGATGCCGTACAGCGCCGAGAAGCGCGCGGTGGTGAGCGGCTCGTTGATCGGCGTGAAGCGTGTCACCCACGGATAGCGCGCCGCCACCTGCCGTGCGAAGGCGGCGAGCCGCTCGGGAAAGTGCGGGTCGAGCAGGTCGGTATCCATCGGCCCCGACCCATGGTGCACGAGTCCGACGATGGGATCGATGCCCAGCTCGCGCAGCCGCCGCATCTGCGCGTCGGTCCAGTCCCATGGTCGTCCGCCCGCAGTATCCCGCTCGATGCGCTCCCAGAGAATGGGATAGCGCATGGTGCGCACGCCGAGCGATGCGATCAGGTCGAGGTCCCGATCGCGCTCGTAGTGGCCGGCCAGCGCGAGCTGGTCGCGCTGGACGTCGCCCACCCGGTTGATCGTGCATTCCATGCCCGCCCACAGCTCGAGGGCAGGGCTGGCGACGTCGACGTCAGGCCGCATGGCGCGTGACGCTGCCGGGGTCAGTCCCCGGACCCTTCACCCGCGGTCATCAAGCCCAGACGGGGCGAACGTGCACCTCTCCGGCCGTTGGTGCCGGTGGCGAGAAGCTCCGCCGCCGCGGCGACGCGAGTGGCGCGCGCCTCGCGTGCGTGCATCGCCTCGCGGACGATGCGCATCATGCTCGCCACGACCCGATCCCAGGTGGTGTTGCACGCCATGGTGAGGCCGCGTGCGATGCGCTCGGCGTCCGGCTGGTCGAGCGCGCGGCCCACGGCCGCGATGAACTCGTCGTGCGACATCCCCACCTCCGCCGCATCGGCGAAGTGGTGCAGCACGTCGCTGATCGCGGTGGAGACGACCGGCTTGGCCGCCGCCATGTACTCCAGCGTCTTCGTGGGGTTGATGAACTCCGTCGCCTCGTTGAGCGCGAACGGCATGAGGCAGACGTCGAATCCCTTGAGGTGCGCGGGCAGCTCGTCGTACTGGCGCTGGCCGAGCCAGTGGATGTTCGGCGCCTGCGGCAGCTCGCGCGGATCCACCTTCACGACCGGGCCGATCATCACCAGCGCGGCATCGGGATACGCCGGCGCGAGCTTGGCGAGCAGCTCGTAGTCGATCCGCTCGTCGATCACGCCGTAGTAGCCCATCACGCGCGTGCCCAGCGCAGCGATGGTCTGCGGGACGGGAAGGGCGCGGTCGCGCGCCTGGGCGAAGTGCTCCACGTCGACGCCGCAGCCGAAGAAGTGCACGTTGTCGTGCAGCTTGCGCTTGGACTGCGAGAGGCGATAGCCGCCGGTGAAGACGACGTTGGCGCTGGCGATGAGCAGCCGCTCGCGATCGACGAGCGCCGTCGGCGCGAAGCGGAACTTGGACAGCTCGTCCATGCAGTCGTAGACGATGGCCCGCTCGTCGAAGGCGCCGATCATCGCCGGCGCCGGCATCGGCGTGTAGAACCACTGGATCGGCCGGTCGAACAGGCCGGCGAGCGGCCGGCCCGGCGCCATCTCGGCGCGCACCAGCTGACGCACGACGGCGATCGATTCGTCGTAGCGGTCGCGCAGCGCCGAGGGCAGCATCGGTACGGCACGGTACACATGCGGCATCGGCAGCGTCAGCGTCAGGCTCGGCGTGCGTACGTCGTCGAGGTAGATCGGCTCCTCGATGAAGAGCACGCGCTGCCGCTCGCTCACACGGGAGAGAATCTGCTGCGGGCGCTGCCAGACGAAGTCCCACCGGAGGTGGCTCTGGACGACGATGGGCACACCCGTGTCTTCCGCCTGGGTGATCGCGAGCGGGCTCGGCATGGTGGGTTGTCTGGTGATGAACGCAGCCGGTGATGGACGGGTCCGTCGTCGGCCCGGCCTCGGCAGTGTGGAGGTGGGCAAACGCTATGCCCGCGACAAAGCCCGAGAACCGCATGCGGTCCCCGGGCTTCGTCGTCCTCGAACGGTGCGATCGCCGCTCGCTACGCTCGCTTCGCCATCGGCGTCGCGGCCTGCTCAGACACGCCGTGCTGCAGCTGGCCGCGCCACTGCGCGATGATCTCCTTGTAGCGATGACCCACCGGGCGGATGTTGCGGTGCAGGTCGTAGAGTCCCACCGGGTGCAGGTCGTTCCGCTCGACGCGGAGCGCATGCTGCCAGTCGATCTGGTCGGTGAGCGAGTACCACGTGAAGCCGGTCACCGGGATCCCCTCGGCGCGCATCGCCATCAGGTCCGCCCACTGGTGATTCAGCCAGCCCACCGCCTTCTCCGACACGAAGTTCGTCTCGCAGTGGAAGATCGGCACCTTGTAGCGATGATAGTACGCGCTCGCGAGGCGCTTGAAGCCCATCGGCGTGCGGCAGGTCGTCTGCCGTCCCGTCGACGTGATGCGATGCTCGCAGGTCGGGTAGTAGTCCACGCCGAGCCAGCGCTGCCCCTCGGCGCGGCGCTCGCGGAAGAAGCTCAGGTCGTTGGACGTGACGCCATGCTCGTTGAGGTACTGCGCCATGCCGCGGGCGAGCTCGTGTCCCATCGTGAGATCGAGCGACAGATGCTTGATGGCGTTCCAACGGTCCGCCTGCTGCTGCGCGGCGCGGCCCGCGGGATGGAAGTGCTCGATGGACTCGCCCTGCACGATGATCGCGTCGGGACGCTCGGCGAGGATGGCCTCGACCGCGAGCTCGTGCGCCATGCACATGTTGCGCAGCGCGCGCACGAAGGCGGCGTCGCTGGACTGGCATTCATTCCACCAGCCGCGCAGCGCCGAGAAGCTCGCCCCGACGAAGATCTCGTTCACCGGCGTGAAGTGCTGGATCCACGGGTACCGGCGCGCGAAGGCACGCGCGTATTCCGCGAACAACACGGGGAATGCGGGATCCTGGAATCCGCCGAGCCAGGACGGAACGCCGAAGTGACACAGGTCGGCGATGACGGTGATGTTCATGTCCCGCAGCGCATGCATCTGCGTATCGGCGTACGACCAGTCGTAGCGGTCGGGCGCCGCGTGCACGAGGTAGTATGGCGGGCCGTATCGCAGCGCGTTCAGGCCGGTCTCGCGCACGAGCGCGAAGTCGTCCTGCCACCGG